>NZ_CBDDFJ010000024.1:0-99379 GCF_965227005.1 Roseococcus sp.
TTCGCGTATCGACCTGCTGGTGAACCACGGCGGTGCGCCGGCCCTCTCGCGCCGGCGGATCACCAGGGACGGCTACGAGATGCAGCTGGCCGCCAATCATCTGGGGCCCTTCGCTTTGACCCTGCGGCTGCTGCCGCGGCTGCTGGCCGCCCTCGCGGCGCGGGTGGTGACGGTGAGCAGCCTCGCCCATCGCTGTGCCCGCATCGCCTTCGACGACCTGCAGACGGAACGCCATTACGGCGCCTGGACCGCCCATGGGCAGTCCGGCCTGGCGGCGCTGCTCTTCGCGCTGGAGCTGGACCGCTGGGCCCGCGCGCAGGGCTGGGCGCTGAGGAGCCATGCCGTGCATCCCGGCTTCGCGCCGGCAGGCGGCGAGGGGAGGGGCGAGCCCAACCTGGCCCATACGCTGGAGGAAGGTGCGCGCCCCGTGATCTTCGCCGCGACCTCGCCCGAGGCGCAGGGCGGCATGGTCTATGGGCCGGGAGGGATCGAGCCCCATGCGCTCGATCGCACCACGGCCGCGCGGCTCTGGGCGGTGTCGGAAGGGTTGACCGGCGTTTCGGTGAAACCCTTCCGGCCCGCTGACTACGCCGTCTCGCCGGGCGGCACGGAGCCGGGACGCGGATCGACCGGCACCATCTTGTCCAACCCGCTCGCCTGCTCGAAGAGCGCCGCCGCCTGGAGCGCGACGTCGTCCCGCCGCGGCGGCGCGACGACCTGGAGACCCACCGGCCGGCCATACTGATCGAAGCCGCAGGGCACCGCCACGGCCGGGCAGCCGGCCAGGGTGATCGCGGCGTTGATCATGGAGCCGGCCATGTAGTTCTCCAGCTTCACCCCCGCGATCGTCTCGGGATTGCGCAGCATCACGTCGAAGGCGGGTGTGGCGGCGCCGGGCGTGACGAAGACATCATAGGTCGCGAACATCGCGGCCACGCGGCGGAAGAAGGCGGCGCGCTCGCGGTCGGCCCAGGCGAGCTGGCTCGGCGTGGCGGCCAGGCCGCGCTCGGTGTTCCAGATGATGTCGGGCTTGAGCAACTCGCGATGGCTCTGGAGCTGGAGCTCGCGGTCCACCACGAAGGCCTGGCTGCGCAGGATGAGGAAGGCCTCGCCGAGCTGGCCGAGATCCGGCGCGAATTCCTCGACGATGCAGCCCGCCGCCTCGAAGGCGCGCACGGCCTTGGCGCAGATCTCGCGCGTCTCGCGGTCGATGGGCAGCTGGCCGTTGAAGTCGGCGGTGAAGGCGATGCGCTTCGGGCGCTCGGTCGGCGCGGCCGCGACGGCATCGGCATAGGAGCGCGCGGGCGCGTCATAGGTCAGCGGGTCGAGCGGGCACCAGCCGGCCATGGCGTCGAGGAAGAGTGCCAGGTCGGGCACGTTGCGCGCCATCGGACCCTGGACGGAAAGGGTGGAGAAGATGTTGTTCACCGTCCCCGCGCGTCACGCGCCCGGGCGAGGGCCGCAGGCCCACCACGCTGCAATAGGTCCCCGGCCGGCGCAGGCTGCCGCCATGGTCGGTGCCCTGGGCCAGCCAGACCTCGCCGGTCGCGACCGAGACCGCGCCGCCGCCCGTGCTGCCGCCGCAGGTGAGCGAGGTGTTCCAGGGATTGCGGGTACGCCCGAAGACCTCGTTGAAGGTGGAGCCGCCCGCGCCGAATTCCGGCGTGTTGGACTTGCCGATCACGATGCCGCCATGCGCCTCGCTGCGCTTCACGACGGGATGCGAATCCTTGGACACGTTGTCCTTGAAGATGGGCGAGCCGAAGGTGGTGCGCACGCCCGCGACGTCGGTCAGGTCCTTGATGGAGACGGGCAGCCCGCCGAGCCAGCCGGCCTGGCCTTCCAGCTCGCGCCCCTCGCCGGCCATCAGCCGCCTGGCGTGATCGCGCGCGCGATCGAAGCACAGGGTGGGCAAGGCGTTCACCTCCGGCTCGACGGCGGCGATGCGCGCCTCGGCGGCGTCGATGAGCTCCAGCGGCGAGATCTCTCGGCGCTGGAGGCGGGCCACGGCCTCGGTGGCGGTCAGGCGGATCAGTTCGTCATGCATATACGGACTGTGGCACCGCTTCGCGCGGCGCGACAGACAGGGTCAGCTTGAAGATTCATCGCGCGCATGCTGCTCTGCACAAGAGCATTGCCGAGGTCCCGATGAAGCCGCCCATCCTCTTCGCCATGCCGATCTCGCCCCGGCTGCGCGACCGTCTCAGCGACCGCTACGAGCTTTTCGGTCCGCTGGATCGCGCGAAGCCGCTGCCGCTTCCACCCGGCGCGGAGAAGGCCCGCGCGCTGATCACGCTCGGCAGCCTGAAGACCGATGTGGCGATGATGGACGCGCTGCCCGATCTCGGCCTCATCTCTTGCTACGGCACGGGCTTCGAGGGCGTGGACCGCGCGGAGGCGGCCCGGCGAGGCATCCGGATGACGCATGCGGGCGAGGCCAATGCCACGGCGGTCGCGGAATTCGCCATGGGCCTCGTCATTGCGGCCGGGCGCAACCTGGTGCGGGGCGACCGCGTCGTGCGCGCGGGGAAATGGGCGAGCCTGTCGCTCGATCGCGTGCCGCTGACGCCGGGCCTCGCGGGCCAGAAGCTGGGCATCTGGGGCCTGGGCTCGATCGGCCTGAAGATCGCCAGGCGCGCCGCCGCCTTCGAGATGGAGATCGGCTACCACAATCGCCGCAGGCGTGACGACGTGGACTACACGCATCTCGGCAGCCTGAAGGCGCTGGCGGAATGGAGCGACGTGCTGGTCGTCGGCGTCCGCGCCAATGCGGAGAACCGCCACGCCATCAATGCCGAGATCCTGGATGCGCTGGGGCCGCAGGGCGTGCTGGTGAACATCTCGCGCGGGGTGGTGGTGGACGAGACCGCGCTCTGCGAGGCGCTGGAGCAGAACCGCATCCTCGGCGCGGGCATCGACGTCTATGAGAACGAGCCGCATGTGTCCGAGCGGCTGCGCCCAGCAGGAGAATGCGGTGCTGACGCCCCATATGGCCGCCTTCTCGCGCGGCGCGCAGACGGCGCAGCAGAAGGTGGTGATCGAGAATCTCGACGCCTTCTTCGCGGGCCGGTCGCTGCACTCGCTCATGCCGCCCGCCTGATCCCTTGCATCGCCGACCGGCGACACCTATCTGACAGATCATAAGCTTGCTTATAACAAGCTTACATATAATTCATGAAATTCCGGATGCCCAATCCCCAACCCACCCTCGGCTTCGTCCTGAACGACGTCGCGCGTCTTCTCCGCAAGCGCTTCGAGCAGCGCGCGCGCTGCCTGGGGCTGACGCGGGCGCAGTGGCAGGTGCTGGCCTATCTCTCGGCCAATGAGGGGATCCACCAGGGCGGCCTCGCCGATCTGCTGGACATCGAGCCCATCACTTTGGTCCGCATCCTCGACAAGCTGGAGGTGGCCGGCATGGTCGAGCGCCGGCGCCACGCGACGGACCGGCGGCTGTGGCTGCTGTACCTCACGCCCGCGGCGCATCCCATGCTCGCCCGCATGCGCCTCCTCGGCGACGCGACCCGGCAGGAGGCGCTGGAGGGGCTGTCGGACGAGGAGCGCGCCCAGCTGCTGCACATGCTCACCACGATGAAACGGAACCTGCTCGACGCCTGCGACCGGCCCGTCGAGACGGCGGATGCCCAGGCCTGAGACGAGGACAGCTGCGATGACTGAGATGAAGCCCCGGCCCGAGATCGACGCCGCCTCCGCTTTGACCTCGGCGGCCGCGCCGCCCGATCGCCGCCGGCGCCTGCGTCTCGGACTGTTCCTGCTCCTGCCGCTGGCCCTGATCGCGGCCGGCTTTGCCTATGTGACGGGCGGGCGGATCATGTCCACCGAGAACGCCTATGTGCGCGCCGACATGGTCGGCGTCTCGACCGACGTCTCGGGCATCGTGAAGGACATCGCGGTCCGGGAGAACCAGCGGGTGGCGCTGGGCGACGTGCTCTTCCGGCTGGACGACCAGCCCTTCCGCCTCGCCTTGGACCGGGCGCAGGCGCAGATCGGCATCGTCACCAACGACATCGATGCGCTGAAGGCGAGCTACGGAGACATGCAGGCGCAGATCCGCCAGGCCCAGGTGGACGTCGCCTATTACACCCGCGACCAGGAGCGCCAGCGGCAGCTCACCTTGCGGCAGGCGACCTCCGAGGTCACCTACGAGCAGGCGCAGCGCAACCTGCAGTCGTCGCAGCAGAAGGTGGCCTCGCTGACGCAGCAGCTGGCCGGGATCGCGGCCAATCTCGCCGGCGATCCGCAGATCGCGGTGGAGCGGCACCCGCGCTACCTGGAGGCCGTGGCGCAGCGCGACGAGGCGGCGCGGCAGCTCTCGCACACCGTGGTCCGCGCGCCGAAGGCCGGCATCGTGACCAACGTGCCCTCGCTGCAGCCAGGCCAGTACCTCGCCGCCGCGACGCCGGCCTTCGCGGTCGTCGCGACCGACCATCTCTGGGTGGATGCAAACCCCAAGGAGACGGAGCTGACGCACGTCCTGCCGAACCAGGCCGTGACCGTGACGGTGGACACCTATCCGGGCGTGGAATGGCACGGCGTGGTGGACAGCGTGGGCCCGGCCTCGTCCGGCAGCTTCTCCCTGCTGCCGGCGCAGAACACGAGCGGCAACTGGGTGAAGGTGGTGCAGCGCATTCCCATGCGCGTGCGCCTCGAGACGCCCGAAGGCCTGCCGCAGCTGCGCGCGGGGATGAGCGTGGTCATCTCGGTGGATACCGGCCATGCGCGCGGCTGGCCGCTCTTCCTGCGGGGCCTGTTCGGCGATGGCTAAGATCGCCAACCGGGGCGCCATCACGGCCTGCGTCATCCTGGCCGTGATCATGCAGGCACTGGACACGACCATCGCCAATGTCGCCTTGCCCTATATCCAGGGCTCCGTCTCGGCGAGCGCCGACCAGATCAACTGGGTGCTCACCTCCTACATCGTGGCGGCGGCGATCATGACGCCGCCGTCCGGCTGGCTCTCCGGGCGCTTCGGGCGCAAGCGCGTGCTGCTCGTCTCGGTGGCGGGCTTCGTGGCGGCATCGATCCTCTGCGGGCTGGCGCAGTCGCTGCCGCAGATCGTGGCCTTCCGGTTGCTGCAGGGCTTCTTCGGCGCGGCGCTGGTACCGCTCTCCCAGGCCATCCTCCTCGACATCTACACGCCCGAGGAGCGCGGATCGGCCATGGCGCTCTTCGGCGTCTCGGTGATGGTGGGGCCGGTGCTGGGGCCGGTGATCGGCGGCTGGCTGACCGACAACATCTCCTGGCGCTGGGTGTTCTACATCAACCTGCCGCTCGGCCTGCTGGCCTTCGCCGGCATCTCCGCCTTCGTGCAGGAGACGCCGATCACGCGGGCGAGCAAGCTGGACTGGATGGGCTTCGGCTCGCTGAGCATCGCGATCGGCGCGCTGCAGGTCGCGCTCGACCGTGGCGAGCAGCTGAACTGGCTGGGTTCGGGCGAGATCATCCTCGAGCTGACCATCGCCGCCTCCGCCTTCTACATCTTCCTCGTGCATACCTTCACGGCGAAGAATTCCTTCGTGAACCCGCGGCTCTTCCTCGACCGGAACTTCACCGTCGGCATCCTCTTCATCTTCGTGGTCGGCATCACCTACCTCGCCTCGCTGGCGCTGATGACGCCCTATCTGCAATCGCTGATGGGCTATCCGGTGGTGACGGCCGGCCTCGTCATGGGGCCGCGCGGCATGGGCACCATGCTCTGCATGTTCCTGGTGGGCCGGATGATCGGCAAGGTGGACATCCGGATCCTGCTGGCCACCGGCCTGCTGCTGACTGCCTGGGCCATGTACGACATGACGGGATGGACGCCCGACGTCTCGCAATGGACCATCATCGTCACGGGCTTCATCCAGGGCGCGGGGCTCGGCTTCCTCTTCGTGCCGCTGACGACGGTGACCTTCTCGACCCTGCCGGCGCATCAGCGCGCCGAGGGGACGGGGCTGTACAACCTCTCGCGGAATATCGGCTCGGCGGTGGGGATCTCGATCGTCTCGGCGCTGCTGGTGTCCAACACCCAGGTCAATCACGAGGAGATCGGCAGTTACCTCACGCCCTATAACCGCGTGCTGCAGAACCCCGTGATCCACCAGATGATGGACCCGACGACCCTGGCCGGACGCGCGGCGCTGGACGGGATCGTGACGCAGCAGGCCACCGTCATCGCCTATATCGACGACTTCAAGCTGCTGATGGTGCTGAGCCTGGTGGTGCTGCCGCTGCTTCTGTTGCTGCGGAAATCCGCCGCGCCGGCGGGCAAGCCGGACCACGCCGTCGTGATGGAATAGGGGGCGCCGAGGCGCCCCCTTCCTTCCGGCTCAGCCGAAGAGCTTCGCGGCCGTCTCGGCGACCAGCTTGCCCTGGTGGCGCGCGCCCTCGAGCTCGATGGCGCTCGGCTGGCGCGAACCGTCGCCGCCGGCGATGGTCGTGGCGCCATAGGGCGCGCCGCCGACGATCTCGGCCAGGGTCATCTGGCCCTGGTGGCTATAGGGCAGGCCCACGATGACCATGCCGAAATGCAGCAGGTTCGTGATGATGGAGAAGAGCGTCGTCTCCTGCCCGCCATGCTGGCTGGCCGTCGAAGTGAAGGCCGCGCCGACCTTGCCGTTCAGCGCGCCGCGCGCCCAGAGCCCACCGGCCTGGTCGAGGAAGGCGGCCATCTGCGAGGACATGCGGCCGAAGCGCGTGCCGGTGCCGATGACGATGGCGTCGTAATCGGCGAGCTCGGCGACGGTGGCGACCGGCGCGGCCTGATCCAGCTTGAAATGGGCGCCCTTGGCGATGTCCGGGGACACCGTCTCCGGCACGCGCTTGATGTCGACCTGGGCGCCCGCCGCGCGCGCACCTTCGGCGATAGCGCCGGCCATCGTCTCGATGTGGCCGTAGGACGAGTAATAAAGAACGAGAACCTTCGCCATGGCGAACTCCTGGGTTGGACCGGCGCACGAGCCGGCTTGCGACTGAAGGGGCCGGCTTTGGCGAAACCTTCGTCGCGCCAGGACATGCGGGCCGTGGCCAAGAACTAGGCCCATCGGCATATCTATGGAACGCGGATAATATGGATCGGTTTATTCGAGAACATAGATATGTCCGATCCCGGCATCCCCACTCTGGACCAGCTGCACGTCTTCCTCGCCGTGGTCGAGGCCGGCAGCTTCGCGGGCGCCGCGCGGCGGCTCGGCCGCGCCACCTCCGTCATCAGCTACGCGATCGGCAATCTGGAGGCGCAGCTCGGCGTCTCGCTCTTCGATCGCGAGGGAACGCGCCGCCCCGTCCTGACCGAGGCCGGACGCGCCGTCCTGGCCGAGGCGCGCTCGGTGGCGAGCGGCATCGACGGGCTGCGCGCCAAGGTGAAGGGCCTGCGCCGCGGGCTGGAATCCGAGCTTCACCTCGCGCTCGACGTCATGCTGCCGGCCTGCCGCATGGTCGATGCGCTGAAGGCCTTCCGCGCCGAATTCCCGACCGTGACGCTGCGCCTTCACGTCGAGGCGCTCGGCGCCGTTGCGCAAATGGTGCTGGACCGCCGCGCCAGCCTGGGCGTCACGGGGCCGGTCACCACTGGATTGGCGGGGCTGGAACATGTGGCGATTGGCCATGTGGAGCTGGTGCCGGTCGCCGCGCCGGACCATCCGCTCGCCCAGGGGCCCAACCCGGCGGGCGCGGGGCGCGAGCACATCCAGCTCGTGCTGACGGACCGCTCCTCGCTGACGGAGGGGCAGGATTTCGCGGTGATCGGCATGCGGAGCTGGCGCCTGGCGGACCTCGGCTCCAAGCACCTGCTGCTCAAGGGGGGCATCGGCTGGGGCAATATGCCGTTGCCCATGGTGCGCGAGGATCTGGAGGCCGGGCGGCTCGTGCGGCTCGACATGCCGGAGTTTCGCGGCGCGCCCTATCTCCTCCAGGCCATCTACCGCACCGAGATCCCGCCTGGGCCGGCCGCCTCCTGGCTGATCGCGCGCTTCGCGGGCCAGTCGCCGGAATAGCCGGCGGCTTGCGGGCGACCATCCAGGCCCTAACCTCGTTCGGAACAACCGGAGGGAAGCCAGATGAACGAGACGCAAGCCCATGAGGTCCTGCGCGCGAAGGGCCGCGCCGAGATGCGCGAGATCCTCGGCAGCGCCTATACCGAGGCGCGCGACACCACCACCAATCCCTTCAACTCGGCCGTGCGCGCTCTCTCCGAGGAGATGGCCTATGCCACGCTCTGGACGCGCCCGGGGCTGGACCGCAAGCAGCGCAGCCTGATCACGCTGGGGATGATCTGCGCGCTGAACCATCCGCACGAGCTGCGCATCCACCTGGTGGCCGCGCTGAACAATGGCTGCACGGCCGAGGAGATCAGCGAGGTCTTCACCCATGCGGTGGCCTATTGCGGCTTCCCCGCCGCGATCGACGCGCTGCGGCTCGCCGAGCAGGTGCTCAAGGAGCAGGGCGCGCTCTGACCTTATGGGTCAGTGCAGCACGGCCCCGACGGGCCGCCGCATCGCCGCCACGGGCATCGTCTGCGCGGGCAGGCGATGGCCCGCCGCCGACATCATCGTCGCGAAGCGCTGCACCCCGCGCAGCGCCGGTTCCACCGAGCCCTGCGGAACCCAGTCCGCGATCACGTCCAGCGCGCTGAGCGTGTCGCCCTCCTGCATGGCCTTCACCAGCCGCAGCATCGCCGCCTCGTCGGCGCCGAGCGACGGGCAACGGCAGCAACGCACCTCGATGAGGCGCTGCGCCGCGCTGCCCACCACCGACATCAGCATGTCGAAACCCACGGCGCCGGGCGCGGCGACGCCGGCCAGCCGAAACATCTCGCGCCAGTCGGGATGCGGCGCGCCGGGCCGCATTCTCGGCGCGACCCAGGCGCGGAGGGAGGCCACGACGAAAAGCTCCTCCGGGCCAAGGTCGAGCAAGGCGCGCTCGCCGGGGAGGGGGCGATGATCCGGGTTGCAAGGCGCCATCTCCGACACGACCTCAGTTCCGGCCGGCGGGATCGGGCGCGCCCGGGCTTCCCGATTTTTCCGACGGCGGGCGCGGAACCACCGGGGGCGCGGCGAGGAGGAAGGGCGAAAGAGGGGCAGAGCGCATCGAGGTTCTCCGGGCTGGCTTGCGAAAGATATTGCGATTGAGAGTTATTCGCAATTAAAATCTCCACCATCCCCGCGACAGGCCTTTCGCCGCACCCCTCCATGTCGGAAACTCGATCCATGCCGGACAACGTCACCCCCCTTCCTCCCCAGCTCCGCAGCCTGCTCGCCCGGACCTCCGTGCCCGCGAAGCTGCTGCGCGCCCCCGCGCCCGACCGCGCGGCGCTGGACCTCGCCGTCTCCGCCGCGCTTTGCGCGCCGGACCATGGCGGGCTGCGGCCCTGGCGCTTCGTCTTCATCGCAGGCGAGGCCCGCGAGGCGCTGGGCGAGCTGCTCGTCGCCTCCACGCTGGCGCGGATGCCGGACACGCCGCCCGAGCGCCTCGCGATCGAGCGCGCGAAGCCGCTGCGCGCGCCGCTGGTGGTCGCCGCCGGCGCCGCGATCAACCACGACCGCCCCGGCGTGCCGCCCTGGGAACAGGAGGCCGCCGCCGCGGCGGGGATCATGAATTTCCTCAACGCGCTCGACGCGCAGGGCTTCGGCGCCTCCTGGCTTTCCTCCCCGGCGCTGAAGGATCCGGCGGTGAAGTCGGCCCTCGGCTTCGCGGAAGGGGACTCGCTGCTGGGCTGGATCTATGTCGGCACGCCCGACGCCGACCGCCCGCATCCGCTCCGCCCCGCGCCCGACGCCTTCCGGCGGGACTGGACCCCGGCGCGCTGAAGCCACGGCCTCTCCGCCGGAATCCCTTGCTCCGGTGCGGGCCCGCTGCGCAGTATCGCGCGGCGCCGCTCGACGGCGCAGGGGACATCGGGGGAGAGACCGCGCATGGATATCGTCTCGCGGGCCAAGGGTCTGCTCATGCAGCCCCAGGTCGAATGGAACGTCGTCGCCGCCGAGCCGGCGGATGTGGGCAGCCTCTTCACGAAATACGTGGTGCCGCTTTCCGCGATCCCGGCCGTCGCCGGCTTCGTGGGCGCCTTCCTGATTCTGCGTGGCGTGGTGGCGACGGGTCCGCTGCTGACCGGCGCGATCATCAGCTACATCCTCGGCCTGGTCGGCATCTTCGTGCTGGGCAAGATCATCGCATTCCTCGGCCCGAAATTCGGCGCGCCGGAGGACGGCGTGGCCTCGATGAAGCTCGCGGCCTATGCGCCCACGGCCTCCTGGGTCGCGGGCATCTTCCTGCTGCTGCCGGTACTGGGCGTGATCCTGACGCTGATCGGCGCGCTCTACAGCATCTATCTCTTCTACGTCGGCGCGCCGATCGTGGCGAAGGTGCCGAAGGAGAAAGTGCTCCCCTTCACCATCGCCGTCTTCGTGGTCGCCCTGGTGGTGAACCTGCTGATCGGCGCCATCGTTCAGATTTTGTACTGAGGGCTATCGCGCCAGGGTGAAGCCGAAGCGCTGCCAGACCGGCGCCGCTTCGGGGCTCGTGAGGAAGGCGAGCAGCGCGCGCGCCTGGGCATTGCCCTCGGCGCGGCGCATCAGCGCGAAGGGATAGGTGACCGGCGTGTGGCTCTCCGCCGGGAAGGTGCCGACCACGCGCACGCCCGTGCTCGCCGCCGCATCCGTCGCATAGACGATCCCGTAGGGCGCCTCGCCGCGCTCGACGAGCAGCAGCGCGGAGCGGACGTTGTCGGCCCGGGCGAGGCGCGGGGAGATCGCGTCCCACTGGCCCATCCAGGTGAGCGCGGCCTGGGCGTAGCGGCCGACCGGCACATGGGCCGGATCGCCCGTCGCGAGACGGCCATTCGCGCCAAGCAGCCCGAGCAGGTTCGTCGTGCGCGCCAGCGTGACCGGCTGCGCGGCATTGGCCGGCGCCACCAGCACCAGCGCATTGCCGATCGGGCTGACGCGCGTGGCGTTCACGATCAGGTTGCGCTCCTGGAGGTAGTCCATCCAGGGCTCGTCCGCGCTCATGAAGAGGTCGGCCGGCGCGCCCTGCTCGATCTGGCGCGCCAGGGCCGAGGAGGCGGCGAAGGACAGGCGCAGGGCAGGGTGGCCGCGGGTCTGCCACTCCTGCGCGACGACGCGCATGGCGTCCGTCAGGCTCGCCGCGGCGAAGATGGTGAGCGGGGCTTCCTGGGCGCGCGGCGCGACGGGCGCGATCAGCAGGCCGAGCGTGGCGACGAGAGCGAGAAGGCGGCGTTGCATGGGGATCCTCCGAGGGCGGGGCGTCCGCTCCGTTATAGTTGGCCGATCATAGCGGGCAACTGTTACTCGGCGCGATACCCGGGGGCGATACCCGACGGGACGCGACGGCCCTTCGACCCCGGCCTGGCCGCGCGCCTCACGCATGAGCGATCCAGCCGCGCCAGGTGAAGGCCGAATAGAAGGGCTGGACGTCGGGAAAGCCGCCGCTTCGCAGGATGGCCTCGTCCTGCTCGGGGCTGAGCATGGTCGCGGCGGCTTCCACGGCCGTGCGAGCGCCCGTCGCTTGGTCGGGATCGGCGCCCGAGGCGATCGCGAAGCCGGCGTAGCGGTCCAGCCAGCGCCCCCGCTCGGCCGCTCCTTGCGGAAAGCTGCCATGCGCGGCGACGAAGGGGGCGCCGGGCCGCAGCCGGCGATGGATCTCGCGGACCGCTCTCTCCCGTTCCGGCGGGGGGAGGAAGTGGAGCGTCAGCAGGCACGTCGCCGCATCGAAGGGGCCGGGCGGAGCATCGTCGACATAGCCCTCGATCAGCTCGACCCTCTCCATAAGCGGCCCGAGCGTCCGCTCCGCGAGGCGCAGCATCTCCGCGGCGGGGTCGACGCCGACGAAGCGCCATCCCTGGTGAGCATCGGCCAGCGCCTTCAACTCGAGCCCTCCGCCGGCGCCCAGCACGAGCACCCTGGCATCGGGCGGTGTTCCTTCCGCCAGAAGCACCCCGGTCATCCGGTGCAGCCCGTCCAGCCCCGGCACGAAGCGTCTCGGCCCCTCGGCGTATCGCGCGACCCGCTCCGGATCGGAAAAGACCTGCAGGAAATGCGTCGCGCCGTCGGCGGCATCAGGGGGCATGATCGGTTCCGATCGAATGGGGGGAGCGGTGCTTCAGCCGCCGATGGAAGTCGGCGCTCAGCGCGGCCAGCGTCACGCTGTGGAACGAGGCGAGCAGGAGCGCTTCCGCGTCGCGGAGGGCATGGTCCAGCGCCGCATTGACCGCCTGTTCGACCAGGCATTCCGGCGCCTCGCTCCGGTTGCCGATCGCGAACAGCGCGGGACGGCCCAGTGCTTCGTAGATCTGGCCCAGCGTGACGGCCGCCAGGTCGCAGGACAGGGTCCAGCCGCCGCCATGCCCCTTCTCGGAGCGGACGAACCCTTGCTCCTTCAGGCCCGCCATGACCCGCCGGATCACCACCGGGTTGGTCTGCATCGCCCGTGCCAACGCCTCGGAGGTGGCCGGCCCCTCCTGCTCCGCCATGTGCAGCAACACGTGGAGTACTCCGGACAAGCGGCTGTCTCGTTTCATGCAACATCAAATGTTGCATGATGGGCGCTGCGTCAAGCGGCACGGGCTTGGCCGGCCATGCCTGATCGGGGGCGGATGTAGGAGAAACCGCCCATTGCCGATGGGTTTAGTCCGGGTTTTAGGCGGGCGGCGGCCCTGCCTCGCGCTGCGCGGCCGCCTCCACCTCGCGGTAGCGTGCGATCAGGGCGCGGCCGATGGCGGTGAGCGCGGCCCCGCCGCCCTTCTGGCCGCCCGGCGCCCGCGTCACGACCGGCGCGCCGATGGCCGCGTCGAGCGCCTCCACCAGCCCCCAGGCGCGGGGATAGGACATGCCGAGCTTTCGCGATGCGGCGGCGATGGAGCCGGTCTCGGCGATGGCTTCCAGCAGCGCGATCTTGCCCGGCCCGACCTTTCCGCCGGAGGCGAAGTCGAGACGGATGCTCACGCGGAGCGGCAGGGTGGAGGGATCTGACACGGCTGCATTGAAGCCCGCCTGGGCGCCGCTGTCAGCCTCGCCGTGGATGGACGGGCTGCCACTCGCTCGCTATAAATGGATAAATATAACGATGGAGGATCAAGCATGACCGTCGATGTCCGTGTCACCCGCCACCCGTTCCTGGACGGCAAGCTCAAGCGCATGCTGATCGACGGGAAGTGGCTGGAAGCCGCCTCCGGAAAAACCTTCGAGACCTTCAACCCCGCCACCGGCGAGCTCCTGGCCACCGTGGCCGAGGGCGATGCCGAGGATATCGACCGCGCCGTTGCGGCCGCGCGCCGCGCCTTCGAAGGCCCCTGGTCGCGCGTGAAGCCCTTCGAGCGCCAGAACCTGCTGCTCAAGCTCGCCGACCTCGTGGACAAGCATTTCGACGAGCTGGCCGATCTCGACACGCTCGACATGGGCGCGCCGATGAGCCGCACGCGCGGCAGCCGCCTGCGCGCCGTCGGCATGCTGCGCTACTATGCGGGACAGACCACCGCGATTCACGGCGAGACCATCGAGAACTCGCTGCCCGGCGACATCCACTCCTTCACGCTGAAGGAGCCGGTGGGCGTCGTCGGCGCCATCATCCCCTGGAACGGCCCGCTGACGGCGACGATCTGGAAGATCGGCCCCGCCATCGCCACCGGCTGCACCGTGGTGCTGAAGCCGGCCGAGGAAGCGCCACTCACCCCGCTGCGCCTGGCCGAGCTCTGCATGGAGGCGGGCATTCCGCCGGGCGTCGTGAACGTCGTCCCCGGCTACGGCGAGACGGCGGGCGCGGCGCTCTCCGCCCATCGGGACGTGGACAAGGTGGCCTTCACCGGTTCGCACGTCACGGGGCAGAAGATCATCCAGGCCTCGGCCGGGAACCTGAAGCGCGTCTCGCTGGAGCTCGGCGGCAAGTCGCCGGACGTGGTCTTCGCCGATGCGGACCTCGATGCGGCGGTCCCCGGCGCGGCCATGGCGGTCTTCGCCAATTCCGGCCAGATCTGCAGCGCGGGCACGCGGCTCTTCGTCGAACGCAAGATCTACGAGGAGTTCTCCCAGCGCGTGGCCGATTTCGGCAAGACGCTGAAGGTGGGCGATGGGCGCGATCCGGAGGTGCAGGTCGGCCCGCTGGTCTCCGTCGAGCAGCTGGAGCGTGTGACGGGGTATCTCTCCATCGGCCGGCAGGAGGGCGCGCGCCCGCTCTCGGGCGGCGAGCGGCTCACGGAGGGCGCCCTGTCCAAGGGCTTCTTCGTGCCGCCGACCGTCTTCGCCGACGTGAAGGACGACATGCGCATCGCCCAGGAGGAGATCTTCGGGCCGGTGATCTCGGCCATCCCCTTCGACGACATCGAGGAGGTCATCGGCCGCGCCAACCGCACGGGCTTCGGGCTGGGTTCGGGCCTCTGGACGCGCGATGTGACCAAGGCCCACAAGCTGGCCAAGGCGATCCGCGCGGGCTCGGTCTGGATCAACTGCTACCAGGCGATGGACCCGGCCGTGCCCTTCGGGGGCTACAAGATGAGCGGCTACGGGCGCGAAAGCGGCAAGCAGCACGTCGAGGAGTACCTGAACGTGAAGTCGGTCTGGATCAAGACGGGCTGAGGGTGCAGATATGACGGGCACATGAACCGGGTGCCCGCATGAGTCTCGAAGCCAAGGTACGGGGCGTCTTCCAGAGCTCCGTCTGCCCGCATGACTGCCCCTCGACCTGCGCGCTGGAGGTCGAGGTCATGCCCGGCGCGCAGCGCATTGGAACGGTGCGCGGGGCGGCAGCGAACAACTACACGGCGGGCGTCATCTGCGCGAAGGTCGCGCGCTATTCGGAGCGCGTGCATCATCCGGAGCGGCTGACGCAGGCGCTGCTGCGCACGGGCCCCAAGGGCTCCGGCCAGTTCCGCGAGATCGGCATGGACGAGGCGCTGGACCGCGTGGCCGAACGCTTCGCGGATGTCACGGCCAGGCACGGCGCCGAGGCCGTCTGGCCCTACTACTTCGCCGGCACCATGGGCCTCGTGCAGCGCGACGGCATCAACCGGCTGCGGCACGTCATGGGCTATTCGCGCCAGCGCAGCACCATTTGCTCCACCATCTGCGAATCCGGCTGGATGGCGGGCGTGGGAAAATTCACCGGTCCCGATCCGCGCGAGATGGCGAAGTCCGACCTGATCGTGATGTGGGGCGGCAATCCCGTCGCGACGCAGGTGAACGTCATGACGCACATCACCCGTGCGAGGAAGGAACGCGGCGCGCGGCTGATCGTCATCGACCCCTATCGCACCGGCACGGCCCAGGCGGCCGACCTGCATCTGCCGGTGCGTCCCGGCACCGATGGCGCGTTGGCCTGCGCGGTGATGCACGTCGCCTTCCGCGACGGCTTCGCCGATCGCGACTACATGGCCACGCATTCCGACGCCGATCCGGAGCTGGAAGCGCATCTCGCCGAGCGCGGGCCGCAATGGGCCTCGGCCATCACCGGCCTTTCCGTCGAGCTCATCGAGGCTTTCGCGCGCGAATATTGCGTCACCGAGCGCGCCTATATCCGCTGCGGCTATGGCTTCTCCCGCTCGCGCAACGGCGCGGCCTGCCTGCATGCCGTGACCTGCCTGCCCACCGTCACCGGCAAGTGGAAGCACGAGGGCGCCGGCGCGCTATGGAACAATCGCGGCATCTACCATTGGAACAAGACCCTCATCGAGGGCACGGACCGGCGCGACACCAGCATCCGCGAGATGGACATGTCGCGCATCGGCGCCGTGCTGACCGGCGACCGCAAGGAGCTCGGCGACGGGCCGCAGGTGCATGCGCTGCTCATCCAGAACGTGAACCCGGTGACCGTCGCGCCCGACAGCAACCGCGTGCGCCGCGGTTTTCTCCGCGAGGACCTCTTCGTCTGCGTGCACGAGCAGTTCATGACCGAGACGGCCCGCATGGCCGACATCGTGCTGCCTGCCACGATGTTCATGGAACACGACGACCTCTATCAGGCCGGCGGGCACAGCCACATCCAGATCGGCCCGAAGCTGATCGAGGCGCCGGGCGAGGCGCGCTCCAACCACGACGTCATCCTGGGCCTCGCCAAGCGCCTCGGCGCCGAGCATCCCGGCTTTGAGATGACGGCCATGGAGGTGGCGGATGCCACGCTGCGCGCCTCCGGCTGGCCCGGCGCGGCCGAGGTGATGGACCAGCGCTGGGTGGACGCCCAGCCCGATTTCGACGCGAGCCACTTTATTCATGGCTTCGGCCACAAGGACGGCCGCTTCCACTTCCGCCCCGACTGGGCCGCCATCGGCCCCGATCACGCGCGCATGCCCAAGTTGCCGGACCACATGGCGGCGACGGACGAGGCCAATGCGGCGCATCCCTTCCGCATGGTGACGGCGCCCGCGCGGCAATTCCTCAACACCACCTTCACCGAGACCATGACCTCGCGGAAGCGCGAGGGCCGCCCCACCGCCCTCATCCATCCGGAGGATGCCGGAAAGCTCGGCGTCGAGGATGGCGGCCGCGTGCTTCTGGGCAATGGCCGGGGCGAGGTGATCGTGCATGCGAAGCACTTCGACGGGCTTCAGCCGGGCGTCATCGTGGTCGAGAGCGTCTGGCCCAACGCGGATTTCGAGAATGGCATCGGCATCAACGCCCTGACCAGCGACGATCCCGCCCCGCCCGCCGGTGGCGCGGTGTTCCACGACACGGCGGTCTGGATGCGGGCCATCGCCGCGCGGCTGGAGCAAGCGCCTCCGCTCGCGGCGGAATAGCGCTCGCCCATGAGGGGAGCCGGGCTTGACCATCCCCTGATGACAAGTCCCATCTCCCACCTCTGACGAACAACGGGGAGCGGCGAGTTGACAGAATGCGCCTGCGGAAACGATCACGGGGCCGCGCCCAGGACCGCGATCGACCCAGTCTGCGGCACGGTCGTGGACACGGCGATGACCGCGCATCACGCCGGGCATGCCGGCCAGAGCTATCACTTCTGCCGCGCCGCCTGCCGCGAGAGGTTCGAGGCCGATCCCGGCCGCTACGCGAGGAAGGCCGGGCCGAGCGCCTTCTGCTGCGAGGCTGAGCCCGCTCCCTAGACGGCAACTGCCTCATCTGCGGTATGGCGCTGGAGCCCGAGATGCCCTCCGCCGAGGCCGGGGCAATGCGGATCGGCTGATTGCCCCGCCTTGCGCCCCGCCGCACAATCGCGCGAAAGAGGAGCGAAATCGCATGGATAAGCTGTTGATGAGGGCCGCGCCGCTTGGCGCGCGGCTGCGCGAGCGCAGGCAGACGGTGGCCGTCTCGGAATCCTCGGCGGGCGGGCTGATCTCGGCCGCGCTGCTCGCGCAATCCGGCGCCTCGGCCTATTTCCTGGGCGGCGCGGTCACCTATACCGGGCCCGCGCGCCTGGGCCTCGTCGGCATCACGGACGAGGACATGGCGGGCCTGCGCTCCTCCAGCGAGCCCTATGCGATGCTGCTGGCGCGCCGCATGCGCGAGCGGCTGGGCGCCACCTGGGGCCTGGCCGAGACCGGCGCGGCCGGCCCCACCGGTAACCGCTACGGCGATGCGGCAGGCCATAGCTGCGTGGCGATCTCGGGCCCGGTGGAGATGGTGCGTACGCTGGAGACCGGCGCGTCCGGCCGCTGGGAGAACATGCTCGACTTCGCCGCCGCCGCCATGGCCCTGCTGGACGAGGGCCTGGACGCCGCCGGCTAGTTTCGGCGGAATCGCCCTCTCAGCAAGAACTGAGGCGAGATCCAGCGCAGCGGATCACGCCTCAGGCTTCCAGCGCAGCAACCGCAGCGCATTCACCGTCACCAGCACGGTCGCGCCCGTATCGGCCAGGATGGCCGGCCACAACCCGGTGATGCCGAGGAGGGTGGTAACGAGGAACACCCCCTTCAGCCCGACCGCCACGGCCACGTTCTGCTTCACATTGGCCATGGTGGCGCGCGAGAGCGCGACCAGCTCGGCCACGCCCGTCACGCGGTCCTTGAGCACGGCGGCATCGGCCGTCTCCAGCGCCACATCGGTGCCGCCACCCATGGCGATGCCGACCGAGGCCGTGGCCAGGGCCGGCGCGTCGTTGATGCCGTCGCCGACCATGGCGACGGGGCCCAGCGCCTTGAGGGCCGCGATCTCGCGCAGCTTGTCCTCGGGCAGCAGCTCGGCCTTCACCTCCAGCCCGAGGCCGGCGGCGATGGCGGCGCCGGTGCGGGCGTTGTCGCCCGTCAGCATCACCGAGCGGATGCCGAGTGCGGTGAGGGCGGCGATACCCGGCGCCGCATCGGCGCGCGGTTCGTCGCGCAGGGCGATCAGGCCGAGCAGCGCGCCGTCGATGAGCGCGACGGAGACGGTCTTGCCCTCGCTCTCCAGCCGTTCCAGCACCGCGGCGAGCGGGCCGAGCGCGATGCCGGATTCCGCCGCATGGCGCGGGCTCCCCACCTCGACGCGGCGCCCGGCGACGTCGGCCTGCACGGATTTGCCGGGGGTGGCGGAGGGCTCGCGCGCCGGCGGCACGGTAAGGCCGCGCGCGCTGGCCTCGGCCAGGATCGCACGGGCCAGAGGATGCGCGCTGCCCTGCTCCACCGCGGCGGCGAGACCCAGCAGTTCGCCCTCGGAGCGGCCCTCGGCGGGGATCAGGTCCGTCACGCGCGGGCGGCCCTCGGTGAGCGTGCCGGTCTTGTCGAAGGCGATGCTGCGCGCCGCGCCGATCACCTCCAGCGCCGCGCCGCCCTTCACCAGCAGTCCGCGCCGCGCCCCGGCCGAGAGCCCCGAGGCCATGGCCGCCGGCACCGAGATCACCAGGGCGCAGGGGCAGGCGATCAGCAGCACGGCCAGGCCGCGATACAGGCTGGTGGACCAGTCCCAGCCGGCCACAAAAGGCGCCCCCAGGATCACCAGCAGCGAGACGATCATCGCGCCGGGGGTCCACCAGAGCGAGAAGCGCTCGATAAAGCGTTGCGTCGGCGCGCGCGAGGCCGTGGCCTCCTCCACCATGCGGATGATGCGCGCGATGGTGTTGTCGCTGGCCGCGTGGGTCACGCGCACGCGCAGCGCGCCGTCGGCATTGATGCTGCCGGCCCGCACCGTCTCGCCGGGGCCGCGCGCGACCGGTACGCTCTCGCCCGTGACGGGGCTTTCGTCGAGGGCGGAGCGGCCCTCCTCGATGGTGCCGTCGCAGGGCACGCGGTCGCCGGGGCGGACCAGCACGAGGTCATTCACCGCGAGGCGCGCGGCGGGGACTTCCTCCGTGCCGCCGGCGGTCACGCGCAGGGCCGTGCGGGGCATCAGCGCGCCGAGGGCGCGGATGCCGGCGCGCGCACGGCCGGCCGCGACATTCTCCAGCATCTCGCCGAGCGCGAAGAGCAGCACGACGACCGCGGCCTCCTCCGCCGCGCCGATGACGGCCGCGCCGATGGCGGCCGTGCACATCAGCGTCTCGATGGAGAAGGGGTTGCCGGAGCGGGCCAGAGCGATGGCGCGGCGGCCGAAGGGCACCAGCGCCACGGCCGTCGCCAGCAGGAAGAGCGGATAGGTCGCCGAGGGCGGCAGGACCAGCGAGAGCAGATAGGCCGCGCCGACCAGCCCGCCGAGCAGCCAGGTGAGCCTGGCCTTGCCGGTGGCCCACCAGGGCTTCTCGGCGTCGGCCGGGTCGTCATGCGAATGGCTGTGCGCTTCGGCGGGGGCGGCGGCGTGCAGCGCCGTCGCGGTGAAGCCCAGCGCGGCGACCTGGCGCTCGACCTCCTCGGGCCGGGCGGTGGAGAGCGAGGCGGTAAGACGTTCCGCCATCAGATTGACCTCGATCTCCGCGATGCCGGGGATTTTCTCCAGCGCGCGGGTGAGGCTGCCCACGCAGCTCGCGCAATCCATGCCTTCCACGCGCCAGACAAGCTTTTCCGACATCAACGATACTCCGGGAGACCAAAGGGCGTCCTCCACTTAGTGACCCGTCACCGCATCCGCCAGGAGCTTCAGGTTCAGCGCCACGATCAGCGCCGCGCAGCCCCAGCCCAGCGCGATCTGCCAGAGCGGCGCCACCAGCGTGCCGAGGCGGGCCTTGTCCTGGGCGAAGAGCATCAGCGGAATCACCGCGAAGGGCAGTTGGAGTGATAATATAACCTGCGACAGGATCAGCAGATCCGCCGTCCCGCTCGCGCCGTAATGCCAGGTGACGATCACCGCCGGCACGATGGCGACGAGCCGCGTGAGCAGCCGCCGCGCCACCGGCGGCAGGCGGAAGCGCAGGAAGCCCTCCATCACCACTTGGCCGGCCATGGTCGCGGTCACCGTCGCATTCAGCCCGCAGAAGAGCAGGGCGACCGCGAAGAGCGTCGCCGCCAGCGAGCTGCCCAGCAGCGGAGACATGAGGTGATAGGCGTCGCCGATCTCCGCGACCTCGGTATTGCCCGAGGTGTGGAAGACCGAGGCCGCCGTGATCAGGATGGCAGAGTTGATGAAGAGGGCCAAAGTCAGCGCGATGGTGCTGTCGATGGTGCCGAACCTGATCGCCTCGCGCTTGCTTTCGAGATCGGGCTTCCAGGCGCGCGACTGGATGACGGCGGTGTGCAGATAGAGGTTATGCGGCATCACCGTCGCGCCGATGATGCCCATGGCGATGTAGAGCTGCGTCTGGTTCGTCATGATCGAGACGGCGGGGATGTAGCCGTTCAGCACATCGGCCCAGACAGGGTTGGACAGCGCGATCTGCACGGCGAAGCAGCCGAAGATCAGCGCGATCAGGCCGAAGACCAGCGCTTCCAGCCAGCGCATGCCCTTGTTCTGCAACCAGAGCATCAGGAAGGCGTCGAGCGCGGTGAGCATCACGCCGTAGAGCAGGGGAATGCCGAAGAGCAGCTCCAGGGCGATCGCCGTGCCGATGAGCTCGGCCAGGTCCGTCGCGCAGATGGCGATCTCGGCCAGGAACCAGAGGGGGTAGGCGACGACCTTGGGAAAGCGTTCGCGGCAGAGCTGGGCGAGGTCCTGGCCCGTGGCCACGCCGATCCGCACGCAGAGCGCCTGGAGCAGGATCGCCATCAGCGAGGAGGCGAGGGCGACCGAGAGCAGCGTGTAGCCGAAGGCCGAGCCGCCCGCGAGCGAGGTCGCCCAATTGCCGGGATCCATATAGCCGACGGCGACCAGATAGCCCGGTCCCATGAAGGCGAAGAGCTTGCGCAGGAAGCCCCCCGCATTGGGGACGGCGACGGAGCGATGCACCTCCGGCAGGCTCCGGGGCGACGGACCCGCGGAATCGATGCCCGGGGGAGGGGGAGTCGTGCTCGGAAGGGGAAGGCTTTGGGCGATGGGGTCGGCCATGCCGGACTCCGAAATTTAGCCAAGGCTAATATCTGAAACCACGACTATCAATCCCGGTTATTCCATTTCCGCCGCTCGTCGAGATCGCGCGACGGGCTGGTCGCGACCATGCCCTATCGCGGGATCTTCCTGACCGAGGCGACGCTCGCGGCCTTCGGACGCTTCCTCGAAAAGCCCTAGCTGGAGGCCTTCATCGCCCAGTCGGCGATGACGGTGCTGGCTTCGGCGAAATCCTCGATCCGCATCTCTTCCAGAGGCGTGTGGCTACCGTTCTGGTTGCGCACGAAGACCATCATCGAGGGAATGCCCGCCTGGGCGAAGGCGGCGGCGTCGTGCCCGCCGCCAGAGGGCATCACCTTGTAGCCGATGCCCAGCGCCTCGGCCGAGGACGCCAGTGCCGCGCGGATGCCGGCATCCATCGGCGTGGGCTTGGATTCCTGGCCGGAACTCAGCTCGAACTTCACGCCGCGCGAAGCCTCGATCTCCGCGACGAGGCGGAAGATCTCGGCATAGATGCGGTCGAGCGTCGCGGGCTCGGGCGCGCGGACGTCAAGGCTGAAGTCGATCTCGCCCGGCACCTTGCCGAAGCCCGCCTGATCCGAGGTCGCGATGGTGCAGAAGGTGATGACGGAGGGCACGCCCTCGCCCTCCAGCTCGCCCCAGAAGAGGTCGAGCCGGTGCGCGAACTCGGCGAGCGCCAGGGCCGCGTCGTGACGATAGGCGCGGGGCGTGGCGCCGGAATGATTCCACTCGCCGATGACCTTGCCCTTACGGATGCGGCGGTTGCCGGGCAGGGCGGTGACGAGGCCGACGGGGATTTCCTCCGCATCCAGCACCGGGCCCTGCTCGATATGTAGCTCCAGATAGGCGTGGACGTTCTCCGGGCCGAGCAGCTTCCTGCCCGACCGCAGCGCTTCCGGGTCGAAGCCCAGCTCGCGCATGTGGTGTTCCAGCGACAGGCCGGTATCGGGGCGCAGGATGGCGAGGTTCTCGGGCGGGAAGCTGCCGAGCGCGCCGCGGCTGCCGGGGAAGCCGTTGAACCAGGCGCCGCCCTCCTCCGCGCGGATCGCCATGACGGTCACGTCGCGCTTCGGGGTGAAGCTGGCCTGCTTCATGCCGGCCACCACGGCCATGCCGCAGATCACGCCTGCCGCGCCGTCGTAATTGCCGCCCTGCGGCACGGAATCCAGATGGCTGCCCAGGATGATCTTCGGCAGCGTGCGGTCGCTGCCCGGCAGCGTCATGTACATGTTGCCGGCGTAGTCGACCTCGATCTCGAGGCCGAGCTTTCCGGCTTCGGCGCGGACCAGCGCATGGGCGATCTCCTCGCCGCGGCCATAGGCCTCGCGGGTGACGCCGACGCCATCGAAGGTCTTTTCCCTGAGGCTGTCGAAGAGTTGGGAGGCGAGGGCGATGTCGGGGCGGATGTTCGTGCTCATGCCGCAAGGCTAGTGCATCCTCGGGAGCGGGGAAATCACCGGACGGGGTTCGGAGGCGTGCCGGAACGGGAGGACGAGCCTTTTCCTTGGGCATATGCGAAGGGAACATGCGGCGCGTGCGCGGCTTGCCGACGCGCTGGCATCCTTATAAACATCCGGCAACGCCGGAACGCGGTCCAGTACAGTCAAGGACCGTCCATATGAATCGTCGTCAGATCCTGGGTAGCGCCGCCGCGCTGCTCGCTGCCCCCTCGCTCGCCCAGGCCCAGGCCTCACGAACCCTGCGCTTCGTGCCGCAGGCCGACCTCTCGGGCATGGACCCCATCATCACCACGCGCCAGGTCGTGCGGAATGGCGCCTTCCTGGTCTGGGACACGCTCTATGGCGTCGGCGCGGATTTCGAGCCCAGGCCGCAGATGTGCGAGGGCCATCTCGTCGAGGACGACGGCAAGAGCTGGACCTTCACCCTCCGGCAGGGCCTGAAGTTCCACGACAATGAGCCCGTGCGCGCGATCGACTGCGTGGCCAGCATCAACCGCTGGATGGGCGCGGATGTGATGGGCCGCCGCCTGGCCGCCGTGCTCGCCGCGATCGAGGTGCTGGACGACCGGCGCTTCCGGCTCCGGCTGAACCGGCCTTTCCCCAAGCTGCTGCTGGCCTTCGGCAAGGTGACGACGAACACGCTCTTCATCATGCCCGAGCGCATCGCCAGGACCGACCGCTCGCGCAACATCACGGAATACGTCGGCTCCGGCCCGATGGTCTTCCGGCGCGACGAGTGGGTGCCCGGCGCCAGCGCGGCCTTCGAGCGCTTCCAGGGCTATGTCCCGCGTGACGAGCCCGCGGACTGGATGGCCGGCGGCAAGCGCATGCTGCTGGACCGAGTCGAATGGGTGACGATGCCCGATGCCAGCACCGCCGCGGCCGCGCTGCGCCGTGGCGAGATCGACTGGTGGGAGCAGCCCATCCCCGACCTCGCGGCCTCGCTGCGCGCGGCGCGCGACGTGCTCATCGACATCGCCGATCCGCTCGGCAACGTCGCGGTGCTGCGCTTCAACCAGACCTTCGCGCCCTTCACCGATGTCCGCCTGCGCCGCGCCTTCCAGGCGGCGGTGAAGCAGGAGGACTATATGGGCGCCGTCGTCGGCGGCGATCCGGCGCTGTGGAAGCCGATGCCGAGCTTCTTCACGCCCGGCGCGCCGCTCTACACCGAGGCCGGGAGCGAGCCGCTGCTGCGGCCGCGCGACATGAACCTCGCCAAGCGCCTGATCGCCGAATCCGGCTATAACGGCGAGGCGCTGGTGCTGCCCTCGGCGAATGACATGCCGGTCGTGAAGGCCCAGGCCGAGATCACGGCCGATCTGATGCAGCAGATGGGCCTGAAGGTCGATCTGCTCGCCATGGACTGGGGCGCCCATTCGACGCGCACGGCCAGCAAGCAGCCGGCCCATAGCGGCGGCTGGCATGTCAGCCACACTTGGGTCGCGGGCGCCGAATGCGCGAGCCCGGCGGGTCACAAGTCGCTTGACGGATCGGGAGAGACCCTCACCAATGGATGGGCCCGATCGGCCGCGGTGCAGACCCAGATCGACGCCTGGTTCGACGCGACGACGGCGCCGGCCGAGCGCGTCGCGGTCGATGCGGCCAACCGCGCGGCCATGGAGAGCGTCATGTTCATTCCGGCGGGCTTCTTCCTCAACTACACGGCATGGAGGCGCAACGTGACCGGCATCGCGAAGTCGCCTTTCCCCTGCTTCTGGGGCGTGGGGAAGGCTAGGTGAGGGCAGCGTTCACACGTCGCCTTCTGACGCTGGGCGCGGCGGCGGTTCCCCTTGCCGCCCGGGCGCAACCCACCTGGCCCACGCGCCCGGTTCGGCTCGTCGCGGCCTTCGCGGCGGGAGGCGGGGTGGACCTGCTGGCCCGCATCGTCGGCGCGCAATTCGAGCGCAGCTTCGGCCAGCCCTTTCCGGTGGACAACCGGACGGGAGCGGGCGGGCAGATCGGCACGGACCTCGTCGCCAAAGCCGCGCCCGACGGCCAGACGCTGCTTCTCACCTCCTCGGCCGCGCATGGCGTGGCGCCGGCGCTCTATCCCAACCAGCCCTATGATCCGCTGCGGGACTTCACGCATATCGGGCTCGTCGCGAGCGGCCCGATCGCCTTCATGGTGAATGCGCAGTCGCCCTACCGCACGCTCGCGGAGTTCATCGCCGCGGCCAAGGCGAGGGGCGCGCCCATGACCTTCGGCTCCGGCGGGACCGGCAGCCTCGCCCATCTCACCGGCGAGGTGATCTATCGTCGCCTGGGCATCGAGATGACGCATGTGTCCTATCGCGGCAGCGCGCCGGCCCAGGCGGATCTCGTCGCGCGCAACATCGACGCGATGCTGGACAACCTCTCCACCCACGCCGCGCTGATCCGCGCGGGGACGCTGCGCCTGCTGGCCGTGGCCTCGCGGGAGCGCAGCCCGGGCATGCCCGACGTGCCGACCTTCGCGGAGCTCGGCTATCCCGATCTCGTGGCGGCGGGCTGGTTCGGGTTGTGTGGTCCGGCCGGAATGGCACCGCCGCTCGTGGCGCGGCTGAACGCGGCCTTGCGGGAGGCGACGGCCAGGCCGGAGGTCCAGGCGCAGATCGAGCAGCTCGGCCTGCGGCCCGAGGGCGGCATGTCGCCGGAGGAATACGGCGCCTTCGTCACCAGCGAGGTCACGCGGTGGCGCGAGGTGGTGCGGATCGCCGGGGTGAAGATCGAGTAGCGCCAGGGCGTCGAGCCCTGGCGCGGTTCGCGGGGGCGTCGCCCCCGCGTGTCAGAGCTCCTCGCCGGCGCCCGTGCCGCTGATCGGCGTGGGAATGCACCATTCCTCGCCGCGCGCCGTGGACACATATTCCGGCCACCACAGATCGACCGGCGGGACGAAGTCCTTCGGCAGGAGCGGACCGACCCACTTGCTGCCGCCGACGCCGCCGCCCGTGCGATCCTTGAACTCGGCCTGCGCCGCGCCCAGCGCCTCCGGCAGCGTCGCGAGGTCGACCAGGGTCAGCGCCATGGTCTTGCCGGCCACGAACATGCCCGGATCGATTGCGGCGGGCAGGCCGCCCAGCGCGTTATAGGCCCAGTTGGGATAGGCGAAGCCCTTGCTCGGCGGCCGCATGCGCGGGCGCGCGGCGAGCAGCCGAACCGTCGGCGCATGCCAGGAGTATTCGACGTAATCGTCCGCGCTGAGGTGCTTCTGCCAGGCGGGCAGGCCGCCGCGCAGCCGCGCCTCGTTCTCCTCGGGCGGCATCAGGCGCGTGACCGTGTCGATGAAGGGATCCTCCATCGGCTCGAGGCCCAGGTTCTTCTGGATCTCGCGGCCGAACTGAAGGGCCTCCTCCGAATAGGTCGGCGCGCCCACGGCCTGGAGGTTCTTCCAGGTGAGATCCGTCATCGCCTGGTTGGGCAGGCCCACGCGGGTCTTGGTCACCCAGCGCACATGGGCCTTGCAGCCCGTCATCGCGGCCACATGCCTGGCGTTGTTCGCCAGCACGCGCCAGATCTGCTCCTGGATTCCAAGCGCGGAGGAGCGCCAGGAATACTGGATCTGCGAGAAGCGCGGCGCGAGATTGTCCGAGGTCGCGCCCCCATCGCCGAGCACGAATTCGTTCAGCGTCCAGGAGCCGGCGTGGGGGAACATCGCCTCCTTGGTGTATTTCGTGGTCGTGTACATGAGGCACAGCGCGTCGAGCGCGCCGGGGCAGCGCGCCTGGGCATGCGCGCCCTCGATCGGCACCAGGGTCGGGTCGATCCAGGTCTCGGGCGAGCTCGCCTCGAAGGTGATGACCGCGCTCCAATAGGCACCGAAATGCGTCTCGCCCGTGACCGTGTTGTAGGGCCAGGGATGCCAGACGACGGCGGCGTCCATGTCGTCGAAATAGCCCTTCGCCGCGTGGATGGGCTTGGATCCGCAGACCTTCTCGGCCGGCTCGCCGAAGAGCTTCAGCGTGCCGGCCACGCCATGCTGCTGCATGGCCGCCTTGGCGCCGAGGATCGCCGTCAGCGCGGCCGTCCCCAGCATCGAATGCGGGTCGGTGTGGCCTGCGGCATAGGGGTGAACCCCCTCGCGCGGGGCCTGGTAGGGCACCACCTGCTGGGAGTTGCCCGGCACCGCGTCGTATTCGGAGAAGCTGGCGAGCACCGGCCCGCCACTGCCCTGCGTCCACTTCGCGGCGAAGGCGGTCGGCATGTCGCCGGAGCCTTCCTCCACCTCGAAGCCCTCGGCGCGCAGCAGGTCCACATAATCGCGGGCCGAGCGATATTCGCGCCAGGCCGGCTCCGCATAGGACCAGATCTTCTCATTGAAGGCGGAAAGCCGCGCTTCGTTCGCCGTGATGTAGTCGAGTGCGCTCTGGCGCACCGCGTCGTTGCTCATGTCTTGTTTCCCATGGACTGGCGCTTCTGGTCTCAGGCGCCGCGGCGGACGTTCCAGAACGTCGCGAAACCCTCGTTCACGTCGCGGATGTCCGACCGATAGGCGGTGGGCATCAGATACTGGCCGAGGGGGTAATAGGGCACCTCGCGCATCGCCTCGACCTGGATGTCGCGGCAGATGGCCTGCTGCGCGGCGAGGTCGGGCGCCTGGAACCAGGCGTCGCGCATCTCCTCGATCTTGGGCATGGTGGCCCAGCCGCCATAGCCCGCATCGCCATTGCCGCGCAGCGCGATATGGCCGGCCGGGTTCAGCCAGTCGGTGCCGACCCAGTTGGACACGAAGGCGCTCCAGCCGCCCTCGTCCACGGGGCCACGGCGGTTGCGCCGCTGCAGCATCGCGTTGAACTCGACGAGATAGACCTCCACGTTCATGCCCAGCTGCTTGAACATGTCCGCGACGACCGCGCCCATGAGCGAGGTCGGCTCGGAGGTGGAGGCGACCATCAGCAGAACCTTCTCGCCGTTATAGCCGGCGGCGGCGAGCTCGGCGCGCGCCTTGGCGAAGTCGCGCGGGCCGCGCAACGGATCGAGGCCGGCCTCGGACGCCATGGGCGTGCCGGGGCCGAAGAAGCCGCAGGGCGTGTGGTAGAGGCTGGTCTCGGCGGGGCCCACCAGCGCCTGCATGCAGCCGACCTGGTCGATCGCGCTCCACAGCGCCCGGCGGATGCCGGGATTGTTGAAGGGCGGCTGGATGTGGTTGACGCGCAGCATGCCCACGAAGCCCGACTTGTCGAGCACGCTCACCCGCACGCGGCGGTTGCGGCGCATCAGCGGCAGCAGGCTGTGATAGGCGTATTCCTGCCAATCGGACTCGCCGGCGAGCAGGGCGTTGGTGGCGGTGCCGCTATCGGGCATCACCGTCCATTCGACACGGTCGAAATGCACGGTCTTGGGGCCGGAGGTCCATTCGCGCTTGCCGTCCCGCCGCGGCACATAGCCTTCGAACTTCGTATAGACGAGGCGCGAGCCGGGCACGCGCTCATCCGCCTTGAAGCGGAAGGGACCGCTGCCGATCATCTCGGTCACCTGGCGGAAGGGGTCGGTATTGGCCAGGTGCTCGGGCATCATGGCGCAGACCGGCACCGAAGCCTTGCCGAGCGCGATGGGCAGCATCGGGAAGGGGCGCTTCAGGCGAAAGCGGATGGTCTTGTCGTCGGGCGCGGAGAGCTCGTCGGTCGCGGCCATCAGCGATTCGCCGAAGGGGTCGCGCCGGGCCCATCGCCTGATGCTGGCCACGCAGTCGCGCGCCGTCACCTTCTCGCCACTGTGCCACATGAGGCCGTCGCGCAGCGTGAGGTTCCACAGCTTGCCGTCGTTCTCGATGGTGTGGCCGTCGACCATCTGCGGCACGGCCTCGAAATTGCCGTCCATGCCGTAGAGCGTGTCGAAGACCATATAACCATGGTTGCGGCTGATATAGGCCGTGGTCGTGACGGGATCGAGCGTGATCAGGTCCTGCTGCGGCGTGAACTTCAGCGTGGTGGCGGATTGCGCGCGAAGGGTGGAGGGGGCCGCGATGGCCGCGCCTGTGGCCGCAAGCAGGTTGCGTCGTTGCATGGGGGAGATTCCTCGTCCGTAGCGTGATTCCTGCGGGAGAATGCGCGTATCCTCACGCCAGACAAGCCGATGGGGCGCGATCATTGGGCCGCGCGCGATCAATCTGCTCAATCGACTGGCCGGAGATGATCATCGCCTGGGCGGCGCTGCTCCGGCGAGGGCCGCGCGTTCAGCCCGCCTGCTGCGCCGAGGCCTCCTGGAAGGCGGCCATGTCCATCCACATGATCTCCCAGATATGGCCATCGGGATCCTCATAGCTGCGGCCGTACATGAAGCCATGATCCTGAGTCGGATTGGGATCGGCCCGGCCGGCGCCGGCGACGGCCGCCGTCACGGCGCGGTCCACGGCCTCCCGGCTCTCGGCGGAGAGGCAGAGCAGCACCTGGCTCACGCTCTTCGCGTCGGCAATGGGCCTGGGCGTGAACTGCCGGAACTTCTCGTGCGTCAGCAGCATGACGTGGATGGTCTCGGACAGGACCATGCAATTGGCGGTCGTGTCATCGCTGAACATCGCGTTCCTGGTGAAGCCGACCGCTTCGTAGAAGCGGGTTGCGCGTGCGAGGTCGGTGACGGGGAGATTGACGAAGATCATCTGAGCCATGGTCTGTTTCCTCTCGTGGGGACGTCATTGGGCGAGATCGGGCTTGGTTCCAAACTGCGATGAAAAGAATGAATGTCGCTCCCGGGTTTCATATAAACGATTGATCGGACATACGAAACTGTCGGCCTTCTTACGGTCCGTTACATTTTGCCCCAGGAAAAAGGCAGACCGGCCGCGACCTTGCCCCATCCAGGCGGTTTGTTGAGGCTATGGATCACCTGAAGGAGGAAATCATGCGTCACCTTCTCATCGCCGCCGCGCTCGGCGTCGGGCTTCTCTCGACCGGCGCGGCCACGCAACAGGCCTCGGCCGCGCCCTTCAATGCAAGCGGCATCGAAGGCCCGGGCGTCACCACCGTGCAATACTACGGCGGCCATTACCGCCGCCCGTATTACCCGCCGCCGCCGCCGCGCTACTACGCGCCGCGCCCGCGCCACTATGGCTATTACGCGCCCCCGCCGCCGCGCCATTACGGCCACCCGCGGCCCTATTACCGCCGCTGGTAGGCGATCAGGCGATCACCGGCTCGATGGTCCCGACCATCCACCGCGCGATCGCCGTCATGGCCGCGTCGGTGTGCGGCTGACCGACGAGCTGGATGCCCATGGGCATGCCGCCCACGGCCGTCATCGGTGATGTCACCACCGGCGCGCCGAGCGCCGAGCTCGGGGTGTTGTAGACGGCATCCCCGGTCGGGCGCGGGGCCAGCGGCTCGCCCGGCACGTCCGGCGACCAGGGCGGTGCCACGCCCGGCGAGGCCGGCGCGATCAGCGCCTCCACCACCGGCGCGAGCGCCGCGTGATGCGCGCGCAGCTCCTCGCGCCGCAGCAGGGCCGCGCGATAATCCTCGGGCGTCCACTTCTCCGCATTCGTCACGACACTCTGGCCGCGCCGGCTCACGCCATCGGGCCCGCCTGTCGCGATCAGGTTTCGGATGGCCCAGTGATTCTCCCAGGCCGTGATGGCGCCGGTCAGCGCCTGCACGCCCTGCAAGGCGCGCTCGAAGGTCTCGATCATCGGGTGGTCGCCGCGCCGCAGGACGGTGACGCCGGCCGCTCGGATACGCTCGATTAGCGTCTCGAAGGCGGCTTGGCTCGCCGCGTCCATCAGTGCCCAGCCCTCGGCCTCCATCACCGCCAGGGTCATCGGCTTGCGCGCCTGCGGCGTCGTGGAGGGACCGAACAATCCGAGGCGCCCCGGATCGCCGCCGGCGCGCCTGGCGATCTCGATCGCCACCTGCCACATGTCCTCGAGGCTGCCGGCATGCGGCCCGTGCGTGCTCATGCTGGTCGCCTGGCGCTCGCCGCGATTGATGGCGCCCTGCGTCGGCTTCAGCGCGAAATTCCCGCAATAGCTCGCCGGCCGGATGATCGAGCCGGCGACCTGCGTGCCGATCGTCGCCGGAACCATCCGCGCGCCCACCGCCGCCGCCGAGCCCGAGGAGGAGCCGCCGGGCGTGCGCGTGCTGTCAAAGGGATTGGTCGTCGGTCCCGGATGCACGCCGCCGAGCTCCGTCGTCACGGTCTTGCCCAGCACCACCGCGCCCGCGCCGCGCAGCGCCCAGATGGCGGCGTTGTCGCGCCTGGGGAAGTTCCCCTCATAGGCCTTGCAGCCCATCTGCGTCGGCATGTCCCTGGTCTCGAGCAGGTCCTTGACGCCGAGGGGCATGCCGTCGATCGGCGAGAGCGGCTGGCCGGCCTTCCAGCGCGCCGTGCTGGCATCGGCGGCCTCGCGCGCGCCGGCCTCGTTCCTCACGACCCAGGCCTGCACGACGGGCTCGCGCGCGGCGATGGTCTCCAGGCAGCGCTCCAGATAGGCGCGCGGGGAGTCCGTGCCCGTGGCGAAGGCTGGCGTGGCGTCATGCCAGGTCAGCGCGCGGAATTCCTTCGGCGAATAATTCGGCATGATGCGGGCGCCCTCCATCGACATCCTGATAAGGAGTGATCCTGTCCCGGCCTCGCCGTCCGAGGAAGGGCCCTTGTTGCGCGATTCAGCCGGTCGGCGTGTGCTTGCGCAGGAACTGCACGACGCCCCGCTCCTGCGCGGCGAGATGATCGGGGCCGCGCCAGTTGCCCAGCACCTCCACGCCGGGCAGGAGCCCGGCGAGCTCCGAGCTGGTCGCGGCGGGGTGGGGGATGTCGGTCCCGGGCAGCAGCAAGGTGGGCACCGGGCAGTTGCGCGCGAATTCCCGGTCCACGCAGAAGACGAAGTCGCGCGACCACATGTTGCGCCCGAAGCCGGCCAGTGCCTCCTCGGTGATTTCAGGCCGCGCGGCGCGCTGCTCGGCGCCCCATTCGGCATGGCTCTCGGGGAAATATTCCGGATGCTCCGGATTGAGCCCGATGGGGTTCTGCAGCACGGCGGAGACGACGCGCCCCGGCGCCGTCTCGATCGCCTTCAGGCAGAAGCTCCCGCCGATGCAGCCGCCCAGCACATGGAAGGCCTCGAAGCCGAGATGGTCCATCAGCGCGAGGTGGTCGGCGGCATAGTTGTGCCAGCCGTGATCGGCCTCGATCGCCGCCACGGACCGGCCGGCATTGCGCTGGTCCATGGCGATGGCGGTGAAGCCGGCGGCGGGCAAGGCGCGCGTCCAGTCGACCCAGGGGCGCGGCGGCCCTGCCGCGGCGGCGGACCACATCTCCATGCGCGAGCGCAGCCCGCCGGGGGCGAAGAGCAGCACGGGGAAGCCCGCGCCATGGACCTCATAGTGGATCGCGCCGTCCGGCCGCTTGAGTATGGGCATGCTGTCCTCCCTGTCGTCGATGTCGGGCAGAGTGCGGGGGGATCAGCCGGTGCGCCAGAGGCCCGGCGGCCCCAGCACGGGATCGCTGTCGGGAAAGGGCAGGGCGGCGATCCGCTCCAGCATCCGGGGCGTCGGCGCCTGTCGCTGGATGTCGCCCTCCTGGCCCGGCGGATAGGCGCCGACCACCAGGAAATCCGGGCTGGAGCGCAGGTTGCGATGGCCGGTGCCGGCGGGCAGCAGCACGACGTCTCCCGCGCGCACCTCCACCTTCACGCCATCCGGTCCGCCGAGCTGCAGCAGCGCCTCGCCAGCCGCGAAGCCGAGCACCTCATGCCCCTTGGCGTGATAGTGGTGGTAGTCGAAGACGCCGTCGCGCCATTGCGGCGGCCAGCCGTTGCGCGCGAAGAGCGCCTCCATCGCCGGGGCCGAGGCCTCCACCGCGGCGCGATAGATCAGCGCCGGCAAATGCGGGTTGTTCGGCACCCATCCGCTGGGCGCGAAATGCAGGGGCTGCGGCGTCATGCGAGGGCCGCCGCGATCTCCGCCCATTCGGCGTCGAGCGAGACCGAAGGCCGTTGCCGGCCGGCGCGGCGATACCAGTAATCCGCATTGGCCAGGTCGCCCTCCTTGCGGTGCAGATAGGCGTGCACCCAGGCGTTCTCCGTCGTGTCGAGGGATTGCGCCGCCTCATGCGCGCGCTCCCAGTCGCCGCGCGCATCCCACCACAGCGCGGCGAGCGGCGGGGCGAGCCCGTCGGGGCCTTCGAGATTCCTCAGGGATTGGGGTTCCATCCTCGGTCCTCCATCGGTCCATTCTAACCCGGATCGGCCCCTTGCGGGACCACGGGCGCCCGGCCCAGCATCGGCGCCGAACATCTTTGCCGGAGAGCGTGCATGGCCCAGCCTGAGGTTCCCATCGAGGTCGATCCCCAAAGCGGCATCTGGACCACCGATGGCCTGCCCATGCTCTATCTGCCGCGCCACTTCCTGGTGAACATGCAGAAGGGCATCGAGAACGCCATTGGCGCCGAAGCCTATCGCCAGATCCTCTATGGATCGAGCGATCTCTCCGCGCTGCAATGGTGCCGTGCCGAGGCGACGACACATGGCCTCTCCCCGGTCGAGACCTTCCGGCACTATCTCAAGCGCCTCTCGCAGCGCGGCTACGGCCAACTGGAGATCACCGCGCTGGACGAGGCGGCCGGGACCGGCGCGGTGACGGTGCGGCACTCGGCCTTCGCGCTGGGCTATGGGCCCAAGACGGGCCGGCCGGTCTGCTACGTCTTCGAGGGCAGCTTCGCGGGCGGGATGCGCTACGTGCTGGAGAAGGCCGGCAGGCCGGGCGAGCCGGTCTGCCGGGAGGTGGCCTGCGCGGCGGATGGACATCCGGAATGCCGCTTCGAACTGCGCTGCGAGGCCGTCTAGAGCCTTCTTCGTTCGCAAAGGCTCACTTCGAAGTCTCTAGCACTTTGTTTTTTCGATCATCTTCACCCGATCAGACGATTCCGTCTGATCGGGTGATGCTCTAGCCACGCTTTCGGAAGGGCGGAAACACGAGGTTCCCGCCCCGCCGCTTTCTTCAGGAATTGCCGGCCAGGGCCGCGGCCACCTGGCGCGCGAAGCCGGCCGGATCGCGCGGCACATCGCCGTCCTGCACCCGCGCCAGATCCAGCAGCAGCCCCGCCTTCTCGAAGAGCGCGGTGTCGCTGGACGCGCTCTCCGCGAGCTTGCGGATCAGCGGATGGCGCGGATTGATCTCCAGCACCGGCAGACCGCCTTCCGTGCCACGTCCGGCGCGGCGCAGCATGCGCTGCATCTGGAGGTCCGGCCCATGCTCGGGCGCGGTCAGCACGACGGCGCTGTCCACGAGACGATCCGTGGCGCGCACCTCGGAGACCTCCTCCTTCAGCGCATCCTTCAGCAGCGGCAGCAGCAGCGCGACATCCGCCGCCTCGGCCTGCGCCTCGCCGCCGGCCACCTTCGAGAGATCCACCGTGCCCTGGGTGATGCTGCGGATCGGCTTGTCCTCGAAGCTGCCGAGCCGCTCGGGCCAGAAGGAGTCGATACCGTCGGAGAGCAGCAGCACCTCCACGCCCTTGGCGCGGAAGCCCTCCAGCTGCGGAGACTTCGCCAGCGCGCCAGCCTCGTCGCCAAGCAGGATGTAGATCGCCTCCTGTCCTTCCTTCATGCGCGCCACATATTCGGACAGCGAGGTCCAGCCCTCGACGGCCGAGGAGCGGAAGCGCAGCAGGGCGGCGACGTCCTTGCGGTGCTCGGCATCCTCCCAGACGCCCTCCTTCAGCACGGCGCCGAAATTGTCCCAGAAGGCCTCATATTTCGCGGCGTCCTTGGCCTGGGCCTTCAGCTCGGACAGCACGCGGTTGGTCACGGCCTTGCGGATGCGTGCCAGCACGGGCGTGGATTGCAGCATCTCGCGCGAGACGTTCAGTGGCAGGTCCTCGGTGTCCACCACGCCCTGGACGAAGCGCAGCCAGGGCGGCAGCAGCCCGGCCTGGTCGGTGATGAACATGCGGCGGACATGCAGGCGCACGCGGCTCTCGCGGTCGCCCTCCACGGCCTGGAAGGGCTTCATCCCCGGCACGAAGAGCAGCGCGGAGAACTCCATCGAGCCCTCGGCGCGCCAGTGCAGCGTGGACCAGGGCGTGTCGAAGGCATGGGCGACGTGGCGGTAGAAGTCCGCGTACTGCTCCTCCGTCACCTCGGATTTCGGCTTGCGCCAGAGCGCCGTGCCCTCGTTCGCCGGCTCGTCATTGCCGTCGCGTGCCACCGTGATGGGGATGGCGATGTGGTCCGCCCATTTGCGGATGATGGTCTGCAGCCGGTAGGGCTCCAGGAACTCTTCCGCGTCGGACTTCATGTGCAGGACGATGTCCGTCCCGGCCTCCTCGCGCGTGGCGGGCGAGAGCGTGTAGTCGCCCTTGCCCTCGGAGGCCCAGCACCAGGCCTCGTCCGTGCCGGCGCGGCGCGAGGTGACCTCGACGCGGTCGGCGACCATGAAGGCGGAATAGAAGCCCACGCCGAACTGGCCGATGAGGCTGGGCTTGTCGCCGGCGGGGGTGTCGGCCAGGGACTTGGCGAAGGCGGCCGTGCCGGAGCGCGCGATGGTGCCCAGGTGCTGCGACAGCTCGGCCTTGGTCATGCCCGAGCCGGGATCGGTGATGGTGAGCGTGCGCGCCTCCTTGTCCGGCACGATGCGGAGCTTGGCCTCCTCGGGCAGGCTCAGCGCATGGTCGGTCAGGGATTCGAAGCGGCGGCGGTCCACGGCGTCCGCGGCATTGGCGACCAGCTCGCGCAGGAAGATCTCGCGCTCGGAGTAGAGCGCATGCACGACCAGATCCAGCAGGCGCCCGACTTCAGCGCCGAATTCATGCCGTTCCACGGTTTCGCTCATCAAATTCTCCCTTTGGGATAGATCACAACCGCGGGCGATATGCGGGGGTGAGGCGAATGTTTCAACCGCCCGCCGCCGGTCGGAGCCGGTGGGAGCCAAGCTCTGCCAGGGACGTGCAGCCGATCTGGGCCAGGGTCGCGTCGATCTCGCCGCGCATCAGGCGCAGCAGCTTCGCCGCACCCGCCTGGCCGGCGGCGGCAACGGCGTACATGGCGGGCCGGCCGAAGGTGCACATCCGCGCGCCCAGGCAGAGCGACACGACCACATCGCTGCCCCGGCGAATGCCGCCATCCACGATCAGCTCCATCCCGTCGCCGACGCTGGCCCTGATCTCGCCGAGGACATCGAGCGGCGCCGGCGCCGTGTCGAGCTGGCGGCCGCCATGGTTCGAGATGATGATGCCATCCGCCCCGGCGCGCGCGCAGATCAGCGCGTCCTCGGGGTGCAGCACGCCCTTCACCAGCAGCGGGCCCTTCCACAACCGGCGCACTAGATGCAGCACCTCCCAGGTCTGGCCGGGCGCGGGCGTCTGCGAGCCATAGAGGTCGGCGACGGAGTTCGCGTCCTTCCCCTCGCTATAGGGGAGCCAGTTCTGCATCGTCGGCACGCCGCCGCCACGGAGGTAGCCCAGCGTCCAGCGCGGCCGCATCAATCCCTGCAGGACGATGCCGGGCGTCAGCTTCATCGGCCGGGTGAAGCCGTTGCGGATATTGCGCTCGCGCCCGGCGATAACCGGCGTGTCGATGGTCAGTGCCAGGACCTTCACCTTCAGCGCAGTGGCGCGCCGCACGAGGTCCTCCACGATGGCGGGATCCTTGGTGCCGTAGATCTGGAACCAGGTCGTGTCCGGCGCCACGGCCATGGCGCTCTCGATGGAATCGCAGCTGGCGCTGGACATGATATAGGGCGTCCCGGCCTCGGCCGCCGCCTTGGCGAGCATCAGGTCGGCGCCGGGCCGGAAGAAGCCGGCGATGCCCATGGGCGAGATCCCGATGGGGCTGGCATAGCGCTGGCCGAAGATCTCCAGGGTCTGGTCCCGCCGGCTCACATCCACGAGATAGCGCGGCACCAGCCGGTGGCGCCGGAAGGCGGCGCGGTTCTCGGCCAGGCCTTCCTCATCCGCCACGCCGCCATCGATGAAGTCGAAGGCGATCCGGGGCAAAGCGGCCCTGGCGAGGACGCGCATGTCCTCCGCGTTCACGGCGGTGTTCAGATTCATGGTGTCCTCCGGGCGGCCCGCAAGTTCTAGGGCGCGGTGCCCGGACATGAAACGTCATCGGTCCACCGGCGGCAATCCAGGCCCGGATCAGCCGGCCGCGAGGCTGCGCTGCAAGCGCGCGATCGCGCCGGGCAGGCCGCGCACCTTCAGCACGCGGCCGGTCTCGTCGTAATCCTCCGACAGCACCCGCGCGCTCTCATAGACCTCGCCGATCAGGCCCTGCTTGGCATAGGGCAGCACCAGCGTGTCCTCGACCATGGCTTCCTCGAAGAAGGCGATGAGGATGTCGCGCAGCGCGCTCACATCGGCGGGCGCATGGGCCGAGAGCAGGATCGCGTCCGGGTGCTTTTCCAGCAGCGCGGCGCGCCCCGCCGCATCCACGCGGTCGAGCTTGTTCAGCACGAGGCGCGAGGGCACCGCATCCGCGCCGATCTCGCGCAGGGCGGTGCGGCTGACCTCCAGCTGCGCCTCATAGGTCGGGTCCGAGGCATCGACCACGAAGAGCAGCAGCGAGGCCTCCAGCGCCTCCGCGAGGGTGGAGCGGAAGGAGGCCACCAGGTCGTGCGGCAATTGCTTGATGAAGCCGACCGTGTCGGAGATGAGCACGCGCGGCCGCGTCTCCGGCTGCAGGATGCGCACCGTGGTGTCGAGCGTGGCGAAGAGCTTGTCCTCCACCAGCACCTGGCTGCCGGTCAGTGCGCGCATCAGCGAGGACTTGCCGGCATTGGTGTAGCCGACCAGCGCCACGCGCAGCTGGTCGCGCCGGGCGGAACGGCGATTGTCGCCGTCGCGCTGCACCGCCTCCAGCTGCTCCTTGAGCTCGGAGATCCGGTCGCGGACCTTGCGGCGGTCGAGCGCGAGGCTGCTCTCGCCCGCGCCCGGGCCCTGCTGGCGCCCGCCGCCGGTCGTGGATTCGCGCATGCGCGGGGCCACGTATTTCAGCCGCGCCATCTCCACCTGGAGCTTGGCTTCGCGCGTATTGGCGTGGCGGTGGAAGATCTCGACGATGACGCCGGTGCGGTCCAGCACCTCGGCGCCCGTCGAGCGCTCCAGATTGCGGAGCTGGCTGGGCGAGAGCTCGTGGTCGACGATCACGAAATCCGGCTTGCGGGCCGCGTCGGGCTCGGGCTCGTCCGCTTCGGGCTTCTCGACCGCCGCCTCGGCCTCAAAGCGCTGGCGGGCCTTGGACTTGGCGGTGGGCGCCATGGAGGTGACGACGCCTGTGCCGCCGGTGAGCGCCGCGAGCTCGGCCAGCTTGCCGCTGCCCAGCAGCGAGGCCGCGCCGATGCCCTCGCGCTTCTGCGACACGGTGCCGACCACCTCGTAGCCCAGGGTCTTCACCAGCCGCCCCAGTTCCTCGAGGCTGGCTTCATGGGCGACATCGGAGACGTCGGGCGTCTGGATGCCGACGAGGACGGCGCGTGGGATCGGCGATTTGGTATCCATGGCCATCATCTAGCATGGACGCCGCCAGGCTTCGAATGCGCGCCCGTCTCACCCCTCCACCGGCCCGATCTCCCGCGCGAAGGCGCGCCGCGATTCCAGCTCGCGCTCCAGCCGCGCCGTGACTTCCGCGCCGGTCTGCAGCACCGCGCGATTGCCGTTGCCATCCGTGATGGCCCGGAAGGCCTCGCTGCGCGCCGCCAGAGCAAGCCCGGCCGTCAGGCGCTCCACGATCGGTGCGGGCGTGCCAACCGGGGCGAAGAAGCCGTTCCAGACGGTGAAGTCCGGCTCCGTCAGGCCGAGCTCGGCCGTAGACGGCACGTCCGGCAGCTCGGGCAGGCGGGCGCGGCCGATGACCAGCAGCGGGCGCAGCTTGCCGTCGCGATAATGCACGCCGGCGGTGGGATAGTCGGCGCTGCCGATCTGTACATGGCCGGCAATGAGGTCCGTCACCTGCGGCGCCGTGCCGCGATAGGGCACCTTCACCAGATCGAGCCTGTAATGCCGCGCGAGCTGCTCCACCGACTGCTCGGAGACCGAGCCGCTGCCGGTGGTGCCGAAGGCCAGGCGCGGCTTGGACGAATTCCGCGCGCGGGCAAGCAGCGCCTCGAAGCTGCTCACGCCCAGGCCCGGATGCGCCCAGAGGATGCTCGAGGATTCCACGAAGATGCCGATGGGCGTGAAGTCGCGCAGCGGATCGAACTGCACCGCGTCGCCCAGCGCCACCACGCTGCCGATGAAGGCGGTGAGGTTGGGCACCAGCAGCGTGTAGCCGTCGGGCGCGCTGCGGGCGACGTGCTGGATGCCGATCGTGCCCGTGGCGCCGGTGCGGTTGTCCACCACGAAGGGCTGGCCGAACTGCGCGGAGAGCTCGCGCGCCAGGGCACGGCCATAGGTGTCGGTCGGGCCGCCGGCAGGCCACGGCACGACGAGCTTCACTGGCCGGTCGGGCCAGCTCCCGCCCTGGGCCGCGGCTGCGATGGGGAGGAAAGGCAGAAGTGCGGTGAGGCGAAGGGCGTCGCGACGCGAGGTGGTCATGGCGAAAGGCTCCGGAAAGGCGAGGGACGGGGCTTTTGGGCGAGGCGCGGTTCAGTGGCGGCTTCGACAGCATCCGGCGCGCGGGGGGAGGAGGATTGGCACGGGACCTCGGTTCAAGGGCGCCCGGCGGGTGGGCATGGCGCGAACCTATAAAACCTAATAATTTAGTTCAATAGGAAATTCACAATAACTATTGAATGATTGGATGTTCAGGCTGCAGTTCCGTGGTTTCCGTCCGGATGGGCGGCCGCTCGCTTCCGGGATTGCCTCATAAGACACTACTTAATCGACTGTTATAAAACACAAAATAAGCAATACGACGTGGATTAAGGATTTTCGCAAAATATGCCGTTGAAATGCACGGGATCGAACGTATAATCTGCAAACTACGATTTTACGAGAAGGAATCGGCCGTCGCCCTCCCTGCGGCGCGCCAGGACCAGATCACCGAGGACCCTCGAATGGCTCGCATCCCACGGCCGTCCATCACCCTCCGTCCCCGCTCCGGGGCGCCCTCGTGCTGTCGAATGCCCTGTCGCGGCTGAGAGCCGCGCCACCTGCCGACATCCCAAGCCCGAGCCCGGAGAATTCCCATGCGCCTGTCCAATCCCATCATCGAGGATGGAGCCCTCATCGCCGTCGCCGCCCAGGGCGATGCCGGCTGGTTCCTGATCGCCATCGACATGCGGCTCGAAGAGCTCGAACGCGCCAATTTCGAGAGCTCGTCCGAGGTGGAACGCGCCGCGCGCGGCTATCTCCGCCGCAACCACCCGCCCGCCAGCAGCTGGGGCGGAGCGTGGAAATGAGCCGCGCTTTTGCTCTCCTGCCGCCGTTGCCGCAGCGCTTCCCTGATGATCCCGCGCTGATCGAGGCCCTCGCCGAGCACGGCGCGCGCGACGATCTCGCCGCCAGCTTCCCCTTCGAAAGCCTGGAACTGCTGCGCCAGGCTGGCGTGCTCGCCCTTACCGTGCCGGCTGCGCTCGGCGGGGGCGGGGCAGGGATCACCCTTGCCGCCGAGGCGGTGCGCCAGGTCGGCAAGGCCTGCCCGGCCACGGCGCTCATCCTCGCCATGCAATTCGCCAAGCAGGCGGCGCTCGCCCGCAGCACCATCTGGCCAGCGGCCTTGCGCGAAAGGGTCGGCCGCCTCGCCGTGACCGAGGGCGCGCTGCTCAACGCCGCGCGCGTCGAGCCGGAGCTCGGCTCGCCCACGCGCGGCGGCCTGCCCGCCACGGTCGCGCGCCGCACCGACACCGGTTGGGCCATCACCGGCCACAAGCGCTATGTCACGGGCCTGGCGGGGCTGCGCTTCATCGAGGTTCTGGCCCGTACCGACGAGGCCGAGCCGCGCATCGGCAGCTTCCTCGTCACCGCCGGCACGCCGGGGCTGGAGACGCGCGAGACCTGGAACCATCTCGGCCTGCGCGCCTCGGGCAGCCACGACCTGCTGCTGACGGATGTCGCCGTGCCGGAATCCCACGCGATCGGCCTTGTTCCGGCCGGCAGCTGGGTGGGCAATGACGCGACCTATGCCACCTGGAACGCGCTGCTGATCGGCGCCGTCTATGCCGGCGTCGCCCAGGCCGCGCGGGACTGGGTGGTGAACTTCCTGCGCCACCGCCGCCCCTCGGGCATGGCCCAGCCGCTCGCCTCGCTGGCGACGGTGCAGCAGGCGGTGGGCGCGATCGAGGCGCAGCTCATCGCCGCCCGGCGCATCTCCGCCTCGCTCGCCGCCGATGTGGAGGCGGGACGCATCCCCCCGGCGTCGGAGACCGGCGCGGTGAAGGCGCTGCTCGCCGGCCACGCCATCAAGGCGGTCGAGCTCTCGGTCGCGCTGGCCGGCAACCATGCGCTCGATCGCGCCAATCCGCTGGAGCGCCATTGGCGCGACGTCCAATGCGCCCGCGTCCACGTCCCCACCGAGGAATCCGCCCATCTGTCCGCGGGGCGCGCCGCGCTGACCGCCGGAGACGTCCCATGAACCGCCGGCTCATTCTCTCGGGGATGCTCGCCGCCCCGGCCATCATCGCCCATGGGGCCCGCGCCGAGACGGCCTTCAGCCGGCCCATCCGCTACATCTCGCCCTTCCCGCCAGGTGCGACGAACGACAATGTCTCGCGCGTCATGTCGCGCGCGCTCGGCCAGCGACTGGGCGTGAGCGTGGTGGTGGAGAACCGCGCGGGTGCGGGCGGCGCCGTGGGCGCGCGGCTCGTGGCCGAGAGCCGGCCGGACGGGCTGACGCTGCTCAACGCCTCCGCCGGCAACCTGACCATCGCGCCGCACCTCAACAATGTCGGCTACGACCCGCTGCGCGACTTCGCCCCGATCGGCATGGCCGGCGAGGCCTTCAGCGTCATCGCGGTGAACCCGGCCCTGCCGGTCCGCAATTTAGCCGAGCTGATCGACTACGGGCGGCGCAACCGTGGCGTGCTGAACTACGGCTCGGCGGGCATCGGGTCGGCGGGGCATCTGCGCGGCGCGCTGCTCGCCGATGCGGGCGGCTTCGAGGCGGTGCATGTGCCCTTCCCGGGCTCCGCGCCGGCGGCCAATGCGCTCGCGGCCGGGGATGTGCATATCATGATCGATCCCATCGTCGCGCCGCATGTGCAGGCCGGGCGCGCCCGCGCGGTCGCGTCCCTGGGCAATGGCCGCTGGGATGCCTTCCCGGAGGTACCGAACATCACCGAGCTCGGCCTCGGGCGGGACTGGCCCTCGGGCGGCTGGTTCGGCCTCTTCGCCCCGGCACGCACGCCGGTGGAGATCGTCGCCCGGCTCAACCAGGAGTTCAACGCCGGCCTCGACGAGCCCGAGGTGCAGGCCGCGCTCCGCCGCTTCGGCCTCATCCCCGAGAAGCTCTCGCCCGAGGAATTCGGCGCGCGACTGCATCGGGACCACGCCTCCACCGGCCAGGCGCTGCGCCGCCTCAACATCGCGTGAAGGAGACCGCCATGACCCATCCCCTCCAGTTCATCGGCATGATCTCGCACCGGGCCTCCTCGGAGATCCATCCGCCGAGCGGGCCGATCCTCGATCCCGGCTATGTCGCGCGCTTCGCCCAGGCGCATGAGCAGGCCGGCTTCGACCGCATCCTCGTGGCCTGGCATTCCACCAGCCCGGACGCGCTGCTCGTGGCCGGTCATGCGGCGGCGAACACGACGCGCATCGGCTTCATGGTGGCGCACCGGCCGGGCTTCATCGCGCCCACGCTGGCCGCGCGGCAATTCGCGACCTTCGATCATCTGAGCCAGGGCCGCGCCGCCATCCACATCATCACCGGCGGCAATCCCGCCGAGCAGAAGCAGGACGGCGACTTCCTCGACCACGCGCAGCGCTATGCGCGCTCGGACGAGTATGTCGGCCTGCTGCGCCGTGTCTGGACCAGCGAGCAGCCCTTCGACCATGAGGGCGTCTATTACCGCTTCGAGCGCGCCTTCTCGGAGATCAAGCCGCTGCAGAAGCCGCATATCCCGGTCTTCTTCGGCGGTTCCTCGGACGTCGCGATCGAGACCGCCGGCCGCCACGCCGACACCTATGCCTTCTGGGGCGAGACGCTGGACCAGGCGCGCGACACCATCTTCCGCGTCCGCGCCAGCGCGGCGAAGGCCGGGCGCGATCCGGCCTCGATCCGCTTCAGCCTCTCGGTGCGGCCGGTCCTCGCCGGGACGGAGGACGCCGCCTGGGCCCGCGCGGGACGAATCCTCGAGCGCATCCGCGAGCTGCGCGGCAACAGGTTCGGCAAGGGCAGCCCCAAGCCGGAGAGCATCGGCAGCGCGCGCCTGCTGGAGGCCGCTGCCGCCGGCCCCGTGCGCGACAAGCGCCTCTGGACCGAGGTGGCCGCCGCTGTCGGCGCGGGCGCCAACACCACCGCCCTCGTCGGCACGCCCGAGCAGGTGGCGGAATCGCTGGCCGACTACGCCGCGCTCGGCGTCTCGACCTTCCTCATCCGCGGCTTCGATCCGCTGGAGGACGCCTTGGATTACGGCCGCACCCTGCTGCCCGCCACACGCCGCGCGGTCGCGGCCCTCGATCGCGTGGCCGATCGCACGAAGGAGCCCGAACATGCCTGACGGTTACATCAGCCCGGCTTTGCTGCAGACGGCGCCGCTCAATTATCTGCGCGCGGGTATCGACCATCCCACGCGCTACATCACCGCCCCGCCCGAGGGCGTGCCGGCCAATACCATCGAGGTGGAGGCGCATGACGTCCTGGTCGAGAACGGACGCCTGCGCCAGCACGAGTTCACGCTCGACCGGCACGGCTTCGCGCTGATCGACGCGCCGAGCCGGGTCGCGGATCTCTATGACGAGGCGGCGCTGCGGCGCGACTACTTCCCCGAGGTGGAGGCGATCCTGCGCGCGCATCTGGGCGCGTCGCGCGTGGTGGTCTTCGACCACAACATCCGCAACGCCGCCCGCGCCGCCGGCGATGCCAGCCTGCGGGAGCCCGCCAAGCGCGTGCACAACGACTACAGCTACGCCGCCGCGCCGCAGCGCGTGCGCGACGTGCTGCCCGAAGAGGCAGATCGGCTGCTCGCCGGACGCTTCGCGATCGTGAACCTCTGGCGGCCCATCAAGCCCGTGCAGGAGAGCCCGCTGGCCCTGGCCGAATGGCCCAGCATCGCCGAGGAGGACCTGGTGCCGACCTCGCTCGTCTATGCGGATCGCATCGGCGAGACCTTCAGCGTGCGCCACAATCCGCGCCACGCCTGGGTCTATTTCCCGCATCAGCTTCCGCATGAGGCGCTGCTGATCAAGGGTTATGATTCCGCGACCGACGGGCGCGCGCGGCTGTCCTTCCACGCGGCCTTCGACGATCCGTCCTCGCCGCCCGATGCGCCGCCGCGCGAGAGCATCGAGGTGCGGACGCTGGTCTTCTGGGACTGAGAGAAGCCGCCTTCAGTCGGGCGCGCCGAGCATCCGGAAGATCTCGGTGAGCTGCGGGCTCATCGGGATGTTCAACCGCTCGCCCGTCGGCAGGCGGCGGTTGAACCAGCGGTCGTAGATGTCGCCGAGATCACCACCAGCGAGGCGCGCGGCACGCCGGCCATCCCCTTGCTGGTCAGCATCAGCAGCAGAAGCATGGTGATCTGCGTGCCGAACGAGAGGTCGATGTTATAGGCCTGGGCGATGAAGACGGTCGCGAAGGTGCAGTACATCATCGAGCCGTCGAGGTTGAAGGAGTAGCCCAGCGGCAGCACGAAGGAGATGACCTTGGGGCTGACGCCGAAGCGCGCGAGCTGCTCCATGAGGCGCGGATAGGCGGCCTCGCTGCTGGCCGTGCTGAAGGCCAGGAGGAAGGGCTGGCGCACCAGCGACACCAGCTCGAAGACGCGCTTGCCGAAGAAGAGAAAGCCCACGGCGGTGAGCATGCACCACAGCAGCACCAGGCCGAGGTAGAACTGGGCCACGAACTTGCCGTAGGTGACGAGGATGCCCAGGCCCTGGGTCGTGATGATCGCGGCCATCGAGGCGAAGACCGCGAGCGGCGCCAGCCCCATGATATAGCCGGTGATCTTGAGGATGACGTGCGAGAGCTCCTCGATCCCCCGCACCAGCGTATGCGCCCTCTCGCCGAGCGAGGCGACGCCGACGCCAAAGAGCAGCGAGAAGACCACGATCTGCAGGATCTCGTTCCGCGCCATCGCGTCGAAGATCGAGCTGGGCACGAGATGCGTGACGAAGTCCTTCAGGGAGAGCGAGGAAGCGCGGATATTCGTGGCCGTCCCGATCTCGGGGATCGGCAGGTTCAGGTTCGCGCCGGGCTGCAGCAGGTTCACCAGGACCAGGCCGAGAACCAGCGACACGAGCGAGGCGCTGACGAACCAGAGCATGGCCTTGCCGCCGATCCGCCCCACTGCCTTCACATCGCCCATATGCGCCACGCCCACCACCAGGGTCGAGAAGACCAGCGGCGCGATGATCATCTTGATCAGCCGAAGGAAGATGTCGGTGAAGAGAGAGATGTAATCGGCGATGGAGCGCGCGATCTGCGGGTCGGGCCACAATTCGTGGCACATATGGCCGACCGCGATTCCCAGCACCATGGCGATGATGATGTAGGTGGTCAGGGACCGATGGCGCATCGATGGCCTCTGTATGACAGGAATACATATCCTGTCATACAGATCGCTGCGAAAGCGATATAATTCTACAACCCGAGCGATCGCCCGCCGGGCAGGTTTACTCGGCCCATTCGCCCTTGCGCATGACCGGTTCGGCCGCCCCCCCCGCGTCGATCCCGTCCACGTCGATCTCGGCCGAGCCGATCATCCAGTCCACGTGGATCAGGCTGCTGTTGCCGCCGCGCGTGGTGAAGTCGGCGGGCGTGATGGTGTCGCCGTCCACGAAGCACTTCGAATAGGCCTGGCCGAGAGCGATATGGCTCGCGGCGTTCTCGTCGAAGAGCGTGTTGAGGAAGAGCAGCCCGCTCTGCGAGATCGGCGAGGAGGCCGGCACCAGCGCCACCTCGCCCAGCCGCCGCGCGCCCTCGTCGCTGCCGATCATGCGCTCCAGAACCTCCTGCCCGGTGCTGGCCGAGGCCTCGACGATCACGCCATCCTCGAAGCGCACGCGGATGTCGCGGATGAGCGTGCCCTGATAGGCCAGCGGCTTGGTCGCCACGACATGGCCCTGGGTGCGCAGGGCGTGCGGCGTGGTGAAGACCTCCTCGGTGGGGATGTTCGGATTGCCCGTCACGCCGTTCAGCGCGGTGGATTGCCCGCCCATCCAGGCATGACCGTCCGCCAGGCCCACCGTGAGGTCCGTCTCCGGGCCGCGGAAGCGCAGGGCCGCGTAGTTGCGCGCGGTGAGCCGGTTACGGCGCTTCATGAGCACGGCGTTGTGCTCGGCCCAGGCGGCGACGGGATCGGGCCGGTCCACGCGCGTGGCGGCGAAGATCGCGGCCCAGAGCTTCGCCACGGCCTCGGCCTCGGGCAGCTCGGGGAACATCGCGCGCGCCCAGGCCGGGGAGGCATAGGGCACCAGGCTCCAATTGATGGCGGAGGTGGTGATGAGCTCCAGCGCGGGGCGATAGGCCTGGGCGCGGGCGCGGTTGGCGCGGGCCACCAGCGCGGGATCCTGGCCGGCGAGCAGGCTGGGATCGTCGCCCACGATGGCGAGGCGCGCGGCGCCGCGGCGGAAGGCCTCGGCCATGCCGTCGAACATCCAGCCCGGGGCGGTGTCGAAGCTCTCGGGCGCGGCATGGCGGAAGCGCGACAGGGCCTGCTGGTCGTCGGAGAAGAAGGTGGTGACGAGGCTGGCGCCGGCCTTATAGGCCGCATCGGTGATGAGGCGCACGAGCGGCAGCGCCTCGATGGAGGCGGTCATCAGCACCTCCTGGCCGGCCTTCAGATTGAGCCCCACCCGGATGGCGACATCGGCCAGGCGGGCAAGGGAATCCTGCGTGTGCGAGGTGGGGGCGATCTGGTTCATGGGCGGCGTTCTCCGCGATGCAGCTGTCGCCGGAGGTTAGACCCTCGCCCTTCCGGCAGCCAGCCGCCGCGGCGCCGTTCGGGGCCGCGCAAGAAGGTTTCACCGCATGGCGCTTTCGGGCAAAGATCGAGGTGGCAACATCGTTGCCCCTATCGCGCTTCGCCCTCCACGAAGAGTTTTGGCATGTGATCCACGAACGCCCGGTATCCAGCCCCGATGCCCTGGCCCGCAGCGAGGCGCGCTACCATGCCTTGTTCGAAGCGATCGATGACGGCTTCTGCGTGATCGAATTCGTGGACGGTCCGTACGGCCCCCTGGGCGACTACATCCATGTGGAGGCCAATACGGGCTACGAGCGCCACACCGGCATCGCGGGCATCGTCGGCAAGTCCGTCTACGACATCGCGCCGGCCACGGCGCGGGACTGGGTCGAGCTCTATGGCGCGGTTCTGCACACCGGCGAGGCGATCCGCTTCGAGCGCGAATTCGTCGAAACGGGGCGCCACATCGAGGTCTCCGCCTCCCGGGTCGAGCCGCCAGGATTGCGCCAGGTGTCGGTGCTGTTCCGCGACATCACGGCCCGCAAGGCGGCGGAGGCCGCGTTGCGCGCCAGCGAGGCCGTCGCGCGCGAGAACATCCAGCGCGTCCAGCTCGCGCTCGCGGCCGGCGCCATCATCGGCACCTGGTTCTGGGACTTGCCCAGTGACCGCTTGACGGTCGACGAGGCCTTCGCCCGCGCCTTCGGCCTGGACCCCGCCCTGGGCCGCGAGGGCCTGAGCCTGGCGCAGGTGGTCGAGACGGTTCACCCCGAGGATCGCGCGGGGCTTTCGGCCGCGATCCAGGAGGCCATCGCCCGGGGTGGAGACTACGCGCACCAATACCGGACAAGGCGCGCGGACGGGAAGTTCCACTGGCTCGAAGCCAATGGCCAGGTGAACCACGCGCCCGACGGCACACCGCTCAGCTTCCCCGGCGTGCTGATCGACATCGAGGAGCGCCGCGCGCTGGAGGCGGAACGCGCGCACGTCACCGAGATGCTGCGCCGGCTCAACGAGACGCTGGAGCAGCGCGTGGCGGACAAGACGGCGGAGCTCATGGCCGCCGAGGAATCCCTGCGCCAGTCGCAGAAGATGGAGGCGGTCGGCCAGCTGACCGGCGGCCTGGCCCATGACTTCAACAACCTCCTGGCGGGCATCTCCGGATCGCTCGACATGATGGAGCAGCGCATCAGGGAAGGGCGCTTTGGCGAGGTCGATCGCTACATGACCGGTGCGCGGGCCGCGGCCCGCCGCGCGGCGGCGCTGACGCACCGCCTGCTGGCCTTCTCCCGCCGCCAGACGCTCGACCCCAGGCCCACGGACGTGAACCGTCTCGTGGCCGGCATGGAGGATCTGGTCCAGCGGACCGTGGGGGCGCAGGTCACTGTCGAGGCGGTGACGATGGATGCGCCCTGGCCGACGCTGGTCGATCCGAACCAGCTCGAGAACGCGCTGCTGAACCTGTGCCTGAATGCGCGCGACGCCATGCCCGAAGGCGGGCGGATCACGATCGCGACGGGCAACCGCGTCTTCGACGACCGCGGCGCGCGGGAGCGCGACCTGCCGCCCGGGGAATATGTCTCGTTGTGCGTCTCGGACAGCGGCACGGGCATGACGCGCGAGGTGATGGCCAAGGCCTTCGATCCCTTCTTCACGACCAAGCCCGTCGGCGTGGGCACGGGCCTCGGCCTGTCGATGATCTATGGCTTCGCGCGCCAGTCCGGCGGGCAGGTGCGGATCCATTCGGAGGTCGGGAAGGGCTCGACCGTCTGCATCTACCTGCCGCGGCACTTAGCGGAGGCGCAAGGCGAGCCCACCGACGTTCCGGAGCCGGCTCGGCCGAGGGCGGCGAAGAAAACCGTCCTCGTCGTCGATGACGAGCCGCTCGTGCGCATGCTGATGGTCGAGGTGGTCGGGGATCTGGGCTTCACGGCCATCGAGGCGGGCGATGGGCCGCAGGCGATGAAGGCGCTCCGGACGGAGACGCCGATCGACCTGCTCATGACCGATGTGGGGCTGCCCAAGGGCATGAGCGGGCGCCAGCTCGCGGATGCGGCACGCGAGCTGCGGCCCGGCCTGAAGATCCTCTTCGTGACGGGCTATGCCGAGAAGGCCTTTCTCAGCCAGGGCCCTCTCGAAGCGGGCATGCAGGTCGTCACCAAGCCCTTCGACATGAACCTCCTGGCCAACCGCATCCGGGGCATGGTCGCGGACTGAGCCGCGGCTACCGCAACACGAAGTCCTTCAGCACCTCGGGCCTGAAGGCCAGCCCGTGGCCCGGCGTCTCGGGGGCGGTGATGAAGCCATCCGCGATCTGCGGGCGGGTGACCCACACATCGTCGAGCAGGCCCATCTGCTCGGCCCAGATCCCGTTGGGGATGCTCGCGAGCAGATGGACGTTGAGCTCCGGGAAGAGATGCGGGGCCATCGTCATGCCCCAGGTTTCCGCGACGGTCGCGATCTTGCGGAGCTCCGTGAAACCGCCGCGCATCGGGTCGGGCTGCAGGATGGGCAGGCGGGGGTCTTCCAGGAAGGGCTTCAGATCCGCGCGGCCGAAATGCGACTCCCCGCCGACGACGCGCATGTCGAGCATCTCCGCGCAGCGCAGATAGCCGGCGTAGTCATCCGGCAGCACCGGCTCTTCGAGCCAGTAGATGTCGTATTCCTCGAACTTTCGGCCCATCTGGATCGCGACATCCGCGCTCCATCCCATGTTTACGTCGATCATGATGTCGATGTCTGGGCCGACCGCCTCGCGCATGCGGCGCACGTTGTCAGCGTCGGTGCGAAGGTCTCCGACATGGGCCACCTGCATCTTGATGGCCTTGTAGCCCTCGGCGACGAAATGCTTCGCCTTGGCGATCATCCCATCGCCGTAGGAGCCGCGGAAGCAGCCGCTGCCATAGATGGGAATCTTCGAGCGATAATGGCCCCAGAGCCGGTGCAGCGGCAGGCCGGCGGCCTTGCCGACCACGTCCCACAGCGCGATGTCGATCGCCGATTGCGCCATCATGGCCACGCCGCCGCGCCCACCGGTGAGCGTGGTGCGCCAGAGGTCGCGCCAGATGGCCTCGACGGCGGTCGCGTCCTTGCCGATGAGGCGGGGGGTCATCGCCTCGGCGATGCAGGCGCCGATGGTGCGCTGAAGCGGCAGGTTCAGCAGGTGCAGATAGCCCATGCCGGTCAGCCCGCTGGCCGTGACGATCTCGACCACCACGAGGTCGCGCATCTCGCCGAGGGCATGGCCGGCGAGCCAGGGATCATCGGCCCAGGGCATCCGCAGCAGGGTGGTACGGACCTCGCGAATGGTCAGATCGGCCATGTGTCGAAACTCTCCCGGACGTTTCGCGCGAGCCTGCGCGCGTCCGGGAAGGCGGACAAGTCTCAGGCGTCAGCGCCAGGGGGTGTTATCGCAGAGGTTGTTATCGCCAGCCGGGCGCGGGCGCCTTGCGGACGCGATCGCGGATCTCGGCATGGGAGGTGATCTCGTCATCCCAGAAATCGTCGATCAGGTCGCGATTGGCCGTGATCCAGGACGACACCCGGTCGAAGTCGCCCTGATAGAGTCCGCCGCTGACCTGCAGGACCATCGGTTCCACGGCGAGCACGGTCAGCTTGTCGGGATCGAAGCGCATGCCGGGCGTGACGCCGATCTGCACCTGGTCGGAGCCATGGCCGCGCCGGAGCCAGATGCATTGCGACAGGCCGGTGGCCTCGCGCGGTAGGCAGATGCGGTCCTCGGTGATGAGGTCGGTCTCGCGCTCCTGGCGCGGGGCGGTGGCGGGGGGCGGCGTGGGCCGGGGCTGCTCGCGAGGAGCCGGAGCCGCGGGCGCGGCTGGCGCGGCCGGTGCCGCCACGACGGGAGCTGCGATGACGGGCGCGGGCGCGACAGGCGCGGCCACGGGGGGCGCGGTAACGACGGGCGCGGCCACAACGGGTGCGGCCGGTTCGGCCGGGGCCTCTTCCGCGAGGGCATGGCGGACGCTGACGCCCTCGTCATCCACGGCGATCTCGATGGACTGGTCGGCGTCGAAGACCGCGCGCAGCGCCGTCTCGAAGACGCCTCGGAAAGCCGGCACCGTCTGCGTCGGCGCGCCGAAGCGCTTCGACAGATCGGCCCAGGACATGGTCGGCGTGGGATCGGCGCCCTCGCCGGAAAGGGAGTGTCGGATCCAGGCATAGGCATCGAGGGCGAGCGGCGAATCGCCCAGCTCCTGGAGGATGCGCGGATCGAGCGGCACGGCCTGGCTGACGAGGCTGGAGAGGAACTTGGCGCCCAGGCGCAGGTTCGGGCGCCATTCGGCCAGCTCGCCGCGCGGCCGGCTGCGCGCGTCGAAGACCGGGAGCTCCGCGCCGCCCATCCAGGAGACCGAGATCTTGGCCGTGAGGATGCGGTGCATCTGGTCGATCAGCTCGGCTTCCTTGCCGGCGATGCCCATCTTCGCCGCCAGCTCGGCCGCGCTCTCGCCGAGATCGACCGACACGCTATTGGTCCGCCGCGCGGCGTCACAGACATGGAGCAGGCAGAGGCGAAGGATGCGGCCATGCGGCAGGGCCTGCTCGGCCGAGCTCGCATCGATGCGCAGCGTGGCCAGCTCGATCTCGCGCTGCCACTGCCCGCGCGCCGCCCGGATGGGCAGGCCCAGCTCGCAGAGCACGGGGTGGATCCACAACGCCCCCGCGCCTGGCAGGGCTGAGTCAGGATCGGACGAGGGGAAGGGGGTGGCCTGATTCAAGCGATTGACTACCGATATTCAGGTTGTGCCGAGGACGGACGACGGTCCGGACTTGCGCGGTCGCGTCACGGATGACGGAGCTGCTCGCGCGGAGTACCCGTGAAACAAGGTGGAGGGAAGGGCGGGCGGGCTTCAAGCGCTCGATTTGCCGCGTGCCGTGACGTGCCTGCCGCGAAGGTCTTCAATTCCGGACAGATTGGCATCAATGTCGTTCTTGCATGCCGCGCACTCCAATCGCCGCCATGACGCCGGATTTCCTCTTCGGCAACATGCCGGTCCGTCACGGGACAGCCCTGCCGATGTTTCGATTCCCTATCGCTTCGACCCTGGCCGGGGGCGCCCTGCTCGCCGCGCTGCTGATGCCCGGCCCCGTCCTCGCCCAGCCGCGCCCGGCGAACCGGCCGGCTCCCGCCCCGGCCACGGCACCCTCTGCGCCCGCCGCCGCGACCCCCGCCGAGCCGCAGAGCACCACGGCCAGCTTCGCCGACTGGACCCTGCGCTGCCAGCGGCCCGAGGGCCGCCCGCCGGCCTGCGAGATCAGCCAGTCGGTGATGTCCGAGGGGCGGACCGTCGCCCAGCTCGCCATCGGCCGCCCCGCCGCCGGCGCCCCGCTGCGCATGACCTTCGTGGTGGTGCCCAATGCGACGGTCGACACGCCGCTGCGAATCCTGGGGCCCACGGGTACGGCCTCGCTGGTCGAGCTGGCCTGGCGGCGCTGCGCGCCCGGCGGTTGCGTTGCCGACAACGCGGCGCCGGAAGCGCTGCTGAATCAGCTCACCGCACTCCCGGAGAATGGCCGCCTGCTCTTCCTGGATGCGAGCGGGCGCGAGGCCACGATCCCCTTCTCGCCGCGCGGCCTGGAACAGGCGCTGGCCGCGCTCGAACGCAGCTAGCCGCGCGATGGAGGAGTCCGGCCGTGCGGCGCTCGCCGGCCTCGTCCGCGAGATCATCGGCGCCTCGGGCGTCGCTCCGCCGCCGGAGCTGACCTGGCTGCGCGCCGTGGGCAGCCGGCTTTTTGACGAGAACGGGGATCGGGTGATCCTGCGCTCGGTGGCCTGGTACAGCCTCGAGCAGGATTATTACCTGCGCGGCACGACCCGGCGCTCCTACCGCACGCGCCCGGTGTTGCAGGATGATGAATACGCGGCGGGTGGCACGGCGCGCGGGCAGGAGGGGATTCTCGAGGAGCTCCGCCGCCTCGGCTTCAATTCCATCCGCCTGCCGATCAGCCAGCATATCACGCGCAACGACCGGGCGAATGGCGGCAACTTCCATCATTCACCCTTCGTGAATCCCGACATGTTCCGCGGCGCGGATACGAGCACCCACCCGCCCAGCTGGCCCGACAAGTCGGGCTGGGGCAGCTACCGGCAGGATCCGCCCTTCGACGCGCCGCAGCCGGTGATCGGCGGGCTCGAGATGCTGGATCTCCTCATCGACCATTGCGAGGCGATCGGCCTGCGGGTGATCCTGGACATGCACGTCCTCGCCCGCCACCCGGACAACGAGGCGGGGACCGGCGGCCGATGGTACACCACCCCCACGCCATCCGCGCCCGGCCGCGACACGGGCGCGATCGGCGAGCCGCGCAACGAGCGGCAGATGATCGAGGCCTGGGTCTTCCTCGCGCGGCGCTACAAATACCGGCCGGTGGTGTCGTGCTTCGACATCTTGAACGAGCCCTTCAACTGCACCTGGGATCCCGGCGAGGCGCATCCGCGCACCAATATCCGCGCCTTCTACGAACGCTGCGCCACGGCCGTCATGGACGTGAATCCCAGGATCTTCCTGTGGTTCCAGGGCATCCACGGCAGCGCTCATGTGGACGGCGCGCTGCGCGCCTACGATCCCAGGCCCTTCCCCGAGCTGCCGAACCGGGCCCATATCGGCTACTTCTACGGCTCGAACCTGGAAGGCGCGCGCACCGCGCCCGTGGTGGTCCGCAATTCCGCCGGCGCGGTCATCACCGGCCAGCACGGCTACTCCCCGCATGAATACGCGCCCAGCGTGGGCGAGCTGAACCTCTATAACGGGACCATCGGCGCCACCCCGCCCGAGGTCGCCATGGTCATCCGCTGGCGCCAGCTCTGGGGCTGGATGCTGGAGGAGGATCTCGCCCCGGTCTGGATCGGCGAATGGTCGGGCAGGTTCTTCGCCGACCTTCCGGGCATGGACGCCGTGAAGGCCGCACGGGACGACGCCTGGCTCGCGACCTTCGCCGAATATGTGAACCGGCTGGGGGCAAGCCATTCCTACTGGTGCCTCAATGCCGACGGGACCCGGACCACCGGCCTCATGCTGGGCGACGACTTCGACGGCTATACCGGCGCCGAGCCCCGCCGCATGGCGAAGATCGCGCCCATGCTGCGGGGCTGAGGGCGGAAATGGTTGCCTCCCCGGCTTGATCAGCCTCGCACGGCTGGCGATGATGCCGTCCATATAAGGATACGCACCATGATTGATCGCCGTTCGCTGCTGCCAGCCGCATCCCTTCTCTTTGCCCCCGTGGCCGCCCGCGCCCAGCAGGACTACCCGAACCGCCCGATCCGCCTGGTCATCGGCTTCTCGCCCAGCGGCTCCACGGACATCATGGCCCGGGCGATGTCGGCGCGGCTGCAATCCCTCCTCGGCCAGCCCATCGTGGTGGAGAACCGGCCCGGCGCGGGCGGCAATATCGCCACCGAACAGGTCACGCGCGCCGCGCCCGATGGCTATACGCTGCTGATGGGCACGATCGGCCCCCTGGCGATCAACCCCACCCTCTATCGCGACCTGTCCTTCGATCCGCTGCGCGACCTCACGCCCATCTCGCGCATCGGCGTGGTGCTGAACGTGCTGGCGGTGCCGGCCGATCGCCCGTGGCGGAGCGTGGCCGAGCTGATCGCGGCCGCCAAGGCCCGGCCGGACACGCTGACCTGCGCCACCTCCGGCGTGGGCGGGGCAGGGCATCTCGCCAATGAGCAGCTGAACACGCTGGCAGGCATCCGCACCATTCACGTCCCCTATCGCGGCGGCGGCGCCCTGCAGGCCGACCTGGTCTCGGGCAAGGTGGACTATGCCTTCACCACCGCGGTGAACGCCGCGCCCCAGGCCGAGGCCGGCCGGTTGCGGCTGCTCGCCGTGCCGACCGCCGCGCGCAGCGCCCTTCTGCCGGGGGTGCCCACCGTCGCCGAGAACGGCCTGCCGGGCTTCGAGATGGTGGATTGGAACGCCCTGCTGGGGCCGCGCAACCTGCCGGCGCCGATCGTGGCGAAGCTCGCCGAGGCCGTCCGCGCGACCCTGACCACGCCGGAGCTGGTCGCGATGCTCGCGGAACGCAAGCTGGAGGCCGGGCCTTCCTCGCCGCAGGAGCTGGCGCAGTTCCTGCGCGACGAGACGGCGAAATGGGCCCCGATCGTGCGGGCCGCGGGCGTGACGCCGGATTGAGGGGCCGCGCGCCGGGACATGGCGCGACACATGCGACATGTCCTGCCCTCCGGCGACATGGGAATATGACAGGAAATAGATAGAACTGGGCTCATCGAATGGGCCGGTCGTATCGACGGGCTTCACCTTCGAGAGGAGATCGCCATGCACCGTTCGTTCCGCGCCCTGTCCGTCCTTGCCGCCGCGAGCCTCGCTGCCTGCACCGTCGCCCCCGGCCCGGTCGAGCAGCAGGCCATGCAGGCGAACATCGCCTGCCAGCAGGGCTATCAGCAGGCCTGCCAGCAGGCCGCCTACCTCCAGCCCGCCGCCTCGGCCGAGCGCGCCCAGAACCAGCAGGCCGCCAATGTCGGCACGGCCGTGGCCGCGGGCATCGTGGGCGTGGCAGCCGGCGCCGCCATCGCCAATAGCGGACCGCGCTATTACGGCGGGGGCTATTACGGCCGGGGTTATTACGGGCGCGGCTATTACCGCGGCTGGTGATCCCGGAGCGGCCGCGCGGGCCGCCCGCGCAAGCGAACCAGGAGACACGCCATGCCCAGCCCAGCTTTTCCGCCCCGCCGCGCCGTGCTGTCGGCCCTGGTGGGCGCTGCCCTGCTGCATTCCGTCCAGGTTCAGGCCCAGGACCAGGGTGTCCGCCTGTTCCGCGTCGTCGGGCCGCGGGATGAGGTGACGATCGGCTTCACCGCGGCCGAGCTGGAGGCGATGGGCGCCGGCCCCGATGTGGAGCGCATCGCGCGCAAGCTCGTCGCGGAGGGGCAGGTCACGGCCTGGCAATATGCAGTGGGTCGCGCGCCGGACGGCTCCACCCGCTTCGGCACGACGCGCCGCGTGGCGATCCTGCGCAACGAGACGCTGCGAATCGAGTCCTACACGGCCGCCATACCCGTCGCACCGCCGCCGGCCTCCTAGGCAATCGCCTGACAGGCCCCCGCTTGGGACATCCGGGCCTTCGTGCTACATCCCATAGAATGACAAAACCGTTAGTCGTAAGACGGTTGCTATCTCTATGGGGGAGAGCGTCAGCCACGGAGACCCAGATGGCCATTGCAGACCTGTTCGCCACCCCCGAGGGGATCCTGACCCTCGCGCCTTCGAGCAAGAAGGAATTGCTGGAGATGCTGGCAACCGAGGCCTCGGCCCGGATCGACCAGCCCCAGGACCGGATTCTCGACGCCATCCTGGCGCGCGAGCGCCTGGGCCCGACGGCGCTCGGCCGCGGCGTGGCGTTGCCCCATGCGCGCGTGGACTGGCTGGACAAGCCCTTCGCCGTCCTCGCCCGCCTTGAGCGCGGGATCGACATGGATGCGCGCGACGGCGAGCCGGTGGATCTCGTCTTCCTCGTCCTCTGGCCCGAGGCCGCCTCCGAGGGCTTCCTGCCCGCCTTGTCCAACATCTGCCGCGTCCTGCGCGACAACCAGCTGCCCCGTCAGCTGCGCCAGGCCCGATCGGCGGAGGAGGCGCTGCAGACGCTGGTGGCCGCGGACCGCCCCCCGATTTAATCCCCGCAGGCCTGGACCAGCCCTTCGCGCGGGAAGCCAGTACCGGACCGCAGGCCCGCCGCGCCATCACCCGACGGAGAGCTCACCACCCCGATGCCAGATGTCTTCTACCTCTCGGCTGCGGTCCTCCTTCCGTTCCTCGGCGCCCTGATCGCTTCCATGCTGCCGCAGAAGGCGAGGCTCGAGGCCTGGCTTGGCGGGGCCGTGGCCCTGCTGACGCTGGTGATGGTGATCCTCTGCTATTCGTCGACCGCGGCCGGACGCATCCCGCGCATCGAGATCCCCTGGGTGCCGGAGCTGGGGCTTTCGATCGTCCTGCGGATGGATGGTCTGGCCGCCGCCTTCGCCATGATGGTCTCGGGCATCGGCTTCCTCATCGTCCTCTACGCCCGCTACTACATGTCGCCGGACGATCCGGTGCCGCGCTTCTTCGCCTATCTGCTGGCCTTCATGGGCTCGATGATGGGCCTCGTGCTCTCGGGCAACCTGATCCAGCTCGTCTTCTTCTGGGAGCTGACGAGCCTCTTCTCCTTCCTGCTCATCGGCTATTGGCAGAACAACGCCGCCGCGCGCGACGGCGCGCGCATGGCGCTGACCGTCACGGCCGGCGGCGGACTCGCGCTCTTCGCCGGCATGCTGGTGCTGGGCCATATCGTGGGCAGCTACGATCTCGACGTCGTGCTGAACTCGGGCAATGCGATCCGCGAGCATCCGCTCTATCTGCCCGCTTTGGTGCTGATCCTGCTGGGCGCGATGACCAAGAGCGCGCAGTTCCCCTTCCACTTCTGGCTGCCGCACGCCATGGCGGCGCCGACCCCCGTCTCGGCCTATCTGCATTCGGCGACGCTGGTGAAGGCCGGCATCTTCCTGATGGCGCGGCTCTGGCCCGTCATGGCCGGGACGGACGCCTGGTTCTGGATTCTCTGTCCGGTCGGGCTCATCACGCTGCTGCTGGGGGCCTATGTCGCCATCTTCCAGCATGACCTGAAGGCGCTGCTGGCCTATTCGACGATCAGCCATCTGGGGCTGATCACCCTGCTGCTCGGCCTCAACAGCGACCTCGCCATGGTCGCGGCCGTGTTCCACACGATGAACCACGCGACCTTCAAGGCCTCGCTCTTCATGGCGGCGGGCATCATCGACCACGAGACGGGCACGCGCGACATCCGAAGACTGTCCGGTCTCAATGAATCCATGCCCTTCACCGCGCGGCTTGCTCTGGTCGCCGCGGCGGCCATGGCCGGCGTGCCGCTGCTCAACGGCTTCATCTCCAAGGAGATGTTCTTCACCGAGGCCTTGACGGCCGCGACCACGCCGACCTGGCTGCACAGCATCCTCCCCATCGCGGCGACCATCGCGAGCATCCTCGCCGTCACCTATTCGCTGCGCTTCATCCATGGCGCCTTCTTCGGCCCGCCGACGAACGACCTGCCCAAGAAGCCGCACGAGCCGCCGCAATTCATGCGCGTGCCCGTCGAGATCCTGGTCTTCACCTGCATGGTGGTCGGCATCCTGCCGGCCGCGACCATCGGCCCGCTGCTCGATATCGCGGTCCGCTCGATCCTTGGCGACGCGACGCCCGAATACAGCCTGGCCGTCTGGCACGGCTTCAACCTGCCGCTGATCATGAGCCTCGTGGCCCTGGCCGGCGGCGTGGCGCTCTACCGGATGCTCTACCGGCATCTCAATGCCGGCATCGACGGCACGCCTTTGCTGCGCGGCCTCGACGGACGGCGCGTCTTCGACCAGGTGATGGTCTTCATCTCCTGGCGCATGTCGCGCGTGCTCGAGCGCCTGATGGCGACCGACGGGCTGCAGATGCAGCTGCGCCTGATGATCTGCATCGCCTTCCTCGCGGCGACGCTGGCCCTGCTGCCGCACGGCCTCACCGCCGGGCCGGTCCGCCTCACGCCGGTCGATCCCGTGGTCGCGATGATGTGGACGGTGGGCGTGGCCTGCGCCATCGCCGCCGCCTACCAGGCCAAGCACCACCGGCTGGCCGCGCTGATTCTCCTGGGCGGCACGGGCCTCATCATCTGCCTGACCTTCGTCTGGTTCTCCGCGCCCGACCTCGCGCTCACCCAGCTCCTGGTGGAGGTGGTGGCGACCGTGCTGCTGCTGCTGGGCCTGCGCTGGCTGCCCCGGCGCTCGGAGAATGCCAGCGCGGGCGACCTGCTGGCCCGGCTGCGGCGCGGGCGCGACCTGATCATCGCGGTCGCCTCGGGGGCGGGGCTGACCGCCATCTCCTATGCGACGATGACCCGCGCCTCGCCCGAGGGCATCTCCCGCCACTTCCTGGAGCGCGCCTATACCGAGGGCGGCGGGACCAATGTGGTGAACGTGATCCTGGTGGATTTCCGCGGCTTCGACACGCTGGGTGAGATCACCGTGCTCGGCATCGTGGGCCTCACGGTCTACGCGCTGCTGCGCCGCTTCCGCCCCGCGCCCGAGAGCGTGGGCGTACCGGACCAGCAGCAGGGCGACGCGCGCGACTGGTTGCTGGTGCCGGCCGTGACCATGCGCCTGCTCTTCCCGGTGATCCTGGCGGTGTCGATCTATCTGCTGCTGCGCGGGCACGACCAGCCGGGCGGCGGCTTCGCGGCCGGGCTCATGCTGTCGATCGGCATCCTGCTGCAATACATGGCCGGCGGGACGCGCTGGGTGGAGGACCACCTGCGCGTGCTGCCGCTGCGCTGGATGGGCTATGGCCTGCTGCTGGCGGCGGGGACGGGCACGGTGGCGCTCTTCTTCGGGCGGCCCTTCCTGACCACCTATTTCGCCTATGCGGATCTGGGGATCCTCGGAAAGCTGCCGATGGCGAGCGCCGTTCTCTTCGATCTCGGCGTCTTCGCGCTGGTCTTCGGCGCGACGGTGCTGATCCTCATCGTGCTCGCGCATCAGTCGGTGCGCAGCCAGCGCGCCGCACCGGCCCCGCCGCCCGCGACGCCGATCCCGGTGGGAGAAGACTGATGGAGCTCATCCTCGCACTGGCCATCGGCATCCTGGGGGGATCGGGCGTGTGGCTGCTCATGCGCCCGCGAACCTTCCAGCTCATCATCGGGCTCTCGCTGCTCTCCTATTCGGTGAACCTGTTCATCTTCAGCATGGGCCGCTTTCCCATCGGCGCGCCGCCCATCCTGGAGCCCGGCGGCACGGGCGACCCCACCGTCTATGCCGACCCCCTGCCGCAATCGCTGGTGCTGACGGCCATCGTCATCGGCTTCGCCACCACCGCGCTCTTCCTCGTGGTGATGATGGCCGCCCGCGGCCTGACCGGCGGCGACCATGTGGACGGGAGGCCGCGGCGATGACCGGCTGGCAGCAGCAACTCCTGATCGCGCCCATCGCGCTGCCGCTGATCGCGGGCGCGGTCATGGTCGTGCTGGACGAGAAGCGCAGCCGGCTGAAGGCGGCGATCGGCATCGTCTCGATCCTGGCCATGCTGGGGGTCGCCGTCGCGCTGGCGCTGCGGGCCGATGCCGGGGACACGACCATCGGCGTCTATCGCCTGGGCGACTGGCCGACAAGCTTCGGCATCGTCCTGATGCTGGACCGGCTGTCCGCGCTGCTGCTGATCCTGAGCGCGCTGCTCGGCCTCGCTGCGCTGCTCTATGCGCTCCCGCGCTGGCAGGGGATGGGCGCGCATTTCCACGCGTTGCTGCAATTCCAGCTGATGGGGCTGAACGGCGCCTTCCTGACGGGCGACCTCTTCAACCTCTTCGTCTTCTTCGAGGTGCTGCTCGCGGCCTCCTACGGCTTGGCCCTGCATGGGTCGGGCGTGGCGCGGGTGAAGGCGGGGCTGCACTACATCGCGGTGAACCTCGCGGCCTCGCTGCTCTTCCTCATCGGGGTGAGCATGATCTACAGCGTGGCCGGCACGCTCAACATGGCCGACCTCGCCGCGCGCATCCCGCAGATGCCCGCCGCCAATCGCCCGCTGCTGGAGGCCGGCGCGGCGATCCTGGGCGTCGCCTTCCTGGTGAAGGCCGCGATGTGGCCGATGGGCTTCTGGCTCATGCCGACCTATTCGGCCGCGAGCCCACCCTCGGCGGCGATCTTCTCGATGATGAGCAAGGTCGGCGTCTATGCCATCCTGCGGCTGGCGCTGCTGCTCTTCGGGCCCGAGACGGGCGATTCCGCCGGCTTCGGCGGCACCTGGCTGATGGTCGGCGGCGTCGCCACCATTCTCTTCGGCGCGGTCAGCGTGCTGGCCACGCAGGATCTGCCGCGGCTGGCGGGTGCCGGCGTCTATATCTCCTCGGGCACGCTGCTGGCGGCGATCGGCGCCGGGCAGGTGGCCGTCACGGGCGGCGCACTGCTTTATCTGGCGAGCTCCGCCCTCGCGACCGGCGCCTTCTTCCTTCTGATCGAGCTGCTGGAGCGCGGCCGCGAGGTCGGCGCCGACATGCTGGCCGTGACTTTGGAAGCCTATGGCGACGGCGATGAGGAGGAGGAGGCGGTCGAGGCCGTCGGCGCGCCCATCCCCTCGACGATGGCGGTGCTGGGCGTCTGCTTCCTCTGCTGCGCGCTGCTGCTGTCGGGGCTGCCGCCGCTCTCGGGCTTCATCGCGAAATTCGCGATGCTGAGCGGCATCCTCAATCCCAACGGCTTGGGGCAGGGGCCCGCACTGGTCTCGCCCGGCGGTTGGGCGCTGCTGACGGTGCTGGTCCTCTCGGGCTTCGCGACCCTGCTGTCGATGGCGCGAGCGGGCATCCGCAACCTCTGGGCCACCGGCGACCGGGGGGTGCCGCGCGTCGGCGCCATCGAGATCGCGCCCGTGGTGCTGCTGCTGTTCGTCTGCCTGAGCATGACCGTGGGGGCGGGGCCGGTGATGCGCTACATGCAGGCCGCCGCCGTCTCGCTCCACACGCCGCAGGAGTATGTGCGGCAGGTGCTGGGCCAGGTTCAATGAGGGGCGCGATGAGGCGGCTGCTGCCCCATCCGCTGGTCTCGGCCGGGCTCTTCGTGTTGTGGCTGCTGCTCAACCGCACGGTCGCACCGGGGCCTGCGCTGGTGGGCCTCGTGGTCGCGCTGCTGGGGGGCTGGTCGCTCGCGCTGCTCGACCATGCGCGGCCGCGCATTCGCCGGCCCGGGCTGGCGCTGCGGCTGCTGGGCTGGGTGCTGCTGGATGTCGCGCGGTCCAACCTCGCCGTGCTGCGCGTCATCCTTCAGCGCGACGGAGACCGGCGCGCGGGCTTCGTGCGCATCCCGCTCGCCCTGCGCGACCCGCAGGCGCTTGCCGTGCTGGCCTGCATCCTGACCGCCACGCCCGGCTCGGCCTGGGTGGAATACGACAGCGAGGAGGGCTGGCTGCTGCTGCACGTGCTCGACCTCGAGGCCGAGGGTGGCGATTGGGTGCGCTTCGTGAAGGAGCGCTATGAGGCGCCGCTGATGGAGATCTTCGGATGACCGTGACCCTGCTGAGCTGGTCGCTTCTGCTGGCGCAGATCATGCTCGGGCTGGCGATGTTCTGCGCCGCCTGGCGCGCGCTGAGCGGTCCCCGCGCGCAGGATCGCGTGGTCGGACTCGACACCCTCTATGTCAACGGCATGCTGCTGCTGCTGACCTTTGGCATCCGTTCGGGCACGGCGGTTTATTTCGAGGTTGCGCTGGTGATCTCGCTGCTGGGCTTCGTCGGCACGGCCGCGCTGGCGAAGTTCCTCATGCGCGGCGAGGTGATCGAATGATCGCCCAGGCCGCCGACCTCCCCTGGTACGCCGCGGTGCCCGTGGCGCTGCTGCTGCTCATCGGCGCGGGGTTGACGCTGACCGGATCGTTGGGGCTGCTGCGGCTGCGCGGCTTCTACGAGCGGCTGCATGCGCCGACGCTCGGCACCTCCTATGGGATGGGCTGCATCCTGCTCGCCTCGGCCATTTTCTTCTCCGTGCTGCAGACGCGGCTGGTCATCCATGAGGTGCTGATCGCGGTCTTCGTGGTGGTGACCACGCCGGTCACGCTGATGCTGGTGGCGCGGGCCGCGCTGCACCGGGATCGTCTGGAGCAGCGCGATCCCGTGCCACCGGCCCTGCGTCGCGGCGCCGCTGGGGCGGAAGACGCTGACTGATTCCGCCGAAGCGGAGGCATCGATCAGCCGAAAATATAGCCCAGGACGATCACGGCGAGGACGACGAGTCCCAACGCCCGCAGGACGGCCCAGACCTCGCCCTCGGACGTGCCTTCTTCTGGCCGCGCCGTGCGCAGGACGTTGACGGGCGAGGTGGAAGCAGGCGGCGGGTTGTCTTGCATGATGGAATTTCCCCAGGACACTTATTTCGGGTCCGTGATAACGCCGAATCTGCAGGGTTAATATTCAGTATTATCCCATATTTCGTCGAATATAGATCGAATCCGGGCGATGGTGTTGAATTGCATACCTATTATAATATACACAGCATGACCATTTGATCAAATATACAACCTTGAGTTGCTTTATTGGCGCGAGATATCGATATTTGGTTGTATTGAATGGCTTGAATCGAGACCGCGAATCTCGGCCTCCGCGTATCAAACGAAATCGCCCGGCCGAGGGGATGGCTCGGCCGGGCGCTACGTAACGAGGAGAGATTGCAGGTTCAACGTGCCCGAACCGCTTCGGTTGCTGGGCAAAGGAAATTTGGGAGACGCGCGGGCTTTTAGGTGAGGCCGAGCCTGTCGGCGATGCCGCCCTCCCGCGCCAGCGCGCCGAGCTTCTTCCAGGTGGCGTCCTCGATCTCGATTCCCTCGGCGCCGCGCTTCTGTTCCTGCCGGTGCTCCACCTCGCCGGGATAGAGCACGCCGTCGCTGCCCTTCGCCGGCGGCGTGTCCTTCAGATAATTCGCGAAATCGGCGACGTCCTTGCGGAAGCTCAGCAGGGGACGGAAGGCATCGACCTTGATGGCGATGAGGAAGCAGCCGTCATTGTGCCGTCCCGTGGGCTCCACGCCGAAGCCCAGCCCGGTGAGGATGCCGCAGAAGACCTCGCCCATGGCAGCGAGCGCGGTGCCCTTATAGCCCTCGCCCGGCCCGCCGAGGGGCAGCAGCGCCCCGCCCTTGATCTTCGCCGGGTCGGTGGTCAGCTCGCCCTCGCTGTCCACGATCCAGCCCAGCGGCACCTCCTGCCCGCGCGCCTCGGCGAGCTTGATCTTGCCCATTGCGACGGCCGAGGTGGCCATGTCCATGCAGAACTCGCCGTCGAGATCCGAGGGCACCGCCATCGCCCAAGGGTTGGTGCCGAGCCGCGCCTCGCGTCCGCCGAAGGGGGCCACGCCCTTGGGTGAGCGCCCGGAATCCGCCCAGGCCATGCCGATCATCCCCGCGCGCGCGGCCATCAGCGGATAGCTCGCCAGCCGCCCGACATGCCCCTGCCGGAAGACGGTGCAGGCGGCGATGTTGCTCTTCTCCGCCTTGTCGATGGTGAGCTGCATCGCCTGCTCGTTGATGACGTAGCCGAAGCCCCAATTGCCATCGACGACGGTGGTGGTCGGGCTCTCCTGCACGATGGTGAAGGGCGCGCCGGGAACGATCTGGCCGGCGCGCACGCGCTCGATGTAGTTCGGCAGCATGATGACGCCGTGGCTGTCATGGCCGGCGAGATTGGCGTTGACCACGTGGCGGGCGACGGTCGCGGCCTCCGCCTCGGGCACCTTGTTGGCGATCAGAAGTGCCTGTCCGATCTCGCGCAGGCGTTCGGCTGGAACCTTGGGCATGTGGCTTCTCCCTGTATTGGCTATTGCGCCGCCAGCTGCGGCTGCCAGTCCCCCCGCGCCGCGCGCGGCAGGCCGAGATGGTCGCGCAGCGTGGGGCCGGTATAGTCCTTGCGGAACAGCCCGCGGCGCTGCAGCTCAGGCACGACGTGGTCCACGAAATCGGTGTAGCTGCCCGGGATCACCGCGGCCGAGATGACGAAGCCGTCGCAGGCGCCGCCAGTGAACCAGGCCTCCATCTGGTCCGCGACCTCCTTGGGGCCGCCGACCATGTCCATGCGCGGGCGGCCACGGCCGCTGCCGATGATGAAGTCGCGCACCGTCGGGTTCTTCTTGCCGGTCCGCTCCACCACCCGGTCGCGGATGGCGTGCATGCCCTGGATGCCGGCCATTTCCTCGTCGCTGAAGGCCTCGTCCATGCCCTTGGTGGCGAAGTCGAAGTTCAGCGCCTCGGAGAGCAGCGACAATGCGTCGATCTCCAGCGGCAGCCGCTCGATCAGCGCGGCCTTGTCCTCGGCCTCGGCCTTGGTGGCGGCGCAGATCGGGTTGCAGAGCGTGGCCACCTTCACATGGTCGGGATTGCGCCCGGCCGCGGCAACGGCGGCCTTGAAAGCCTTGTACTCGCGCTGCCCGCCGGCGAGATCGTGATAGGCCACGAAGACCATCTCCGCCCAGCGCGCGGAGAAGGTCTTGCCCCGTCCGCTGCTGCCGGCCTGGATCACCACCGGGCGGCCCTGCGGGCTGCGCGGAACGGTGAAGGTGCCGTGGCTTTGCAGATAGTTTCCCGTAAAGTCGAGCCGGTGCACCTTCTGGCCGTCCCCGAAGCGGCCGGAGGACTTGTCGACGATCAGCGCGTCGTCCTCCCAGGCGTCCCAGTGGGACTGCACCACCTCCACGAATTCATCGGCGCGGTCGTAGCGCGCGTCATGCGCCATCATCTCGGCATGGCCCATATTGGCGGCCTCGCCGTCGTTCAGCGAGGTGACCACGTTCCAGGCCGCGCGCCCGCCGCTCATCAGGTCGAGCGTCTGGAACGCGCGCGCGACGTGGAAGGGCTCGTAATAGGTGGTGGAGGCGGTCGAACCCAGGCCGAGGCGGCTCGTCACGGCGGCCATCATGGTCAGCGTCACCACCGGGTCCATCTTCACGCAGCGGATGCCGTGCTCGATCGTATGCGCATGGTCGGAGCCGAAGCGGTCGGGCATGGAGAGGCGATCGTCGAAGAAGCCGAGATCGAACTTTCCGCGCTCGAGGATGCGCGCGATCTCCTGGAAGTAGTCGGCGGTCAGGAAGTCGGTCCGGCTCTCGGGATGTCGCCACGAGCTGGCGAAGATGGTGCAGTTCTGCGCCTGCAGAAATCCGACCAGATGCATCTGACGCTGCGCCATTTCGCGCTTCCTCCAATGATTGATGTCATCACAGGCCAGCGGCGCGGCAGCCGCAAGCCCCGGCTCTCATCCGAAGTCGTAGTCCCAGCCGATCCAGGCGCAGAGCCCGCGCCCCATGACGGCTTCGAGCTCGTCTCCCCTCAGCCACGGCAGTTCCTCCGTGAAGAAGGTCACGCATTGGCGGTAGCTGCAGGCCATGCGCGTGATGTCGGTGCCCCAGAAGAAGCGCTGGGGGCCGAAGGCGTCGAAGAGGCGGTGCAGCCCGTCCTGGATGTTGCGATAGGGATAGGGGGCGCTCGAATAGGCCGGCGCGCCGGTCGCCTTCACCGCGACATTGGGCAGGCGCGCCAGGGCCACAAGATCGTCGAGCCGGGCGAAGGCCGCCTCGTCCTGCGCCATTCGCACCAGCCCGCAATGGTCGAGGATCAGCTTCAGCCCGGGATGCGCCTCGGCGATGCGGCGGAAGTCGTCGAGGAAGAGGCTGCCCATGGTGGCGATGGCCACCCCCTCGCGCTCGGCCGCCGGCCAGAGCCAGTCGAGCGAGCCGTCGCGCAGCCAGGCCTGCTGCTCGGGCGCGATCAAGGGCCAACGCAGGCCCATCATGCCGGTCTGCCGGCGCCAGCCCCGGATCGTCGCGGGACTCTGCGGACGGTTCAGCGGGAACTGGCCCATGACGGCGAAGCGCGTGGGGTATCGCCGCGCGGCCTCCACCGAAAGGGCATTCGCGTCCGGATCCCAGCTGCAGGGCGGGTGGATCAGCGCGGCATCCACACCCGCTTCGTCCATTTCCGCCAGCATCTCCTCGGCGGTGAAGACGGGCACCTGGCGATGCATGTGGCCGGGAATGCCCTGGCCCCAGATGTGGATCTGCGCGTCGATGATCTTCATGTCGTTCTCCTCAGGCCGGCCGAAGCCCGGCGCGCACCGCGGCGGCCTGGGTGCGAGGCAGCTCGGTCGCCAGGAAGGCGGCGAAGCCGGCCGGCGTGCGTTCCTGCTCGGCCGCGACCTCGCTGCCGGTCTCGTTGATCCGGCGCTGGACCTCGGGCCGCGCGAGCGTGGCCGCCAGCGCGGCGGCAAGGGTGGCCTGGGCCTCGGGAGGCGGATTGGCGGGCAGCACCACGCCGATGAAGGCCGCCTCGCGGAAGCCGCGGACACCCGCCTCCTCGGCCGTCGGGAGATCGGGCGCCAGCGCCGAACGCGCGGCCGTCGCGATCGCCAGGATGCGGATCTGCCCGCCCCGGTGCAGCGGCATGGCGGTGCTGATCTCGGTGATGGCGGAATCCATGTTGCCGGCCAGCAGGTCGGTGACGATCTGCGCCCCGCTGGGATAGGGCACGTGCTGCAAGGTGAGGCCGGTGAGCGCGGCGAAGCTGGCGATGGCCAGGTGCCCGCTGCTGCCCACGCCCGAGCTCCCCACGGTCACCTGGCCTCGGTTCTCCTGGGCATAGGCGATGAATTCGCGCAGGTCGCGCACGGGCAGGCCGGGCTTCACCACGATGGTCAGCGGCGTGCGGCAGGCGAGGCCCAGCGGGGCGAAGTCGCGCAGCGGATCGTAGCCGAGGGCGGGCTGGATGGACGGATTCACCGTCATCGGCCCGTTGCTGCCGACCATGAGGGTGTAGCCATCCGACCGGGTGCGCGCGATCTGCAGCGAAGCAACGCTGCCACCGGCGCCGGCCCGGTTCTCCACGACGACGGGCTGGCCGAGGATTTCCGACATGGGCTGCGACAGGATGCGCGCCAGGACATCGGTGTTCCCGCCCGGCGCATAGGGCACCACGAGGCGTATCGGGCGCTCGGGAAAAGGCGCGGCGAAAGCGGGGCGCGCCGTGGCGAGCATGGGCAGCGCCAATAGGGTGCGACGTGGGGCGATCATGCGAGGTTCTCCGTTTTTGTTCTTGTTGTCGGCGCCGCGAATGCGGCCGTCAGTCTGGCAAGAGCCCCAGGGCGCGCACCACCTCGATCTTCTCGGCATTGTCCCGATGCGCCTGCGCCGAGAATGCCACCCGGTCGAGGAAGGCAATGGGTTGGCCCAGCCGGTCCATCACCGCACGGAAGCCCGTCGCTTCCGTGGCGGTGCGGCACAGGTCGCTCAGCCGCTCGACCACGGCGGCTGGCGTGCCGCGCGGGACGGTCACGCCGGCGAGGACCGGTTGCAGCGTGGGCAGGCCGAGCTCACGCGTGCTCGGCACCTCGGGCGCCTCGCCGCTGCGCGTGTCGCCGAAGACAGCCAGCATGCGGAGCGGCCGGCCGCGCACGCCGCCGAGCGTGCCCATGCCGAAATGCAGCCGGCCGCTGAGGATCTCGGGGAACATGCCCGCCTCGCCGCGAAAGGCCACATCCACCACCTGCAGCGACAGCGCATGGACGATGTTCGCGAAATAGACATGGGCGAGGCCGTTGGTGCCGTTGTGCCCGTAGTTCAGCTCGCCTGGCCTCGCGCGGATGGCGGCGACGAGCTCGGCCATGCTTCGAAGCGGCGAGGCCTCGGCGACGGTCACCCCCATCACATTCTCGAAGACCTTGCAGACGTAGTCGAAGGAATCGATCGAGAAGGGCACGCCGCGCACGGTATGGGCGGCGGTGGTGATCGGCGTGATCGGACCGAAGCCGATGGTGTAGCCGTCGGGCCGGGCGCTCGCGAGGGCCTGGGCCCCGACGATGCCCGAACCGCCATCGCGGTTGACGACGACGAAGCGCCCCTCCGCGGCATCGGACAGCATCTGCGCGAAGGCGCGGCCGACCGTGTCGATGAGCCCTCCGGCCTGCCAGGAGACGATCACCTGCACCGGGCGCGCCGGATATTCCTCCGCCGGCTGCGCCTTGGCGGAAGCGCAGAGCAGCGTGGCCGCGAAGGCCGCGCGCAGGGCGGCCCTGATCGTTCTTTTCATGGCTTCCTCCCTTCGCGGCGCGGCTAGTCCAGCGCGAAGCGCGGCAGCACCACCCCGTCCGGCATCGCGACATAGGTCAGGCTCACGCTCCGCCCGATGCTGTCGGGCCCGGGCATCGCGCCCTCGAGGTTGGTGATCATCGTCGGCCCCTCCTCCAGTCGCACGGCGATGGAGTTGTAGGGGGCCGGATAGGCCGGCAGGTATTGCCGGTGGAACACCACCCAGGAGAGGATCTTTCCGCGCCCGGAAATCTCCGTCCATTCCAGCTCGCAGGACAGGCATTTCGGGCAGGACGGCCCCGGTGGATATTGCCAGGCCGAGCAGGCGCGGCAGCGCTGCAGCCGCATCGCGCGCGCCGAGATGCTTTCCCACATCGGCGTGTCGTAGAGGCCCATGACGGGCTTCGGGGTCTTTGCTTCGCTCGCGTTCATGGCGCCCTCACCGGCCGTAGATGATGGAGAAGCATTTGCCCGCGACGTCGGAGGTGTAGTGGGCATGGCGCGCATCCGCGACCTGCCTTTCCCCGCATTCGCCGCGCAGCTGCCGCACGCATTCGATCTGATGCGCCCAGCCCTGCATATAGGTCTCCGACAGATGCCCGCCGCTGGTGTTCAGCGGCTGCTTTCCCCCGGGGCCGATGCCCTGCTCCCGCAGGAACTTCCCCGCATCGCCGACGTTGCAATAGCCGTAGCCTTCGAGCGCGAGCGGCACATGCACGGAGAAGCTGTCATAGACCTGAAGGACGTCCATGTCCTTCGGCCCGAGGCCCGAGAGCGCATAGGACTGCGCCGCCGCCGCCTGCTGCGCGGGGAGGTAGAAGTCGTCGATGCGCGGCTCCAGGCTGGTGGCGCCGCGATTGAGGTCGAAGCGGCCGAGGCCTTCGATGAAGACGGGCTTGTCGGTCATGCGCTTCGCCCGCTCCGCCTCGGCGATGATGATCGCGACGCCGCCGTCATTGATGAGGCAGTAGTCGAAGAGGTGAAGCGGCTCGCACACGTAGTTCGAGGCCATGTAGTCCTCGATCGAGATGCGCTTGCGCATGATCGCGTTGGGATTCATCGAGGACCAGCCGCGCTGCGCGACCGCGACCTCGCCCATCTCCCGCTCGGTGAAGCCGCGCGCATGCTTGTAGCTTTGCAGCGTCAGCGCATAGAGCGCGCCTTGCGAGGTCAGCCCCCAGGGCGAGTGATAGACGTAGGAGAGGAAGGCCCCGCCGCCCATCGCCTCGGGCCCGCCATATTGCGTGCCGACGCTGCGCTGGTCGTTGCCGTAGACGAGCGCGATGACCTCGGCGTAGCCGGCCTCGATCGCCATCACCGCCTGCGCGACGGCAAGCACGGCATCCGCCTGATCGCCCCAGCGCGGGTTGATGCCGGTCAGCTCGCCCAGGCGCTCATAGGCCGTGGTGGGGCCGGCGATCAGCCCGTCGATCTCGTCGCGCGAGATGTTCGCGTCCTTCAGCGCGTTGCGGAAGGCGCCCACGGCATAGCCGTAGGAATCCGTCGGGCGCTCTCCGGCGCGGCAGCGCGCCCAGTCGCCCACCCAGTCGGTATGGCCGATGCCGACCACCGCCGCGGCGCGCTTGTTGCGCGGGTTGGGGTGCTTGCGCGCGTAGTCGGGCTGCACGTCGTTCATGCCAGGATCTTCCTCTCCGCGAGTGCCGTGATCTCGGCCTGCGTCAGGCCCAGGAGGCCGCTCAGCACCTCCTGCGTGTGCTCGCCGAAGAGCGGCGGGCGCGAGAGCTCCACCCGCTCGCCATCGATGCGGAAAGGCGGCGAGGTGAAGAGCGCCGGTCCCATTTCCGGATGGTCCACCTGCTGCCAGTAATCGCGCGCGGCGAGCTGGGGATCGTCCTCCACGAGGTCGCGCGAGGAGGCCACGCGCGCCGCGGGAACGCCGGCATTCTGCAGGATGCCCGCGGCCTCGGTGGCGGAGCGGCCGGCACACCAGGCGCCGACGGCCGCCTCCAGCTCATCCCGTGCGGCCAGGCGCCCTGCGGCCGTGCGCAGATCCGCCCGTCCCGCCAGGTCCTGCCGGCCGATGGTCGCGGCGAGCGCGATCCATTCGCCATCCGCCTCCACCGCCACGGCGCACCAGCTGTCCTCGCCGTTGCAGCGGAAGACGTTGTGCGGGGCGTCGGCGCGCGAGCGGTTGCCGGGGTGCTCGGGCTCGGCGTCGGTCTGCGAGGCCTCGAGCAGCGAGGCGCCGACGAAATTCGCCGTGGACTCGACCTGGCTGAGGTCGATCTTCATCCCCCGGCCGGTGTGCCGCCGGTGGCGCAGCGCGGCCAGTACGGCGAAGGCGGCGTGATAGGGATTGGCCGCGTGATCCGGGTAATGCGTGCCCGGACCCAGCGGCTTCTCGCCATTGCCATAGCCCGTCATCCACATCATGCCGGTGACGGCGGCGATGGTCATGCCCACGCCGAGCAGCGTCGAAAGCGGGCCCGCCTCGCCGTACATCGGCATGGAGAGATAGATGATGTCGGGCTTCACTGCCCGGACCTCGTCATAGGTGAGGCCCAGCCGCTCCATGGCGCCGGGGCCGAAATTATTGCTCACCACATCCGATTGCGCGATGAGCTTCAGCGCGATCTCACGCCCTTCGGGATTCTTCAGGTCGAGCGAGAGCGACTTCTTGCCGGTGTTGCGCGAGGCGAAATAGCCGCTGCGGTTGGTGCCCGCGATGCCGTCGCGAAAGGGGCCGCCGCGACGGACCGGATCGGGCCGCGACATGCTCTCGATCTTCAGCACCTCGGCGCCGAAATCGGAGAAGACCTTGGTGCCGAAAGGCCCCGCGCCGGCCCAGGTCAGGTCGGTGAAGCGGATGCCTTTGAGGAAATCGGGTTTCATGGCTTCTGCCTCCTAGATCGTGTGCTGGCCGAGGGCGGGCGCCGGCGAGACGGACCAGACCGGCTCGGATAGCTTGTAGGGCGCGCCGGGGAAGCGGGCGCCGCCCTCTCCCATCGGCACGAAATAGTCGCGCCAGACGAGCTGCTCGTCGTCCAGCACGTCGCGCAGGCGGGCGACGGGGGCCATGACGATGCGCCGTTTCAGCGCGTTGTCGACGAGCTCCTTGCGCGTGAAGCCCTGGGTGAAGGCCTCGAAGATCGGGTGGAACTCGGCGCGCGCCTCGGGTGTGGAGCGATAGGGACGGCTGAGCCATTTCTCGTCGCTGAAGAGGTCGAAGGAGGGGTGCTCCACCTCGCCCATCCAGGCGAGGAGCGACTTCCAGGACACGCCCGTCGTCGGCGGCGAGGCGAGGAAGACATGCCCGTCGCGGCAGGCATAGATGTTCTCGCTGGCGTCGCGCGTGCCCTCGCCCGCGCGGTGGGAGACGCGCCGCTCCAGGTCCCAGACCTGCAGGGCGTTCTGGAGCGAGTGGGCGATGCACTCCTGGGCCGAGATGTCGATGATATGCCCGCGTCCACGCGTCTCGGCATCCATCAGCGACACCGCGATGACCGCGCCCGCATAGACCGAGCAGACCATCGCGGATTGCCCGCCGGGCAGGCGCAGCGGCGGCTCGTCGCCGCGGCCGGTCATCCAGGCGATGCCGCCGGCTGCCTGGAGCGTGAGGTCGGAGGCTGGCGCATCCTCCAGCGGCCCCCCCAGCCCATAGGGCGAGACGAAGGCGATGACCGAGGTCGGGTTCAGCTCGCGCAGCCAGGGGATTTCCGCCGCGCCGAGCGGGCCGCCGCGCTCCATCACGACGATCTGCGCCTCGCGCGCCAGGTCGGCGAGGCGGGCGCGGCCTTCATTGCCGGCGAGGTCCAGTACGAGGCTCTGCTTGCTCGCATTGAAGAAGGCGAAGGCCTCCGCGCCGCCGGGGCGCGCGGCGGTGTCGCGCACGCGGTCGGGCAGGCCGCCGGGCGGCTCGATGCGGATGACCTCGGCGCCGAGATCGGCGAAGAGGCGCGTGGCATAGCGCCCGAGGTCATGCGTCATGTCGAGGATGCGGATGCCCGAATAGGGGCGGAACTGGTCCGTCATGCGGCGGCTCCGTGGGTGAGGGATGCGGGTCGGGGGGTGGCGCCGCGCGGGTTTCGCACGGAGATATAATTTATATTTAGCAGCCGTTTCGAATCCGTGAGATTGGAGGCGGCGGCCGGCAGGCGTAGTGCTGCCGCGGATTTGGCGACGAAACGGAGACGGTCGGAATGGCGTTCGAGACCAAGCAGGATCAGGTGGCCGAGATCCTGCGGGAACGGATCATCGCGGGGTTCTACCCCCGGGGCATGAAGCTGAAGCAGTTCGATATCGCCCAGGAGCTGGGCGTCTCCATCACCCCCGTGCGCGAGGCGCTGCACATCCTGGAGGCCGAGGGCTTCGTCGCGGGGGCGTCGCACAAGGGCCTCACCGTGCCGCTCGTCGCGCCCGAATCGGCGCGCGAGATCTTCGACCTCCGGCTTATGCTGGAGCGCGACCTGACGGTCCGCGCCCTGGAGCGCATGGATACGGCGACGCTCGCCGAGCTGCGTCGCGGCCAGACGATCATCGCCGCCATCGCCGGCGGGAAGGACCGCCTCGCCAGCCGCACGGAGAACTACCGCTTCCACTTCCGTCTCTACGCTCTGGCCGGCCGACCGCAGAGCCTGCAGTTCACCCGCGTGCTCTGGGCGAAATACCCCTTCATCAGCCAGGAGCTCGGCGGGCGGCGCCTGAAGCATGTGGATGAGCACGAGACCTTCCTGCGCCACGTCGAGGCCGGCGCCATGGACCTCGCGGCCGAGGCCATGGTCGCGCATATCCGCAGCGGCTGGAACGACTTGCGTGCCGACTTCGCCGACCGGAGCGCGGCGCAATAGCGCCACCGGCTCAGCGCCGTTCCGGGGCGAGCCAGACATCGCGCAGGTCCTGGTAGATCATGTGGGTGGGCGCCATCGACCAGCCCTGGACGCGGCTGTTCATCACCACGATGCGTTGCCACCACAGGATGGGCACCGCATGCGCCTGGGCCATGGCGCGGGTCTCGAACTGCCGGACGAGCTGCTTGCGCTTCACCTTGTCGACCTCCTGGGCCTGGGCGTCGAAGAGCGCGTCCAGCTCGCGGTCCGTGGCGCGCGCGACGGCGACCTCGGCGCGATCGAAGGAGATGTACTTCACCAGGACGTTGGTCGGGTCGTCGCTGAACTGGGTGAAGCTGTCGATCATCACCTGGAAGTTCCCGCTGCCCTGGGCCGCGTACCAGGCCGCGAGCTCGACCTGCTGGTGCTCCACCCGCAGCCCGATCTGGCGCAGCTGGTCCACCACGAAGATGCCGGCCGTGACATAGGGCTGGTGGTTGCGGTTCATCAGCGTGAAAGTGAGGTTCTCCGCCCCCGCCTCCTTGAGCAGGCGCCGGGCCTCGGCGCGGTTGGCCGCCATGTCGCGGCCGTAGCCGGGCCATTGCTCCATTTCCGCGTGCGAGGCGGACCACTCGCTGCCTGGCCGCACCATGCCGCCGACCTCGCCGAGCTGGGAGATGCGCTTCAGGGAGTCCGACCCGCCCCAGCGATCCAGCGCCAGCGACAGCGCGCGGCGCACGCGAACGTCGTTGAAGGGCGGCTTCTCGTTGTTGATGGTCATGATCATGTGCAGCATCCAGCTGCTTTCCTGGACCCGCGCCTCCGCGCCCAGGGCGCGCACGATGCGGTCGCGCTCATTGGGCGTGAAGCCGCGGAACTCCGCCAGAATCTGCCGGCCGGAAAGCGCGTTGACCATGGCCGAGGGCGACATGGTGATGGCGCGGAAGCCGTCGAGATAGGGCTGGCCCGCGCGGAAATACCCGTCGAAGCGCTCGCCCACCCAGTGCGAGCCGGCGACATGCTCGACGAAGCGGAAGGGCCCGGTGCCCATGATGTTGCGGACCGGGAAGTTCGGGTCCTGCGCGAGCCGCGCCGCGCTGAAGATCGAGTTCCAGGGCGAGGCGAAGGTGTCCAGGATGGACGCATCGACCCGCTTCATCCGGAAGACGACGGTGAGCGGATCGGGCGTCTCGATCGCGGCGATCTGCGAGAAGGCCGGCTGCCGGTTCGAGGTCACGGGCGGCACGGGCGCGATCATGCGCTGGTAGCTGGCGCGCACATCCTCGGAGGTGAGGGTGGTGCCGTCATGGAAGCGCACGTTCGGGCGCAGGCGGAAGGTATAGGTCAGCAGATCGGGCGCGGCCTGCCAGCTCTCGGCGACGTCGCCGACGATGTTGGGATAATTGCCGGGCTCGTAGGTGAGCAAGGTGGAGTAGTGCGGGGCCACGCGATGCATCACCGCGAAGGTGCCGGTCTGGTGCAGGTCGTAGGTCGGCGGCTCGGCGGCGACGGCATAGGTCAGCGTGCCGCCGCGCTGCGGCGCGCCTTGCGCATAGGCCGCGCCCGACAGGGCGCCCAGGCCGGGAAGGGCAAGCACCGCGCGGCGCGACAGGTCGTGTTGGGTCATGGTCGAACTCCCTCGGGACTTTTTTTGTTCTTGATGGATCAGCTGTGGAACTTGGGATCGAGCCAGTCGCGCAGGGAATCGCCGAAGAGGTTGAAGGCGAAGACCGCGAGCGAGATGGCGAGGCCCGGGAAGAGGATCATCCAGGGGGCCTCCTGGTAGAAATTCGAGCTGTCGCCAGCGAGCATGAGGCCCCAGGCGGGCTTGGGCTCGGAGACGCCCAGGCCGAGGAAGGAGAGCGACGCCTCCAGCAGGATCGCCTGCGCGACATAGGCCGTCAGCAGGATCAGGAAGGGCGCAAGCACATTGGGCGCCATGTGGCGCAGGATGATGTAGCCCGAGGAGTAGCCGCCCGCCCGCGCCGCATCGATATAGGGCATCGCGCGCACGGACAGCGCCGCCGAGCGCACGACGCGCGCCGCGCGCGGGATGATCGGGATGGCGATGGCGAAGATCAGGTTGAGATCGATGCCCCCCACCGAGGTCTTGCCCATCACCGCGACCACGACCAGCGCCAGCACGATGATCGGGAAGGAGAGGATCACATCTACGAAGCGCTGGATGACCAGGTCCACCGCACCGCCGAAATAGGCCGAGGCGGTGCCGAGCAGCCCACCCAGCGTGCAGCCCAGGAACGAGGACAGGAAGCCGATGGTGAGCGCCGTGCGCGCGCCGTAGATGATGCGCGTCAGGATATCCCGCCCGAAGGCGTCGGTGCCGAAGGGGTGCGTCCAGGAGGGCGCCTCCAGCATGGCGGCGAAGTCGATCGTCTCCGGATCGAAGGGCGCGATCGCCTCCGCGAGGATGGCGGCCGATCCCATGGCCAGGATCACGAAGAGGCCCGCGGCGCCGAGCGGCTGCGCGGCGATGAAGGCCAGCACCGGATTGCGGCGGCGCGGGCGGGCCAGGGGCAGGGCGGTGGCGGACATGGCGCGCTCCCTCAGCCGTATCGAACCCGGGGGTCGAGCAGGCCGTAGAGCATGTCGATCACCAGGTTCATGGACACGAAGACCAGGGCCAGCATCATCACCAGCGCCTGGATCAGCACGAAGTCGCTGCGCGAGACGGCCTCGACGAAGAGCCGGCCGATGCCGTTGAGGTTGAACACCTGCTCGGTGACGACGAGGCCGCCCACGAGGAAGGCGAATTCCAGCCCGATCACCGTGATGGCCGGCAGCAGCGCGTTGCGCATGGCGTGGCGCGAGACCACCAGCCGCTCGAACACGCCCTTGGCGCGGGCGGTGCGGATATAGTCCTCGCGCATCACCTCCACGATGGAGGAGCGCACCATCCGGGCGACGACGGCCGCGTAGCGATAGCCCACGGCCAGCGCCGGCCAGATGAGCTGCGCCAGGTTCTGCATCGGATCCTGGAAGAACGGCGTGTAGGTGACCGGCGGCGACCAGTGGAAGACGGTCAGCAGCATCAGGATCGTCATCATGCCGAGCCAGAAGGAGGGCACGGCCAGCCCCGCGATGGTGAAGATGCGCACCACATAGTCGATCCAGGTGTCCCGGAAGAGCGCGGAGATCGTGCCGAGCGGAATGGCGATGAGCACCGAGATGATCGCCGCCATGACCGCCACCTGCAGCGTCAGCCCCAGCCGCGCGCCGATCTCCTCGGAGACGGGGCGGCCGGTCCACATGGAGTTGCCGAGATCGAGCGTGACGAGGCCCTTCATCCAGTCGGCGAATTGCGCGGGCAGCGGCTTGTCGAGGCCGAGGCGCGCGCGCTCGCGCTGGAGGATCTCCTCGGTGACGTGGCCGCCATCGGCGCGCAGCTTCACCTCCACCACGTCGCCGGGGATGACGCGGAGCATGAAGAAAGTGAGCAGCGCCACGCCCAGTAGCGTGGGCACCATCAGGGCGATACGGCGGGCGGCGTAGCGGAACATCCGGCGTGCCTCCTCAGAGCTTGATGCAGGCGGCCATATGGCCACTGTGGATTTCGCGCAGCGCGGGGACGGCCTGGGCGCATTCGGGGCCGGCCATGGCGCAGCGGGTGTGGAAGACGCAGCCCGTGGGCGGCGACAGGGGCGAGGGCAGCTCGCCGCCCAGCGCGCGCGGCGCGCGGGCGCGCTCGACGGCCGGGTCGGGGATGGGGGCGGCGTCCAGCAAAGCGCGCGTATAGGGGTGCAGCGGGCGGGCGTAGAGCGTGTCCCGGTCGGCCACCTCCATCACCCGGCCGAGATACATGACCACGATCCGGTGCGAGAGATGGCGGACCACCGCGAGGTCGTGCGCGATGAAGAGATAGGCGATGCCGAGCTTCGCCTGCAGCTCGGAGAGCAGGTTGACGATCTGGCCCTGGATGGAGACGTCCAGCGCCGAGACCGGCTCGTCGCAGACGATGAATTCCGGCTCCATGGCCAGCGCGCGCGCGATGCCCACGCGCTGGCGCTGCCCGCCCGAAAGCTGGTGCGGATAGCGCTCCGCCATGTCACGCAGCAGGCCTACCTGATCGAGCAGCTCGGCCACGCGGTCGCGCGCGGCGGGACGCTTGAAGCCGCGCCGTTTCACCAGCGGCTCGGCGATGGTGTCGCCGATGCTCATGCGCGGATTGAGCGAGCTGAAGGGGTCCTGGAAGATGACCTGGATGCGGCTGCGCAGCGCCTTCATCCGGCTGGCGGAGGCGGTGGCCAGATCCTCGCCGTCGAACAGGATCTGCCCCGCCGTGGGATCGTCCAGGCGCAGCACCATGCGGCCCACCGTCGTCTTGCCGCAACCGCTCTCGCCCACCAGGCCCAGCGTCTCGCCCCGGCCGATGGTGAAGGACACGTCCTCCGCCGCGCGAACTAGCGCCTTGCCGCCGAACAACCCAGGCAGGCGGACGTCGAAATGCTTGGTCAGGCCGCGCAGCTCGACGAGGGGCGAGGCGGTCTCGATGCGATGCCGTGCCTCGCCACGCGCCTCGGCCTGGGGCGGCGGGGGCATCTGCTCCGCGAAATGGCAGGCGGAGCGCTGGCTGTCGCCGACCTCCTGCAGCGCGGGATCGGTCGCGCAGATGTCCTGGCGCCAGCAGCAGCGCGGGGCGAAGCGGCAGCCGGTGGGCGGATCGAAGAGGCTGGGCGGCAAGCCCTCGATGGTCTCGAGGCGGCCGTGCCGTGCCTCGTCCAGGCGCGGCACGGACCGCAGCAGGCCCACGGTATAGGGGTGGCGTGGGGCGCGGAACACCTCCTCCGCGCGGCCCTGCTCGACGATGCGTCCGGCATACATCACCGCCAGCCGGTCGGCGTAGCGTGCCACGACGCCGAGGTTGTGCGTGATGATGACCAGTGTGATGCCCAGGCGCCTCGAAAGGTCCTTCATCAGCTCCAGGATCTGCGCCTGGATGGTGACGTCGAGCGCGGTCGTCGGCTCGTCGGCGATGATGAGGCGGGGATCGCAGGCCAGGCCGATCGCGATCATCACGCGCTGGCGCATCCCGCCGGAAAACTGATGCGGATACTGGCCGAGACGACGCTCGGCATCGGCGATGCCGACCAGGCCCAGCAGCTCGATCGAGCGGGCGCGCGCGGCGGCGTCGCTCATGCCCAGATGGATCTTCAGCGGTTCGGCGAGCTGCAGGCCGATGGTGAGCACCGGGTTCAGGCTCGTCATCGGTTCCTGGAAGATCATCGCGATGTCGCGGCCGCGGATCTCGCGCATTTCCCCTTCGGTGAGGTCGAGCAGGTTGCGGCCCTGGAACATCACGCGGCCGCCGGCGATGCGGCCGGCGGGCTTGGTCAGCAGGCGCATGACCGCGAGGGCCGAGACGGATTTGCCGCAGCCGGATTCACCCACCAGCGCCAGGGTCTCGCCGGGCATGACGGACCAGCTGACGCCGTCGACCGCCCGCATGGTGCCGCGGCCGGTGGCGAATTCGATCCTCAGATCCTCGACGGAGAGCAACGGCTCCACCTGGCAATCAGGCCCCGGTGACAACGCGACGTCCGCCAGGTGCGGCAGAATGTTCATGCCCTGCAGCCCCCTCCCTCTTTTCTTATAAAATATATAATGCATTCTCTCAGGGGCGACGCAAGAGCGCCCCTGGGGATTGGAACGCATGAAATTCGACGATCTGGCCGGCAAGACCGTCCTTGTGACGGGCTCCTCCACGGGCATCGGCGCCGCGGTGGCGCGCGCCTTCGGTGCGCAGGGTGCGCGCGTGGCGGTGCATGGAAATTCGAGCCTGGCCGCGGCCGAGGAGGTCGCCGCCGCGATCCGCGCTGCGGGCGGCGAGGCGGTGGTGCTCCAGGCCGATCTGCGCGATCTCGGCGAATGCGGACGGCTTGTGCGCGACGCGCAGGCGGCCTTCGGGCGGCTCGACATTCTCGTGAACAACGCGGGCGGCGTGGTGGCGCGCAAGCCGATCCGCGACGTCGAGGACGAGCTGTACCAGAGCATCGTCGAGCTCAATGCGCGCTCGGTCTTCGGCTGCTCGCGCGCCGCGCTGCCCTTCATGGAAGCGCAGGGCGGCGGGGCGATTGTGAGCACGACCTCGCTGGCCGCGCGCAATGGCGGCGGCGGGCGCTCGGTGCTCTATGCCGCGTCGAAGGGCTTCGTCTCCACCTTCACGCGCGGATTGGCCAAGGAGGTCGCGCGCTTCGGCATCCGCGTGAACGCCGTCGCACCCGGCGTCATCGACAAGCCGAACAAGGACGCCACCACGCCGTCCCACCAGCTCGAAGCCTCGATCCGCCAGACCCCCATGCGGCGCACAGGCACGGTGGAAGAATGCGTGGGCGCCTATCTCTACCTGGCGTCGGAGGAGGCCGCGTCCTTCGTGACCGGCCAGATCATCGAGGTGAATGGCGGAATGATCATGCCCTGACGTGGCGGAAGCCGCCGTGCCGAAGCCGCGAAAGGAACGCCCATGACCCAGACGGACGACAGGCCCCACAATCCCCATCTGCCGATCCGGCCCGACTGGCTGGCGCGGCGGCAGGAGGAAATCCTGGACCCGGCGTTGCCCATCATCGATCCGCACCACCACCTCTGGGTGGAGCGCGGCGGCACGGCCTATCTGCGGCGCGATCTGCTGGCGGACATGGCCGAGGGACACGACATCCGCGCCACCGTCTTCGTCGAGTGCAAGGCCCGCTACCGGACCGGGGGCGAGGAGGCGATGCGCCCCGTCGGCGAGGTGGAGTTCGTCGTTGCCGAGGCGGGCGCGCCGGAGGACGGCGGGCCCAGGATCGGCGCGGGTATCGTGGGCTATTGCGACCTGCGGCTCGGCGCCGCGGCCGCGCGCGTCCTGCAGGCGCAGATCGCCGCGGGCGAGGGGCGTTTCCGCGGCATCCGCAACACCTCGGCCTGGCATCCCGACCCTTCCGCCTGGGGATCGGCCGTGCTGCCGCCGCCGGGGCTGCTGCTGGAACCTAAGTTCCGCGAGGGCTTCGCGCAGCTGGCGCCGCTGGGGCTCAGCTTCGACGCCTGGATGTTCCACACCCAGCCGGCGGAGCTGCGCGATCTCGCCGACGCCTTTCCCGACACGACGATCATCCTCAACCACATCGGCGGGCCGCTCGGCATCGGGCCCTATGCGGCGCGGCGGGCCTTCGTCTTCGCGGAATGGCGTGCCGAAATGCAGCGCCTGGCGCGGCATGCCAATGTGCATGTGAAGCTTGGCGGGTTGGGCATGCGGCTCTTCGGCTTCGATGTGCATGCCGGGGAGATGCCGCCCTCCTCGCAGCAGCTCGCCGCGGCCTGGGGCCCCTATATCGAAACCTGCATCGAGCTCTTCGGCCCGGAGCGCTGCATGTTCGAGAGCAACTTCCCCATGGACAAGGGCAGCTGCAGCTATGCCGTGCTGTGGAACGCCTTCAAGCGGATCACGGCCGGCTGCACGGCGGCCGAGCGCGCGAGCCTCTTCCACGGCACGGCCGCGCGCCTGTACCGACTGCCGCCGGTGACGTGACGGAACGCCAGAAAACCAAACCCGGATGAACGGGATTACAGGGAGGAACACGATATGATTCAGGTGACAGGAACCGGGATTCGACGCTGGGCGGATCGCAGGACATTCCTGCTCTCGGCGGGGCTTGGGGCCGCGCTGGCTGCGCCCGCGATCGCACGGGCCCAGGGGCGCTTTCCCACACGTCCGGTGCGCGTGATCTGCGCCTATGGCGTGGGCGGTACGGCGGATGTCGTCTCGCGCATTCTCTGCAACTGGATGTCGCAAAACACCGGCCAGCAATTCGTCGTCGAGAATCGCGGCGGCGCCGCCGGGACCATCGCGGCCAATGCCGTCGTGAATGCGCCGGCGGATGGCTATACGCTGCTCTATGACGCCACCGCGCATTCGGTGAATCCGTCGCTGTTCGGCGCGCGGCTGCCCTACAACACCGAGCGCCAGCTCATGCCCGTCTTTCTCTCCATGGTCGCGCCCAATACGATCAACGTGCATCGCGATTTCGGGGCGCGGACGGTGCCCGAGCTCATCGCCATCGCGAAGGCCTCGCCGGGCGGGTTGGACGCAGGCTCCACGGGCGTCGGCTCCGCGCAGCACATCTCGCTCGAATTGTTCAACAAGATGGCCGATGTCCGCATCAACCACGTGACCTATCGCGACACGCCGGCCGTGAGGAACGACATGCTGGCGCGGCGCATCGCCCTGCATCTGTCGAACGTTCCCGGCTCCGTGCCGGTGCTGCAGATTCCCGAGGCGCGCGTGCTCTGCCATGCCGGCGTCGTGCCCGTGGAAGTCTTGCCCGGCGTCGAAGCGATCGCGACGACGTTGCCCGGCTACGAGACCTACGAGTGGAACGGCATCTTCGCGCCGGCGGGAACGTCGAGCGAGATCATCCAATACCTGAACACCACCTTCAATCGCGCCATTCAGGCCCCCGCGGTGGCGGAGCTGCTGCGGACGCTCGGCGCGGTGACCCGGGCGAACACGCCCGACGAATGCGCGAGCTTCCGCCAGGCGCAGATGGCGCTGCACGGAAGTATCGTCCGCGACGCGAATATCCGCATCGAATAGGTACTTGATCGACGCGCGCGACATGGGGCCGCTATCCGCCGAAGAGCGGCTCCGCCACGCCCGTCACGCCGAGGCCGTGCACCTCGAAGAGCGCGCCGGCCAAGGGTTGCCTGGCGCGCTCGGCCTCGTCCAGGAAGACGGTGCCCGAGGTCACATAGAGCACGTCCAGATTCGGTCCGCCGAAGTTGCACATCGTGGGGTGCGAGACGGGGAGGCGGACGATGCGGTCGAGCCGCCCCATCGGATCGAAGCGCCCGACGGACCAGTCGCCGAGCAAAGCGCACCAGTAATAGCCCTCGGAATCGAAGGTCGCGCCGTCCACGCGCCAGGGCAGGTTGTGCGTCGTGAGATAGACCTGACGGTTGGCTACGGTGCCGGCCTCCAGGTCGAGATCGTAGCGGTAGAAGGTCTGGGCGGTGCTGTCGCCGAAGACCAGCGTGCGGTCGTCCGGGCTGAAGGCCATGCCGTTGCTGACGATGAAGCCCGTATCCATCTTGTGGCAGGTGAAATCGGGATCGAAGCGGTAGAGCGAGCCCGTGCCCTCCCCCGATCCGGGATTGCGCGATCCCACCCAATAGCGGCCCCTGCGGTCGCACCGGCCGTCATTGAGGCGGTTCTCCGGCAGGTGAGGTTCGGGATCGAGGATATGCTCGATCTTGCCCGTCTCCAGATCGACGGCGGCGAAGCCCGTCTTGAGTCCGGCGATGATTCCGCCTTTCCGGCGGAAGACGTAGGAGCCGATATTCGTGGGCATCGGCCAGGTCCGGACCGAGCCGTCCCGGTTGAGCCGTTGCAGCGAGGGCTTGCGCGTGTCCACCCAGTAGAGGACCTGCTCGATCGGGTGCCACATCGGGATCTCACCCACGATGTTCTGGCCTTCATAGGCCACCCGGATTTCGGGCGTGATCACCTTCGGCATCGTTACGCTTTCTCCCATCTTCTTGATGCGCCGCAGCATGATCCGCGGTCGTTGGTCGATGATTTCCGCACTAGCGGGCAGGCGAAACCATGCCTACACTCCGTATGATGAAAGCGCTTTCTTGCAGGGCGCGCAATCGCGGACGAACCGCGATCGATGGAGGGAAACGGCGCATGGAAAAGCTCCATGAATGACTGGCACAAGCTGAAGGACCGCATCGCGATCGTCGGTGTCGGCAACACGCCCTACGGAAATTTTCCGGAGATCGACGATTACGGCCTCGGCGCGCGCGCCTTCCGCAATGCCGTCGAGGATTGCGGCATCGATAAGAACCAGATCGACGGCCTCCTGGTCTGCCGCGTGCCCGGCTACGCGCGCATGGGCGAGATCCTCGGCCTCAATCCGCGATGGACCATCCAGCTGCCACCGCATGGCCGCATGTCGGGGATGGCGATCATCGAGGCGGCGGCCGCGCTCGATGCCGGGCTCTGCGACTATGCCGCGCTGATCTACGCCAATATCGGCCGCTCGCGCCGCGTGAACTACGGCGGCGAGGAGAGCCCCGGCGTCTGGGATCCCTGGGGCTTCACCTCGCCCGGCGCCGCCCATGCCATGATGTTCCAGCGCCATCGCGCGCTTTACGGCACCACCACGCGGCAACTCGCCGAGGTCTCCGTCGCTTTCCGCCATCATGCCTGCCTGAACCCGTCAGCCGTGATGAAGCAGCCCATCACCATCGACGACCACGAGGCCGCGCGCCCCATCACCGAACCGCTGCGCCTGCTCGACTACTGCCTCATCAATGACGGCGCGGTCTGCATCATCCTCACCACGAAGGAGCGGGCGAGGGATCTGAAGAAGAAGCCCGTGATGATCTCGGGCATCGGCGCGCGCGAGGCCTTCACCACCGGCTCCATCGGCAATTTCGACCTCAACTTCTGGTATGATGAGATGCGCGATTTGGGCCGGCAGGCCTATGGCATGGCGGGCGTCGGTCCCGGCGATGTCGATGCGCTGATGTGCTACGACAATTTCAGCCCGACCGTGCTGTTCAGCCTGGAAGGCCTGGGCTTCTGCGAGCAGGGCGAGGCGGGAAGCTTCGTGGAAGGCGGCGCGCTCAAGCTCGGCGGCCGGCTGCCGACGAACACGGATGGCGGGCACCTGTCCAATTCCTACATGCAGGGCTGGGCGCTCAACATCGAGGCCGTCCGCCAGATCCGCGGCGAGTGCGGCGAGCGCCAGGTTCCGGGCGCCGAGGTCGTCCAGTATTGCGGCGCGACGCCCTGCTCGCGCTCCATCATCTATACGCCGGGTTGAGGGAAAGCCGATGTCATCGAGCATGACCAAGCCGCGCCCGAAGATCGACAACGTCAATCGCGGGTTCTGGGAGAACGCGCGCGACGGGAAGCTCTCCGTGCAGCAGTGCGACGCCTGCGCGGACCGGCATTATCCAGGCTCGCCCGTCTGCCCGAAATGCCTTTCGGAAAGCCAGTCCTGGGTGCCCGTTTCGGGCCGCGGCACGCTGCTCTCTTGGGTGCGGTTCCACCGCGCCTATTGGGACAGCTTTCGTGAGGAGCTGCCCTATCTCGTCTGCCTCGTCGGCCTGGAGGAGGGACCGCTCCTCGTCAGCAATCTTCTGGGCGGCGAGCCCGGCGATACGGCGATCGGATCGGCGGTCGAGGTCGTGTTCGAGACGGTGGATGACGAGCTGACCCTGCCGAAGTTCCGCTTCGCAGGCTGATCCGGCCCAGAAGGCGCGCCAAGCGCCCGGGCCTCCATGGGAGGAACGATTGCATGAAGCGCCTGATCCTGATGGCCGCGCTGGTCCTGTCCAGCATCGCGTCCGCACCGGCCCAGACGCCGGACCGCGCGAGCACGCTGCGCGTGGTGGTGCACGCCAATCTCCAGATCCTCGATCCGGTCTGGACCACGGCCTTCATCACCAACCGGCACGGCTATCTCATCTACGACACGCTTTATGCGCTGAACTCGCGTTTCGAGCCGCAGCCGCAGATGGCCGAGGGACATGAGGTGCTGGAGGATGGCCTCGTCTATCGCATCCGCCTGCGTGACGGCCTGCGCTTTCACGACGGCGCCCCGGTCCGCTCGGCCGACGTGCTGGCCTCGCTGCGGCGATGGATGGCGCGCGACTCCATGGGCCAGCGCCTGGCCTCCGTCACGGCAAGCCTGGACGCGGTGGACGAACGGACCTTCGAGATCCGCCTGAAGGAGCGTTATGGCCTGGTGATCGAGACGCTCGCGAAGGCGGCCAGCCCGGCTTACATCATGCCGGAGCGCATCGCCCTGACGCCGCCGATGACGCAGATCACCGAGACGATCGGCTCGGGCCCCTTCATCTTCGTGCGCGACGAATGGCGCCCCGGCAACCGCGTCGTCTATCGCCGCAATCCCGACTACATGCCGCGCGCCGAGCCGGCCGACTACATGGCCGGCGGCAAGCGCCCGCTGATGGAGCGCATCGAGTGGCTCTACATCCCCGACCAGAACACGGCGCTGGCCGCGCTCAACGCCGGGGAGATCGACTATTACGAGGCGCCGCCGCTGGACTTCATCGCGAGCCTGGAGCGCAACCGCAACATCCGCATCGTCGAGATCGACCAGCTCGGCACTCAGGGCCTGATCCGCGCCAACCAGCTCTTCCCGCCCTTCAACGATCCGCGCGCGCGCCAGGCCGTCGCGCATCTGGTCCGGCAGGAGGACTATATGCGGGTCGTCGTGGGCAATCCGCGGCTGTACCGCAACTTCTGCGGCGCCTTCTTCCAGTGCGGCTCGGGCAATGACACCGCCGTCGGCAGCGAGCCCTTCCGTCAGCCCAATGTCGAGCGCGCGCGGCAGCTGCTGCGCGAGGCGGGCTATAACGGCGAGCGCATCGTGGTCATGCAGCCCACCGACCGCGCGCAGTACAACGCCGCCACCATGGTGCTGATCCAGAGCTTGCGGCGGGCCGGTGTGAACGTCGACGTGCAGGCGATGGACTGGAGCACGCTGCTGTCCCGCCGCGCCAATCGCAATCCGCCGGACCAGGGTGGCTATCACCTCTTCATCACGACCCATGGCGGACCGGATACGGCGATGCCCGTCTCCAACACCTGGTTCAACTCACGCTGCGATCGCGCCAATCCCGGCTGGGCCTGCGACATGGAGCTCGACGCCATGGTCGGCGAATGGTCGCGCGAGGCCGATCCGGCGGCGCGCCGGCCGATCCTGGAGCGCATCCACCGCCGCGCCTGGGAATCGCTGCCCTATATTCCCTTCGGTCAGTACACCCAGCCCATCGCGGTGCGCGCGAACGTCCAGGGGATCGTGGCGGCGGGCATGCCGGTCTATTGGAACATCGAGAAGCGCTGATGTTCTCCTATGTCGCGCGGCGGGTGCTGGCCACCATTCCCGTCCTGGGGGTCGTGGCGGTCATCGTCTTCCTCATGCTCCGGCTGAGCCCGGGAGACCCGGCGGCGATCATCGCCGGCGACAACGCCACCGCGGATGACATCCTGATGATCCGCGAACAGCTCGGCCTCGACCGGCCGATGGTCGAGCAGTTCGTGCAATGGCTGTGGCAGCTGCTGGGCGGGGATCTGGGCAATTCCATCTACCTCCAGCGCCCGGTGCTCGGATTGATCCTGGAGCGGGTGGAGCCCACTCTGGCGCTGGCCCTCACCACCCTGGGCTTCGCCATGCTGCTAGCCATCCCCATGGGCGTGCTGGCCGCCTGGCGCGCCGGTTCGTGGGTGGACCAGACCATCATGGCGCTCTCGGTGCTCGCCTTCTCCGTGCCGGTCTTCCTGATCGGCTATGGTCTGGTGATCGGCCTGTCGCTGACGCTGGAATGGCTGCCCGTCCAGGGCTTCGTGAGTCTCGCCGAGGATCCCCTCCAGTTCGCGCGGCATCTGGTATTGCCCACCATTGCCCTCGGCCTCGTCTATACCGCGTTGCTGGCCCGCATCACGCGGGCGACCATGCTGGAGACGCTGAGCGAGGACTTCATCCGCACCGCCCGCGCCAAGGGGCTGGGCGAGCCGCGCGTGCTCATCCTCCACGCGCTGAAGAACGCCTCGGTGCCCATCGTGACGACCATCGGCACAGGTCTCGCGCTGCTGATCGGCGGCGTGGTGGTGACGGAGAGTGTCTTCGCCATTCCCGGCATCGGCCGCCTCACCATCGAGGCCGTGCTGCAGCGGGACTATCCGGTGATCCAGGGCGTCATCCTCGTCATCGCGGCCGTCTATGTCTTCGTGAACCTGGCGATCGACCTCGCCTATCCGCTGCTTGACCCGAGGATCCGCTTCTGATGAGCGCGACGACCCTCCATCCGGCCGAGGCCATCCCTCGCCGGCGCGCCGTCCTGCTGCGCCGCATCCGCCGCCAGCCCTTGCCCGCCTTGGGCGCGATCCTGCTCGTGGCACTGGTGGTCACCGCCATCGCCGCGCCCTGGATCACGACCCACGATCCCTTCGAGATGAACGTTGTCGACCGTCTTCAGCCACCCGGCGAGGACTACTGGTTCGGCACCGACGCCTTTGGGCGCGACATCCTGAGCCGCACCCTGCACGGCGGGCGCGTCTCCCTGGCCATCGGCCTCTCGGTCGCGGCGGCGAGCACGGGCATCGGCCTGGTGATCGGCGTGATCGCCGGATACTTCCGCACGGCCGACGCCATCCTGATGCGCATCATGGACGGGCTGATGGCCATCCCCGGCATCCTGCTCGCCATCGGGTTGATGTCGGTGACGCGGGCGAGCATCGGCGTGGTCATCGTCGCCATCACCATTCCCGAGATTCCGCGCGTGGTGCGCCTGGTGCGGGCCGTCGTCCTGACGGTGCGCGAGCAGGTCTATATCGAGGCGGCGAGCGCCATCGGCACGCGCTTCCCGCGGCTCATGTGGAAGCACATCCTGCCCAATACGCTCGCGCCACTCATCGTGCAGGCGACCGATATCGCGGCTTCGGCGGTGCTGGTGGAATCCTATCTCAGCTTCCTGGGCGTCGGCACGCCGCCGGAGATTCCGAGCTGGGGCAACATCATCTCCGAAGGGCGGCTCTACGTGCAGATCGCCTTCTGGAACATTCTCTTCCCGAGCTTGTTCCTGGGAATGATGGTGCTCTCCATCAACATCCTGGGCGACGGGTTGCGCGACATGCTCGACCCTCGCCTGGCGCGGCGGCTGTGATGGAAGCGCCGATACTCGCCATCGAGGGACTGCGTACGGAATTCGCCACCGGGGAAGGTCCGCCGCGCATCGCCGTGAACGACCTGTCGCTGACCGTTCGGCGCGGCGAGACGCTGTGCATTGTGGGCGAATCCGGTTGCGGCAAGAGCCTCACCGCCTTGTCGATCCTGCGGCTGCTGCCGCGCCCCTATGGGCGCATCGGCGCGGGGCGCATCCTCCTCGACGGGCAGGACCTCGCGAAGGTCTCCGATGCGGAGATGCGCGCCATCCGAGGCCGCGCCATCTCCATGATCTTCCAGGAGCCGATGAGCAGCCTGAACCCGGTGCTGACCGTGGGCCGGCAGATCGCCGAGACCGTGATGGTGCATGAGGGGCTCGGCTGGGGCGCCTGTATGGACCGCGCGCTGGAGATGCTGAAGCAGGTCCGCATCCCCGAGCCGCAGCGCCGGCTGCACGAGTATCCGCACCAGCTCTCCGGGGGAATGCGCCAGCGCGTGATTATCGCCATGGCCCTGGCCTGCCGGCCGCGACTGCTGCTGGCGGACGAGCCGACGACGGCGCTGGACGTCACCATTCAGGCGCAGATCCTCGATCTCGTCCGTGAGCTGCAGCAGGAGACGGGGACGGCGGTCATCCTCATCACGCATGATCTCGGCGTCGTCGCGGAAATGGCCGAGCGCGTTCTCGTCATGTATGCGGGCCACAAGGTCGAGGAAGGCAGCGTCGAGGAGATCTTCGACGCGCCGACCCATCCCTATACGCGCGGCCTGATGGCGGCGATGCCCGCATCTGGGCGGTAGTGGCGAGGGGCCCCGTGGCCGGCTGAACGAGATTCCCGGCGTGGTGCCGGCGCTGAATGCGCGCCCCGCGGGCTGCTCCTTCGCGCCGCGCTGCGGGCTCGCTTTGGATCGCTGCCGCGCCGAGACGCCGCCGCTGACCTCGGCCGGTGGGACGCATGCGGCGGCCTGCTGGGTGACCGCATGATCCCCGTCCTGCAGGTCGAGGGCCTGGTGAAGCATTACGGCATCGCCGGCGGCTTCCTCGGCCGTGCCGTCGCGCAGGTCCGCGCCGTGGACGGCATCAGCTTCGCCATCGCGCCCGGCGAGACGCTGGGCCTCGTGGGCGAGAGCGGCTGCGGGAAGTCCACCGTCGGCAAGGCGGTGCTGCGCCTGGTGGAGCCGAGCGCGGGGCGGATCGTGCTCGAGGGGGAGGACATCACCCGCCTCGGCCGCTCCGCGATGATCGAGAAGCGCAAGCGAATACAGGTCATTTTCCAGGACCCCTATTCCTCGCTGAATCCGCGCATGACGGCGGGCGATATCGTGCAGGAGCCGCTGGTCAATTTCCGCATGGGCACAGCGGCCGAGCAGCGCGAGCGCGTGGGCGCGCTCTTCGCACGCGTGGGATTGCGGGCGGATCAGCGCGCGCTTTACCCGCATGAATTCTCCGGCGGGCAGCGCCAGCGCCTGGGCATCGCCCGCGCGCTGGCGCTGGGGCCCAGCGTGATCATCGGCGACGAGCCGGTCTCGGCGCTGGACGTCTCGGTGCAGGCGCAGGTCATCAACCTGATGGTGGAGTTGCAGGAGGAGCTGGGGCTCAGCTATCTCTTCGTGGCGCATGACCTCGGCGTGGTGGAGCATATCAGCCATCGGGTGGCGGTGATGTATCTGGGCAAGATCGTCGAGATCGGGCCGCGCAAATCGCTCTTCGAGGCGCCGCGCCATCCCTATACCGAGGCGCTGCTCGCCGCGGTGCCGGTCGCGCATCCGCGCCTGCGCCGCAAGCGCGCGGTGCTGAAGGGCGACGTTCCCAGCCCGATCAACCCGCCGCCGGGCTGCCGCTTCCACACCCGCTGCCCCATCGCGGTGCCGCGTTGCCGCGAGGCCGAGCCGCCGCTCGTGGCCGACGGCGCTGGACATGCCGTGGCCTGCCATCTACGCGCGCCGGCATGACCCTCAAGCCCCGTCCGCCCAAGCCTCACGCAAAGATCCGCATCGAGGAGGTCGCGCGCGCCGCCGGCGTCTCCGCCGCCACCGTTTCGCGCGCGCTGAACAATCCGCATCTCGTGAGCAAGGAGCTGCGGCAGAAGGTCGAGAAGGTCACGACCCGCCTGGGCTATGTCGCGCATGGCGCGGCGCGGGCACTGGCCTCGCGCCGTTCCCGCGCGCTGGGGGCGGTGGTGCCCACCTTGTCCAACACGATCTTCTCGGATGCCATCGGCGCCTTCCAGCGGCGCCTGGAGGCCGAGAACTATACCATGCTGCTCGCGACCTTCGACTATGACGCCGAGGTCGAGTTCCGCAACGTGCGCACCATGATCGAGCGCGGGGTGGATGGGCTGATGCTGGTCGGCGTCACCCATGGCAAGCCGCTCTACGACCTCCTCGCGAGCTCGGGCGTGCCCTTCGTGCAAACCTGGGCCCCGGCCAGGACCAGCCCCCATCCGACGATCGGCTACGACAATGCGGCGCTGACGCGCATGGTGGTGGATCACCTGGTCGGCCTCGGCCATACGGAGATCGGCATCGTCGCAGGTGTCGCCATGAACAACGATCGCGTGCGGGCGCGGCTGGTCGGGATGCGGGCGGCGATGCGGCGGCATAAGCTGCCTTTGCCGGCCAGCCGTATCGTCTTCACGGAATATCGCATCGACGCCGCGCGCGCGGCCTTTCGCGAGATGCAGCAGCGCGGCCCGATGCCCACCGCGCTCATCGCCAATAACGACATCGTGGCGATGGGGCTGATGCTGGAGGCGCAGTCGCAGGGGATCCGCGTGCCGCGCCAGCTCTCCATCGTGGGCGTCGGCGACCTGGAGATGGCGGCGCATTTCCACCCGCCGCTGACCACCATCCGCACGCCCAAGCAGACCATCGGCACGCTGGCGGCGGAATATCTGCTCGCGCGCATCCACGACCGGCCGGTCAGCCTGCCGCCCGAGCTTCCCCTCGAACTGGTTGTGCGCGGCACGACCGCCCCGCCGCAGATCCGTAAGGACAGGACCGCATGACGAATTCCGAGACCAAAGGCCCGCTGCCCCGCCAGGACGCGGCGCATCTGCCCGGCATGCTGCAAGGGCTGCGCGTCATCGAGGTGGCGGACGAGACGGGCGAGTATGTGGGGCTCACCCTCGCCGGGCTCGGCGCCGAGGTGATCAAGATGGAAGCGCTTTCAGGCGCGCCGACACGCCATATCGGCCCCTTTCTGGACGACGTGCCGGGCCCGGAGCGGTCGCTGCATTTCTGGAACTACAACCGAGGCAAGCGCTCCGTCGTGGCGGAACTCGATACGCCGGAGGGCGCGGCCGATCTGCGCCGGCTGCTCGCCTCGGCCGATATCCTCGTGGATGCCAGCGGCGGCGCGGTGGCCCGTGCGCTGGGGGTCGAGCCCAAGGCGATCGCCGCCCTCTTTCCCGGGCTGATCGCGGCCCGGATCACGCCCTTCGGCGATCATGGCCCCTGGAAGGACCACAAGGCGTCCGACCTCGTGCATCTCGCCCTCGGCGGGATCATGATGAATTGTGGGTATGACCCCGATCCGGCGCGGCATTACGACCTGCCGCCGATCGCGCCGCAGCTCTGGCACGCCTATCACATCGCGGGCGACCAGGCGGTGGTGGGCATCCTCGCCGCGCTGATCCACCGCCTGCACACGGGCGAGGGCCAGGATATCGGCCTGGCGATCCACGACGCCGTGTCCAAGAACACCGAGCTCGACGTCATGTCCTGGGTGATGCGCCACGCGCCGCTGTATCGCCAGACCTGCCGCCACGCCATCGAGAACCCGACGCATGTTCCCTCCATCGGTCACACGAAGGACGGCCGCTGGTACATCGCCGCTGGCGTCTCCGTGCGCGACCAGACGAACCTCGTGCCCTATCTGGCGAAATACGGCATGCAGGCGGATCTCGCGATGCCGGGGCCCGAGGCGGATACGCGCGCGCGCAACGTCCCCGGCTCGGGCGCCAGTGACGAGGGCAAAGCCCATGTGTCGGAGATCGTGCAGCGCTTCATCCGCTCCTATCGCTACGAGACCATGCCCTGGCGCGAGGCGCAGGATGCCGGGCTGCTCTGGGCGCCGCTGCGCAAGCCGCAGGAGAATGTCGCCGACGTCCACTGGCAGACGCGCGGCACCTTCGCCGAGATCGAGCATCCCGAGCATGGCCGCAGCTTCCACTACCCGGTGAGCCGATGGCTCTCGACGGAGACCAACTGGCAGGCCGGGCGCCGCGCGCCACTGCTGGGCGAGGACACCGACGCGGTCCTGGCCACGGCGAAGCCGCGCGTCGCGAAGCAGCCCGCACGCCCGCGCGCGGCGACGGCGCCAAAGTTGTCGGGCTGGGGGAAGCCCTTTCCGCTGCAGGGCGTGCGGATCTTCGACTTCTCCTGGTTCCTCGCCTCGGCCGGCGGCACGCGCTTCGCCGCCGCGCTGGGTGCCGACGTCATCAAGGTGGAGTGGAAGGCCAATCCGGACACACGCCTGGCCGCCATGTCGCCCGTCGGCGGACGGGAGGCGCGCCGGGCCGCGACGGCGCCGCTCAAGGGCGTCACGGATTCCGATATGGGCGGGCAGTTCAACAACAAGAATTCCGGCAAGAGCGGCCTGTCGCTCAATATCCGCCACCCCAAGGGCCTGGAGATCGCGCGCCGGCTCATCGCGCAGTCCGACGTGGTGGCCGAAGGCTTCTCGCCCGGCGTGCTGCAGCGCCTCGGCCTCGGCTACGACAAGCTGACCGAGTTGCGGCCGGACATGATCTACGTCCAGCAATCCGGCATGGGCGGCGTGGGCACCTATGGGCGCTTCCGCACCATCGGCCCGGTGGCGGCGGCCTTCGCCGGCACCTCGGAGATGTCGGGCCTGCCGGAACCGGCGATGCCCGCGGGCTGGGGCTATTCCTTCCTCGACTGGATCGGCGCCTACAGCTTCGCCACGGCCATCCTGGGCGCGCTGTATCACCGCGATGTTACCGGCAAGGGGCAGTGGATCGACAGCTCGCAATGCGAGTCCGGCATCTTCCTCGGTGGCGTTCCCGTGCTGGATTGGTCGGCGAACGGGCGCATCTGGTCGCGCATCGGCAATCGCTCGCCCTATAAGCCGGCCGCGCCGCACGGCGCCTATCGCTGCGCGGGGACCGATCGGTGGATCGCCATCGCCTGCTTCGACCAGGCGGATTGGCAGGCCTTGGCGCGCGCGGCCGGACATCCGGGCTGGCTCGCCGATCCACGCTTCGCCACGCTCGAGAGCCGGCTGTTGCACCAGGACGCGCTCGATGCCGCCGTCACGCAATGGACGGTCGGACAGGACGCCTATGCCGCCATGGAGGCGCTGCAGAAGGCGGGCGTGGCCGCCGGCGTCTGCCAGAACGCGGAGGATCGCTGCGAGCGGGATCCGCAGCTCGCCGCGCTGAACTGGTTCACCGAGGTGACGGGCACGAAGATCGGCCGCTGGCCGGTGACCGAGCTGCCCATGAAGCTCGCCGCCACGCCGCCCTATAGCGGCGGCCTCATCGACCGCGGCGCGCCGGGCTATGGCGAGGACAATGCGCGCATCCTCGGCGAGATGCTGGGCTATTCGGCGGAGCAGGTCGCGGCCCTCGCGGAGGAGGGTGTCCTCTGAATGGGCGAGGTGGTCTTCATCGGCGACATCCATCGCCAGTGGCACCATGTGGTTCGCGGCCTGGCGGGGCTGGAGCAAAAGCCCGCGGTGGCCGTGCTGCTCGGCGACATGGAGTGCGACCGCCCGCTCGACGAGGTGGCGGCGCCGCTGCTCGATGCGGGCATCGACGTCCGCTGGATCTGGGGCAACCACGATTACGACGGCGGCCCGCAGATGTGGGCAAACCTGACCGACCCCGCGCTCAACCCACGCACCTGCGGCGGCGCGCTGAATGCCCGCGTGGTGGAGATCGGCGGGCTGCGCATCGCGGGCCTCGGCGGCACCTTTCGGCGCCGCGTCTGGGAGCCGCCGCATCCGCGCCGGCTGCACGGCCGCGCGGAGCTGGCAGCCGATGTCGCCACGCTCGGCGCGGACTGGACGGAGGCGCAGCGTGCCGCGATGGCGGATGCGCTCGGCGCCATGGCCATTTGGCCCGAGGATTACGACACCCTCGTCGGCCTGCGCGCCGATGTGCTGGTGACGCATGAGGCGCCCTCCAGCCATCCACAGGGCTTCGCCATGATCGACGGGCTGGCCCGTGCCATGGGCGCGCGGCTGCTGGTCCATGGTCACCACCATGTCGGCTACCGCGCCCGGGCCGAGGATGGCCTGGAAGTCCAGGGCGTGGGCGCGGGCTGGGCCATGGGGCTCGACGGCAGGACCTGGTGGCCCGGTGAAGCCGATCGCTGGCTCGGGGCTTTCCCCAAGCCCTGGCGATCCACCTAGAACAGGAAACAGGGACGATGCGAAACACGGATCCGAAGGGCAGGGCGGTCGTCACCGGCATCCTTCCCCGAAGAACGCTGCTGCGATCCCTCGGTACGGCGCCGCTGGCGATCGGCGGGGCGCGGGCGCAATCCGCCTATCCCGACCGACCGATCCGCGTGATCGTGCCCTATGCGGCGGGCGGGGGAACCGACGTCACTGCAAGGGCCGCCACCCAGCGCCTCACGACCGAGCTCGGCCAGCAGATGCCGGTGGACAACCGCACCGGGGCCAATACGGCCATCGCGGCCGAATATGTCGCGCGGTCGCGGCCGGATGGGCACACGCTCTTCGTCTCCGGCTCGACGACCTTCGTGCTGCTGCCTTTGCTGAGCCAGCGGCTGCCCTTCCGGCCCGGCGATTTCGCGCCAGTCTCGCAGCTCACGCGCTTCCCCATGGCCTGTGTGGTGAACAGCACGGTGCAGGGCGGCTTCCCCGAGATCGTCGCGCGCATCCAGCGCGCGCCGTCCGAGTTCCTCTACGCCCATACCGGCATCGGCAGCTCCGGACACCTGATGGGCGAGCGGCTGTTCATGAACCATGGGCTGCGCCTCACCTCGGTGCCCTACCGCGGTTTCGCGCCGACGCTGGTCGATATGATGGCCGGGCAGATCCCCATGACCTTCGAATCCGTGCCGGCCGTGATGCCCTTCCATCGCGACGGGCGCGTGCGCATCGTGGCCGTCAGCAGTCCCGAGCGATGGCCGGCCCTGCCCGACGTCCCGACCTTCCGCGAGCTCGGCTATGGCTCGATGGCCTTCCACGGCTGGTTCGGCATGGTGGCGCCTGCGGGCACGCCGGCGGCCATCGTCGATCGGCTCTCGCAGGCCGTCGCGAAGATCAGCGCCGATCCGGGCTATCGCGCCGCGATCGACGCGACGGGCCAGCAGGTCGTGCACAATTCGCCGGAGGACTTCGCCTCGCTCATCGCCGAGGAGACCGGCGAATGGCGCAAGGTGATCGAGCCCCTGAACATCCGCCTCGATTGAGCCAGGAAGGGAGAACGACAATGCCCCAGACCCGACAGGGCCGCAGAAGCCTGCTGGTCGGCGCGGCCGGCGCCGCGCTCGCGACGCCGGCCTTGGCCCAGCGCGAATTTCCCACCCGGCCGATCCGCCTGATCGTGCCCTGGCTCGCCAGTGCCGCGGCCGATATCCAGCTGCGCGGCCTGGTCCAGGTGGCGACGCGCTATCTCGGCCAGCCCATCATCATCGAGAACCGCGCGGGGGCGAGCGGAATCCTGGGGGCACAGCTTCTCGCCAACGAGGCGCAGGGCGACGGCTATCTGCTCACGCAGATGCACAATTCGGCCCTGCGCGTGCCCTTCATGATGCCGCGCGCGCCCTATGACGTGCAGCGGGATTTCAGCTTCGTCATTCGCCTCGTCGGCTATTCCTACGGCGTCGTCGTGCGGCCGGATTCGCCCTGGCGGACGTGGCAGCAATTCGTCGATCACGTGAAGGCCAACCCCGGCAAGGTCAGCTTCGGCACGGCGGGCGTGGGCACCACGCAGCATGTCGCGATGGAGCAGGTGGCGCGCATCGCGGGGCTCGACTGGGTGCACGTGCCCTTCCGCGGCGGCGGCGACGACGTGCAGGCGCTGCTGGGCGGCAATCTCGACGCCGTCGCCTCCTCCAGCCTCTGGGCCGAGATGGTGCAGAACGGCCAGCTGCGCCTGCTCGTCTCCTTCGGCGAGGAGCGCATCCGCCGCTTCCCGCAGACGCCGACCCTGCGCGAAAGCGGCCTCGACGTCGCTCATACCTCGCCCTATGGGCTGGTCGGGCCGAAGAACATGGATCCCGGCATCATGCGTGTGCTGCACGACGCGCTGCACCGCGCGCTGACGGATCCCGAGCATCAGGCCCTGATCGCGCGGATGGACATGCCGCTCGCCTATCTCAACAGCGCCGACTACGCCGCGAGTATCCCCGCGACGCTGGAGGAGCAGCGGATCATCGTCCGCGACGTGGGGCTGCGGATGTGAGGGAGAGCGACATGAACGATATCAAGGTTCTGGCCAGTGGCCTCGGTTTCCCCGAGGGGCCGGTGGTCATGAAGGACGGCTCCGTCGTCTTCGTGGAGCTGAACGGCGGCAAGGTGTCGCGCGTCGATGCGCAGGGCGTCTATTCCGTGCTCGGCCCGACGGGGGGCGGGCCGAACGGCCTCGCGCGTGGGCCGGACGGCATGCTCTACCTCTGCAACAACGGCGGCAGCCACTACGAGCCCGGCCACTTCGCGGGGCAGGGCCCCTCGCGCGACTATAAGGGCGGCTCCATCGAGCGCGTCGATCCCGCGACGGGGGCGCGCACCACGCTCTACACGGAATGCGACGGCCACCGGCTGGCCGCGCCGAACGACCTCGTCTTCGACCGGCAGGGGGGCTTCTACTTCACCGACCTGGGCAAGCGCCGCAAGCGCGACCGTGACCATGGCGGGCTCTACTACGCGCTGCCCGACGGCTCGATGATCCGGGAGCTCGCTTTCCCGGTTCTCTCGCCCAACGGCGTCGGCCTCTCGCCCGACGAGCGGACGCTCTATGTCGCGGACACCGAGACGGCGCGCCTCTGGGCCTTCGACATCGAGGCGCCGGGGGTGATCCGCAGGGAGGGCTTCCCCTCGCCGCATGGCGGGCGCTGCGTCGTGACCATGCCGGGATTCTCGCGCTTCGACAGCCTGGCCGTGGAGGCCTCGGGCAATATCGCCGTGGCGACGCTGCTGGCCGGCACCGTCACGGTGATCGCGCCCGATGGACGCATCCTGCGCGAGGTGCGGATGCCGGACACGCATCCGACGAATATCTGCTTCGGCGGAGCCGATATGCGGACGGCCTATGTGACCCTCTCGCGCAAGGGCGATCTGGTGGCGCTGCCCTGGCCGGAGGCCGGCCTCCGCCTCAACTTCCAGGAGTGAGGCGCGCGGTTCAGGATTCGCCGTAGCTCGCGATCTCGATCAGGTTCCCATCGGGATCGCGGCAATAGACCGAGGTGATGGAGCCCAGCGCGCCGTCCTTCGCGACAGGGCCCTGCTCCACCGTCACGCCGCAGCTGTGCAGGTGCTCGATCACCTGCGGCGCCGTGGTGGTCACGATGAAGCACAGGTCCTGGCTGCCCGGGGCGGCCGCCGTCCCGCTCCACCACTCGGCCTGCGTGGCCTCGACGGGCCGGAGGTTGATCTTCTGCCCGCCGAAGCGGACGGCCGTTCGGTTGTGCGGGCCGAAATCCGCACGCTCCATCCCCAGCACGCGCTGGTACCAGGCCGCGCTGATCTCCACGTCCTTCACGGTCACCACAAGGTGGTCGAGGCGATCGACGGCGAAGCGCATGGGCTACTGCTCTCCTGAGCGGGAGGGCCGCCGGCGCGAAGGCGCCGGAGACCCGAATCCCGCGATCATACGATACCTAGCGGCGACGCCGCGCGGTGACCTGGATCTCGATGCGCATGGCATCGGTCTGCAGATTGGCATGGATCAGCGTCGAAGCGGGCTTCGCCACGCCGAAATACTTCTTCACGACCGGCCAGCAGGGCTCCCAGTCCTCGCGCCGGGGCACGATGAAGAGCACTTGTACCACGTCGTCGAGCGTGGCGTCGGCCTGCTTCAGCGCGGCTGCGATGTTGAGGAAGGTCTGCTCGCACTGGCCGACCACGTCCTCGACGATGGTCATCTTCGCATAGTCGTAGCCGGTGGTGCCGGAGACGAAGATGTCGTCCCCATCCACCACGGCGCGCGAATAGCCGATCTCCTCCTCGAAGCGGGAGCCGGAGGAGATGAGGCGTCGGGTCATCGGATCAGGCTCCTGAGGGTTTGGTGAGCGCGGCGGTGAGCCGCCGGACGAAGGGCAGCACGACCAGCAGCGTCGGGAAACCGATGATCCAGGACGAACCCCAGGCCAGCGGCCAGGCGAAGAGCGCCTCGCGGGTGATCCCCAGCGCGAGCAGGGTGGAGACGCCCGAGATGACGCAGGTCATCAGGATGGAGAGCAGGAAGGGCAGCACGATCCCCGCATAGCGGGCGGGGATCCTCCAGTGGGAAGTGGGGCGCGCCAAGGCGGGCCGGCCCCTATTCGAGCCCCTCGTAGAAATCATTGCCCTTGTCGTCCATCACGATGAAGGCCGGGAAGTCCACGACCTCGATCCGCCAGACCGCCTCCATGCCGAGCTCGGGATATTCCAGCACCTCGACCTTCTTGATGCAGTCCTGCGCGAGGCGGGCCGCCGGCCCGCCGACGGAGCCGAGGTAGAAGCCGCCATAGGTCTTGCAGGCGTTCAGCACGGCCTTGCTGCGATTGCCCTTGGCCAGCATCACCAGCGAGCCGCCGGCCTTCTGGAAGGCCTCGACATAGCTGTCCATGCGCCCGGCCGTGGTGGGGCCGAAGCTGCCGGTGGCCATGCCCGTCGGCGTCTTGGCGGGGCCGGCGTAATAGACCGGGTGGTTCTTGAGGTATTCGGGCAGGCCCAGCCCGGCCTCGATCCGCTCCTGCAGCTTGGCGTGCGCGATGTCGCGCGCGACCACGATGGTGCCGTTGAGCGCGACGCGGGTCTTCACCGGATGCTTCGAGAGCTCGGCGCGGATGGCGTCCATCGGCTGGTTGAGGTCGATGGTGACGACCTCGCCGCCCGAGATCGTCTCGGAATGCTCGGGCAGGTACTGGGCGGGATCGTGCTCCAGCTCTTCCAGGAACACGCCCTCGGCGGTGATCTTCGCCTTGATCTGCCGGTCGGCCGAGCAGGAGACGCCGATGCCGATCGGCAGCGAAGCCCCGTGACGGGGGAGCCGGACCACCCGCACGTCATGGCAGAAATACTTGCCGCCGAACTGCGCGCCGATGCCGAGGTTCTGGGTGAGCTTGTGGATCTCCTGCTCGAGCTCCGGATCGCGGATCGCATGGCCCGCCTTGCTGCCGGTCGTGGGCAGCTCGTCCAGATACTTGGTGGAGGCCAGCTTCACCGACTTCAGCGTCGTCTCGGCGCTGGTGCCGCCGATGACCACCGCCAGGTGGTAGGGCGGGCAGGCGGAGGTGCCGAGCGTCTTCACCTTCTCCTCGATGAAGGCCAGCAGCTTGGCCTTGTTCAGCACCGCGCGCGTCTGCTGGTAGAGGAAGGTCTTGTTGGCCGACCCGCCGCCCTTCAGCACGAACATCAGGTGCATCTCGTCGGCCTTGTAGTCGCCGGGATTGGCCAGGATGGTGAACTCGACC
>NZ_CBDDFJ010000025.1:0-96562 GCF_965227005.1 Roseococcus sp.
GGCCGCCGCCCGGACCGAGCAGGCCTCGCTCCGTAGCCGCAACGCGACCGCTTTGGCCCAGATCGCCGCTTTGGCCCCCCAACAGGAGCGCGTCGGCGCCGAGGCGGGCGAATCCGGCGAGGCGCTGGAGCGCGCCCGCGCGGCCCGTACGGCGCTGCCGGACCTGGGCGTCGCGCGGTCGGAGGTGGATCAGGCGCGCCTGGCGCTGGCCGGCATCCGCAGCCGCGCCGCCGAGGCGCGCGGCAAGGTCCTGGCCCTGCAGGGCGAGCGCGAATCCCTGGCCCTGCGCCGCGAATCCGCGATCGCCGAGCGCGCGGCCTGGGCCCAGCGCCTGGCCGATGCCGCGAGCCGCCTCACCGCCCTGGAAGCCCGCCGCGAGGAGGCCACCCGCCGGCGCGACGAGGCCCGCCGCCTGCCCGAGCGCGTCGCCGAGGCGCAGGCGGAGGCCACCCGCCGTCTCGAATCGAGCGAGGCGGCGCATCTCGCCGCCCGGGCCGCCCTCGATCTTGCCGAATCCCGCGCCCGCGAGCGCGACGAGACCCGCCGCACGGCCGATTCGGCCTTCGCTGCCGCCCGCGAGGCCGCGCTGCGCGCCGAGGCCGCCGGTGAATCGGCCATCCAGGCCGGAACGGCGCTCGCCGCACGCATCGCCGAGCGCTTCGGCGAGACGCCCGAGCTGCCCACCCCACCCCAGGACGTCTCCGACACCGCCGAGGACCGCGCGCGCCGCCGCGCCGAGCGCCTGGCCCGCGAGCGCGAGGAGATGGGTCCGGTGAACCTCCGCGCCGAGGGCGAGCTGGAGGAGCTGGAGGCGCGCATCGCCCAGATCGTGAAGGACCGCGAGGAGGTGACCTCGGCCATCGCCAAGCTGCGCGGCTCCATCGGCCATCTGAACCGCGAGGCGCGCGAGCGGCTGCGCGTCACCTTCGACCAGGTGGACCGCGAGTTCCGGCAACTTTTCGGCAAGCTCTTCGGCGGGGGCAGGGCGCATCTCGCCTTGGTGGGCAGCGAGGACCCGCTGGAGGCGGGCCTCGAGATCTATGCCGAGCCGCCGGGCAAGAAGCTCTCAGCCCTGTCGCTGCTCTCGGGCGGGGAGCAGGCGCTGACGGCGCTGTCGCTCATCTTCGCCGTCTTCCTCTGCCACCCCGCGCCGGTCTGCGTGCTGGACGAGGTGGACGCGCCGCTGGACGACGCCAATGTCGAGCGACTGTGCGACCTGCTGGACACCATGTCGGGCACCGGCACGCGCTTCCTGGTCGTCACCCACCACGCGCTGACCATGGCGCGGATGAACCGTCTGTTCGGTGTCACCATGCAGGAGCGCGGAGTCTCGCGGCTGCTCTCGGTCGACCTCGGACAGGCCGTCGCCATGGCCGAGGGATAGGCCTTACCGGGGCAAATTCGTGGCCTGCGCGACCCTTTCGCGCAACGATCGCCACATTCACCCGTTCCCCGCCGGAAACGCCGCCTTTCAACGGGTTCATGCGCTTGACAGTCATGCCCCGCCGCCATAGAGCCAGCCTCGCCTTCCAGCGAAAACAAAGTCAGGGAGGAGCCTATGGTGGACGAGCGCAATTCCTTCGAGACGCGCCTCAAGGCCGCTCGGGACCGACAAGGTCTCGACAAGCCCGAGGCCTCGAAAGGAGCCCTGCCTTCCACCTGGGGGTTTGGTCTTCGGGCCGGCGTGGAGATCGTCTCCGCGCTGATTGTCGGAGTGGGGCTCGGCCTCATGCTCGACAAGTGGCTCGGCACTTCGCCCTGGCTCTTCCTGGTGATGTTCTTTCTGGGGGCCGCCGCGGGGATGCTGAACGTCTATAGGCTGTTCACGCCCCGGCCTGGTGCGCGCAAGTAATCTGGTTCGAAGAGGTGCCTGGTGGCCGTTGAAGGGAAAGCGATCGACGCGCTCAGCCAGTTCGAGCTGGGTACCGTCGGCGGAACGATCGGCGCCTCGGTCGGATTCACACAATCCAATATGCACATGGTCATCGCGGGCGCGCTGATCGTGCTCATGATGGTGCTCGGCATGCGTCGCCGCGCCATCGTGCCCGGCCGCTTCCAGAGCCTGGCCGAAAGCGCCTACGGCTTCATCGACGACATGGTGGTTTCGCAGGTCGGTCCCGAAGGCCGCCGCTTCTTCCCCTTCGTCTTCACGCTGTTCATGTTCATCCTCTTCGGCAACATGCTCGGCCTCTTCCCCTACGCCTTCACCTACACCAGCCACATCAGCGTGACCTTCGTGATGGCCGCGCTCGTCTTCGTGCTGATCACGGTGGTGGCGCTGTCGCTGCATGGGATGAAGTTCTTCGGCTACTTCTTCCCCGAGGGCGCGCCGCTCTGGCTCGCGCCCATCATCATCCCGGTTGAGATCGTCTCCTACCTCTCCCGCCCGATCAGCCTCAGCATCCGTCTCTTCGCGAACATGGTCGCGGGTCACGTGATGCTGAAGGTCTTCGCGACCTTCATCGTGATGCTGGCCGGCCTGGGCACGGTTGGACCGTTCCTCTCCATTATGCCGCTCGCGATCAACGTCGTGCTCGTCGGCTTCGAAGTGCTGGTCGCGTTCCTGCAGGCCTATGTGTTCGCGATCCTCACCTGCATCTACCTCCACGACGCTGTCCACCTGCACTAAGCGGACCGTCTGCCCACCTACCGCTTCTCAGCAAACAGAAGGATTGAGAACATGGAAGTTGCTGCCGCCAAGGCTCTCGGAGCCGGTATCGCCGTTATCGCGCTGTTCGGCGTCGGCCTCGGCATCGGGAACATCTTCTCGGCGCTGATCACGAGCGTTGCGCGTAACCCCGCCGCCCGCGATGCCGTCTTCCCGATCGGCATTCTCGGCTTCGCCCTCACGGAAGCCGTCGCGCTCTTCGCGCTGCTGATCGCCTTCCTGATCCTGTTCGCCTGAGCTCGCTGGGCCGGGGCGTCATGCCCCGGCCTCTCCGGCCTCAGCATCTGGTCGCATTTTCCGCGTCGGTCGTCATCGTCCGGCCGGAATTTGCCCCACCACAGGAACACCGCCATGCCGCAGCTCGATTTCGCCAATCCGCTGATGATGAGCAAGCTGGTATGGCTGCTCATCATCTTCTGCCTGCTCTACTACGTGCTGAAGACCTACGCCCTTCCGGGGGTCGCTTCGGTCCTGGATGAGCGCGCTGCGCGCATCACGGCCGATCTGAATGCCGCGCGCGACGCGCAGTCCGCCGGTGAGGCCGCTTTGGCCGAGCTGCGCGCGTCTTCCGCCGCCGCCCGTGCCGAGGCCCATGCCGCCATTTCGGCCGCCATGGTCGAGGCCCAGCTGGCCGCCGCCAAGCAGGCGACCGAGATCAACGAGCGTCTGTCCGCCCAGGTCGCCCAGGCCGAGGCCCAGGTGCGCGCCGCGCGGGACCAGGCCATGGGCGCGCTGCGCCAGGTGGCCGGCGAGACGGCGACGGCCATGCTGGCCCGTCTCTCCGTCGCAGCCCCCGCCAATGACGTGGCCGCCGCGGTCGATCGCGCCGCCAGCCAGGGAGCGGTCTGATGGCCCATCACTACGAACACTTCTATCTCGACCCGAAGTTCTGGGTCGCGGTCAGCTTCGTCATCTTCATCGTCCTGTTCGGCAAGCTCGCCTGGACCAAGGCGACGCAGATGCTCGATGGCCGCGGCGCGCGCATCAAGGCCGAGCTCGAGGAGGCCAGCCGCCTCCGCGCCGAGGCCGAGGCGATGATGGCCGCCGCCCGCAAGGAGCGCGAGCAGGCGATCAAGGACTCCGCCGCGATGCTGGAGCGTGCCAAGGCCGAGGCCGAGCGCGTGGCCGCCGCCGCCAAGGCGGAAGCCGAAGCCTCCGCCCGCCGCCGCGAGCGGATGGCCATGGACCGCATCGCCGCGGCCGAGGCCAGCGCCGTGACCGAGGTCCGCAATGCGGCCGCCGAGATCGCGACCGCCGCGGTGCGCGACATCATCGCGCAGAAGCACACCGCCGCGGCCGACGCGCCGCTGGTGGACAGCGCGATCTCCAGCCTGCCGGCGGCCTTCAAGGCCGCCTGAGACGCTCCACCGATCGGGGCGTGACCAAGGGGGCCTCGCGGCCCCCTTTTTTCGTTTGGGCGCTCCCCCGGCAATCCCTCGACGCATTCCCAAGCCAAGGCTAGCCTCCCGCGACGTCCACAATCGGGAGACCAGAATGATCCGCCCTTTCCTCGCCGCGACGCTGCTCGCGGCCGGCCTCGCGATCTCCGCTCAGGCGGCGACCTTCCGATGGGCCAATGACGGCGACGTCAATTCCATGGACCCCTACACGCGGTCCGAGACCTTTCTTCTCACCTTCAATTCGAACATCTACGAGCCGCTGATCCGCCGGAACCCGCAGCTGCGCCTCGAGCCCGCGCTCGCCGAGCGCTGGGAGCAGGTCGACCCGACGACCTGGCGCTTCCACCTGCGCCGCGGCGTCAAGTTCTCCGACGGCTCGCCCTTCACGGCGGCCGATGTGGTCTTCTCGATCGCGCGCGCCCGGGGCCCCGGCTCGAACATCGCGGCCTATTTCGCCTCCGTCGACCAGGTGACCGCGCCTGACGACTTCACCGTCGTCGTCACGACCAAGCTGCCCAATCCGATCTTCCCCGAGGAGATCACCAGCTTCGGCATCATGAGCAAGGCCTGGCTGGAACGGAATAACGCCCAGCGCGTGGCCGACCTCACCTCGCGCGAGGAGAACTTCGCCACCCGCAACGCCATGGGCACCGGCCCCTTCCTGCTCGCCTCGCGCGAGCCCGACCGCCGCACGGTGCTGACGCGCAACCCCAACTGGTGGGACACGCCGGTCCATAACCTCGACCGGATCGAGTTCAACGTGATCGCCAATGACGCGACGCGCGTGGCCGCCCTGCTCTCGGGCGAGGTGGACATGATCTACACGGTGCCGCCGCAGGACATGCCGCGCATCGGCAGCACCGCGGGCCTGCGCGTGATCCAGAACGCGGAGCTGCGCACCATCTATCTCGGCATGGACCAGAACCGCGCCGAATTGCTGAAGAGCGACGTGCGCGGGCGCAATCCCTTCCAGGACGTGCGCGTGCGCCGGGCGATGTACCAGGCCATCGACATCCAGGCGATCCGCTCGCGCGTCATGCGCGGGCAGTCGCGCCCCACCGGGCAGATCTTCGGACCCGGCGTGAACGGCTTCCTCGAGGCCAACGACCAGCGCCTGCCGCTCGACGTCGACGGCGCGAAGCGGCTGCTGGCGGAGGCCGGCTACCCGAACGGCTTCGGCGTCACGATGGACTGCCCGAACGACCGCTACGTGAACGACGAGGGCATCTGCCAGGCCGCGGTCGCCATGCTCGCCCGCATCGGCGTGCGCGTCACGCTCGCCGCGCAGACCCGCGTGCGCTACTTCGCCGAGGTGAATGCGCCGCGCTTCAACACGAGCTTCTACCTGCTCGGCTGGACGCCCAACACCTATGACGCGCACAACGCGCTGTTCAATCTGGCCGGCACGCGCGACGGCACGCGGGGCATGTTCAACAACGGCGGCTTCTCCCACCCGCAGCTGGACTCGCTCATCGACCAGATCGCCGTCGAGGCGAATCCGGCCCGCCGGCAGGAGCTGATCACGCAGACCTCCAACATCATCCGCGACGAGGCGCTCTACATCCCGCTGCACCAGCAGCAGGTGGTCTGGGCGGCGCGGACGACGGTGCAGCTGGAGCAGCAGGCCGATAACGGCTTCCCGCTGCGCCTGGTGCGCGTCGGCAACTGAGCCGGCAATCCCGCAAGCACCCCCCGTGGGCGCTTGCGGAACGTTCCCAGGCCGGCAGGCCTGACTTTGCTTGACACGAAGGGGTCGATGCCCCTGACTGCGCCTTGAATGCGGCCGGTCGAGTACCGGTGAGAAGCGGGGAAGTAAGGTGAGCCGCGTGGATAGCTCGACGGCCACCACCCCCCTTCGTGGTACCGGCAAGGCGCCTCCGCTCCACGAACCGATGCCGGCGCCCTTTCCCCTTCGCAGCCGCCGCACGCGCTTCGCGCTTCTGCTGCCCTTCGCCGCGGTGCTTGTGCCCATCGTCACCCTGGCCGGCGGCGCCTGGCTGAGCTGGCGCACGGCGATCGAGGACGCCACGCTGCAGCTCAGCCGCACGGCCGATGCCGGCGCCGAATACGCCGCGCGGGTCCTGGAGGCCCAGGCCGTGGCGGTCGGGCGCATCAACGAGCGCCTGCGCGGCCTCTCCGACCGCACCATCTCCGAGGACGAGCGGCGCTGGCACGACGAGTTGGGCGCGATGGTGGAGGAGCTGCCGCAGGCCGACCTGGCCTTCGTGCTCGACCGCAACGGCCATCCGCTCGTCGCGAGCAATCTCTATCCCGTGCCGCGCGACATAGACGTGACGGACCGGGATTATTTCATCGCGCTCCGCGCGGAGGACGCGCCGTCCACCTATGTCAGCCGGCCCTTCCTGGGCCGCGTCGCGAGCCAGCTCCTCTTCGCCGTCGGCCGAAGGCGCGTGGGCACCGGCAACGACAACCTGGAGCCCGGCGCCTTCGATGGATTGATCTTCCTGGCGATCCGCCCCAGCTCGCTGGCCGAGGGCATGCGCCGGCTGCTCGGGCCGGAGGGCGACATGCTCGCTTTGGTCCGCGACGACGGCTACATCCTCAGCAGAACCATCGGCCAGGATGGCCTGCTGCCGCCCATCCCGCGCGATCGGGCCTTCCATGCGGCGGTGGCGAGCGGCGAGAGCGCGCGGACCTATCGCACGATCTCGAGCGTCGAGGGCTTCTCCAGCCTGAACGCGGTGCGCCGGATCGAGGGCTTCCCGATCTATGCGGTGAGCCTTCGGCCGACATCGAAGATCGTCGCGCATTGGGGCCAGCAGATGGTCAGCCATCTGTTGCTGGGCATTCCCGCGGCGCTGTTGCTGCTGCTGCTGGCGCTGCGCGTGCGGCGTGACCAGCTGCGGCTCGACGCGATCAATTCCGGCCTCGAGGACGATGTGGAGCGCAGCGCCGATCGCCTTCAGCGCGCCGCGCGCTTCGGCCTCGTCGCGACCTTCGAGATCGACCTGCGCACCGGGGTCAATCGCCGTTCGGGCGAATACATGGAGCTGCAGGGCGAGGCGCGGTCGCCGGCGGAGGAGAAGCACGAGAACTGGGTCAGGCGCCTGCATCCCGACGACCGCGCGCGCGCCGAAGGGCATTTCCTGCACGCGATCTCCGATACGAGCGCCGTCACCGAATATTCCCAGAGCTACCGCATCGTGACGGCGACCGGCGAGACGCGCTGGATCGCCGCGCGCGGGGAGATCGAACGCGACGAGCATGGGCGCGCCCTGCTCATGCGCGGCGCCCATGTCGATGTGACGCCGCTGCGCAGCGCCGAGCAGGCGCTGGCCGAGAGCGATGCGCGGCTGCGCCTGGCGCAGGAGGCGGCGGGCGTCGGCACCTGGGAGTGGAATTCCGAGGCGCGCACCTTGAACTGGTCGCGCATGATGATCGAGCTCTGGGGCTTCGATCCCGAGGCGGGCCAGCCCGACGTGTCGGCGACGGTCGCGCGGATCGACCCGGCCGATCGCGGCAAGGTGCGGCGCGAGATGGCGCGCGCGCAGCGCCATGGCACCTTCCGCTGCGAATTCCGCATCCGCCGGCCGCGTGCCGACGAGGGGCCGGAAGGCGAGGGCGAAACCATCTGGATCACCGCCCAGGCGCGGCGCGTGCCGCTCGACGGCAGGCCCGGTTCGCGGCTGCTGGGCGTCGCCTACAACGTGACCGAGCGCAAGCTGGCCGAGGAGCAGACGGCCCTGCTGGCCCATGAGGTGGAGCATCGCGCCAAGAACGCGCTGGCCATCGTCTCGGGCCTGCTGCGCGTGACCACGGCCGACACGCCCGAGACCTTCGTCCAGATCATGGAGGGCCGGGTGCAGGCCCTGGCACGAACCATGACGCTGCTCAGCCAATATCGCTGGAAGGGCGCGCAGCTGAAGGAGTTGGTCCAGCACGAGCTCGCGCCCTTTGGCGAGGCGCGCGTCGCGCTCTCGGGGCCGCCCGTGATGCTGGGCTCGGAGGTGGCGCAGCCGCTGTCGATGGCGGTGCACGAGCTCACCACCAATGCCGCGAAATACGGCGCGCTCTCGGCGCCGGGCGGCCGGCTTGAGGTGACCTGGTGGATCGAGGGGACGACGGTGCAGATGGTCTGGCGCGAGATCGGCGGCCCGCGGCTGGACGGGCCGCCGGCGCATCAGAGCTTCGGCACGCAGCTCATCCGCCAGACCTTCGAGAACCGGCTCGGCGGCAGGATGCAGCTGCGCTGGGAGCCGGATGGGCTGGTCTGCGAGCTGAGCTTCGAGATGAGCGGGGCCGCTTAGTCGCCGTTTGAGAAAGGCTTGGCAGGGCTCGGCGGGGATGCTTCAAGCTTGGGATGTGGACACGGGAGGCCCGTGGTCGGGGGGCGCGACCATGCAAACCGGATACTGGTAGGCCATGAACGATCTGAACCGCAGTGTCACCCTTACCTTGACCGCCGATGACTATGTCGCGGCCAACAAGCTGTTCATTTTGAAGTACTTGACCTCATGCTGGCCGCTTATTTCCTGGTTGGGCTTCGCAGCCCTGCTGCTTGGCATCTTTTTCGTACCGTCATTGCAGATGCACGATGCGCCTTTTGCGCCAGCCGTCTATATCGGCTTCGCGGTCGTGATTGCGTTGCCGTTCTTCCAATATTTCGTCGGCGCGGCCATTTTTGCCCGCAAGGCCTACGCGGCCCAGAAAGTCCTCCAGCACCCGATGACAGTTTCATGGTCAGCCGAAGGCTTTAGGAGCATCGCGCAGCAAGGTGACTGGAACATTGCCTGGGGCGACTACATGAAATGGGCAGAGGACGACAAGGTGATCCTCCTGTATCAGGGGCCACGCATCTTTAACATGCTGCCAAAGCGGATACTGACAACCGCCCAAGTCGATGACATCAGGCAAGTCGTGGAAGCCAACGTCAAGCGCGCATAAGGACAGAAGCGTAGGTCGAGCGCCGTCAGATACAAGAGAATCGTGATTCTGAAGGCAGCACTTAGTGACCGTTTGAGAATTCAGGGATGGGCGATCCTTCGCAGGAGGAGGGCACCCATGGCGAGGTGGATCATGGCTTCTGAGACGTCGAGGCGTTGCTCGTAGTCTCGAACCAGGCGGCGCCAGCGGATCATCCATCCGAAGGTCCGCTCCAACACCCAGCGCCTCGGGAGGATATGGAACCCCTTCGGATCTGAGCGTCTGACGATCTCGACGACGAAGTCGAGGAAGGCCGCCTTGTCCATCAGCCTCGTTCGGTCGTAGCCCGCATCCGCGAAGAGGTGCTTCAGCCAAGGCCAGCGCTTTGGAATGGCGGCGAGGATCATCTGGGCGCCTGCGCTGTCCGACACATCGGCCGTGGTGAGATGGACCATGAGCAGCCGCCCATCCGTGTCCACGGCGACATGGCGCTTGCGTCCGACGACCCGCTTGCCTCCGTCATAGCCTCGCACCTCGGCGAAGGGCGCTTTCACCGTCTGGCTGTCGAGAACCCCGCCACTGGGGCTTGCCTCCCGCCCCGCCGCCTCGCGATCCAGCATCAGCGCCACGTCGTGGATCGTGCGAAACAGCAGGCGCCGCACGAAGCGGCGGAACCACCAATAGACGGTCTGCCATGGCCCGAAGTGGATCGGCAGCATCCGCCAGCCTCCGCCCGAGCGCGCCAGATAGCGGATCGCGTTCAGCATCTCGCGCAGGTCCACTGATGGTTTCCTGCCCCGTCTCGGCGGCTTCGGCATCAGCGGCTCGACCTGCGCCCACTCCCCATCCGTCAGATCAGACGGGTAGCGCTTCGTCTTGCGGGCAATCTCGGCCATTCGGCGGCGCGTCTCTCGGGTTCACATCCCGAGCTTGAATCACCACAACCAAGCCGCGCCAACCCATTCTCAAACGGTCACTAAGAGCAGATCCCGATCAGGCTGCTTCGCCTGATCGGGTGAAGATGCTCGAAAAACAACGGGCCAGAGCTTTTGAAGTGAGCCTGTCCGATCGGAAAAAGCTCTGGGACCCGCCGCCCACCGGATCAGAGTTCCATGAACCCGAAGGCCCTGGACGCATCCCCGCGCCAGGCCCCGTGGAACTGCTGCAGGATGCGATCGGCCTGCGTCATCCCGCTCTCCACGATCTCGTGCAGCGGCGCGAGATAGGCCTCCTCGCCCAGGCCGCGCGCCTTCAGCCCGCCTTCGGCGATGGCGAGTGCGTCGCGCGCCACGTCGCGCAGGCTGCGGGCCGGCGATGGTCGCGTCCAGAGCGAGCTTCGGCGCCTCGGCGCGCAGCGCGTGCATCTGCGCCACGCTCCAGTCCTTCGTCAGCGCGCGGGCGGCCTTCTGCGCGGCGTCGTCGTAGATGAGGCCGACCCAGAAGGCGGGCTCGGCCAGCAGCATCGCCTCGCTGCCGGCGTCCGAGCCGCGCATCTCCAGGAACTTCTTGAGGCGGACCTCGGTGAAGAGGGTGGTCACATGGTCGGCCACATCGCCCATGGTCGCCTCCACGCCCCGCAGCCCGTCCAGGCCCCCGTCGGGTCCCCGGGTCATGAAGCGGCGGAAGCTCTGGCCGGCCACGTCGTGCAGCTTTCCGTCGCGCGCGACGAAGTACATCGGCACGTCCAGCGCGAATTCGGCGAAGCGCTCGAAGCCGAAGCCCTCCTCGAAGACGAGGCCGGGAATTCCCGTGCGATCGGGGTCGGTGTCGGACCACACATGGCCGCGCAGCGACTTGTAGCCGGAGGGCTTGCCCTCGCGCAGCGGCGAGCTGGCGAAGAGCGCGGTGGCGAGCGGCTGCAGCGCCAGCGAGACGCGCAGCTTCTCCACCATGTCGGCCTCGTCGCCGAAGTCGAGATTCACCTGCACGGTGGCCGTGCGCAGCATCATGTCGAGGCCGAGATTGCCCTTCAGCGGCATGTAGCGCCGCATGATGGAATAGCGGCTCTTGGGCATCCAGGGCATGTCCTCGCGCCGGACGACCGGATTGAAGCCGATGCCCGCGAAGCCGAGGCCGAGCGGCCCCGCGATCTCATGCACGTCGCGCAGATGCGCGGCCGTCTCCAGCCGCGTCGCGTGGAGGTCCTCCAGCGGGCCGCCGGAGAGCTCGAACTGCCCGCCCGGCTCCAGGCTGACGGAGCTGCCGTCCTTGGTCAGGCCGATGACATTGGCGCCGTCATGGATGGGCTCCCAGCCCTTGGCCCTGATGCCCTCGAGCATCGCGCGGATGCCCTCATGCTCGTAGTCGGGCGGCGTGAAATCGGTGCGGCGGAAGCCGATCTTTTCGTGCTCGGTGCCGATCCGCCATTCGGAGCGGGGCTTGGAGCCCGAGGCGAACCAGTCGGCGAGCTGACGCGCGGAGGTGATCGGCGTGGGATCAGCCTGGCCGGGATTGGACATGGGGGCGCTTTCTATTCCTGGAGACTAGCCTTGGACGTCGAGAGACAAGGAGATCGCTCCAAGTCCCGCGACCAGCGCCGTCTCCGCGCGCAGGATGCGCGGCCCAAGCGTGGTAAGCGTAACAAAGGGACGCCGGGCCAGATCGTCAAGTTCGGGTCGGTCAAAGCCCCCCTCGGGACCGACCAGAAAGCCACAGGGCGCCCGCAGGCCCGCCAGCGCGGCGTGCAGCGGCGGGGCGTCGCGGCGCTCGGCGGCGACCAGCAGCGGCGCGCCGTCCCAGGCGTCGAGCACGGCATGCAGCGGGCGCGACTCCTCGACGACCGGGGACGGAAAGGCGCTCGCATTGCTCGGCCGCGGCGCGGGCGATGCCGGCCAGGCGGAGGGTGTTGCTGCGGTCGGCCACGCAATGGCGCGTCAGCACGGGCTGGATGACGGTGGCGCCGAGCTCGGCGGCCTTCTCGACGGCCCAGTCCATGGCCTCGCGCTTCAGCGCCGCGATGAGGGCGCGCAGCTCGGGCTCGGGGGAGGGCGCGCGCAGCCGCGCTCCCAGGCGCATGGCGCCGCGATCCTTGCGGATGGCGGTGAGCTCGGCGGCGAATTCGCCGTCGGTGGCGTTGAAGGCGCGCAGCTCCGCCCCCGGCGCGCGGCGCATGACATGGCCGATGTGATGGGCCTGGGCCGGCGTCAGGGCGATCTCGACGCCCTCTTCGAGGGGGCCAGGGGGCGTGGATGCGAGGGATGGACATGGCCCGATGTGCCGTGCTGCATGCGCCCGTGCAAGAGAACCCCGCCGTCCCAGGCTATACCGACATCCGCACCGCCGGCTGGGTCGCGCGGCTGCCGGCCGGCTGGCAGCCCTATGCGCTGCTCATGCGGGCCGATCGCCCGATCGGCAGCTGGCTGCTCTTCCTGCCCGGGCTCTGGGGAATCACGCTCTTCGCGCCGGGCTGGGGCAGGGGGCTGTGGCTGACCTTCCTGTTCCTCCTCGGCGCCTTCGTGATGCGCGGCGCGGGCTGCGTGGTGAACGACCTGTGGGACCGCGAGATCGACCGCAAGGTGGAGCGCACGCGGGGCCGGCCGCTGGCCTCGGGCGCGGTGTCGCCGCGCCAGGCGGTGGCCTTCCTGGCCCTGCTCTGCGCCATCGGGCTGGCGGTGCTGCTGCAGCTGAACGCGGCCTCCATCTGGCTGGGCGTGGGCTCGCTGCTGCCGATTCTCCTCTACCCCCTGGCCAAGCGCGTGACCGATTATCCGCAGCTGGTGCTGGGCTTCACCTTCGGCTGGGGCGCGCTGATGGGGCCGGTGGCGGCGGGCGCGCCGCTGGGCCTGCCAGTGCTGGCGCTCTATGCGGCGACCATCGCCTGGATCCTCGGCTACGACACGATCTATGCCCATCAGGACCGCGAGGACGACGCGCTGGTGGGCATCCGCTCCACCGCGCTCACCTTCGGCGAACGGACGCGGCCCTTCCTCGTCGCCTGCTACGGGTCGGCGATCCTGCTGCTGGCGTTGACGGGATGGATCGCCGGGCTTTCGCCCTGGTTCTATCCGGGCCTGCTGCTGCCGGCGGCGGCCCTGGCCCACCAGATCCGCGCGCTGGACATCCATGATCCCGCGCTCTGCCTGACGCTCTTCAAGGCCAATCGCGATGCCGGGCTGCTGGTGGCGCTGGCCCTCTTGCTGGGCCGGTTGTGAGCGACGCCGCCGGCTTCATCCGCGCCCAGACCGCCATCGCCGAGTCGCCCTTGCTGCCGGGCATCCCGCTGCACCTCGCCACCGAGATCACGCCCATCTGGCAGGCCAGCGAGGCCTTCCTCGAACAGCACGGCATGGAGCCGCCCTTCTGGGCCTTCGCCTGGCCGGGCAGCGTGGCGCTCGGTCTGGCGATGCAGGCCGATCCCGGCCTGGTCGCGGGCAGGCGCGTGCTGGACTTCGCCTCGGGCTGCGGAGTCGCGGCGATCGTGGCGGCGCAGATGGGCGCGGCCAGCGTGGAGGCCGCCGAGATCGATCCGCTCGCCATCGCCGCCATCGGGCTGAACGCGGCGCTGAACGGCGTCGAGATCCTGGCCCTGGACGGCGATGTGGTGGGCGCGCCTTGCCGCTGGGACGTCATCCTGGCGGGCGACGTCTGCTACGAGGCGCCGATGACGGCCCATATCATGCCCTGGCTGCGGGCCATGTCGCGGGAGGCGACCGTGCTGCTGGCGGATCCCGGCCGGGCCTATCTGCCGCGCGAGGGAATGGTGGAGCATTCCCGCCACACCGTGCCCACAACACTCGAACTTGAGGATCGACGTGAAAGAAAGGTTGTAATCGCCCGATTACTGCCTTTTTGAGAACACGGATGACCGGAAAGCTCCGCTCCATCATGTGGCCCGCATATCTGGCAGCCCTGCTGCTCTCCCTTCCCGTCGCACCCGCCAGCGGGCGCGATGCCGGCCCGCGCAGCGCGCTCGACCGGGCGCATCAGGGCGAGGACGGTCCTCAGACGACGCGCGGCGCCCCGGCCGCCGTGACCGAGGAAGACGACGAGCGAGAGGCGGAGCGGGAGGGCTGAGCCATCCGAATATTCCTCCTCCTCGCCGCGCTGATCCTGGCCCTGCCGGCCGCCGCCCAGACCAGACGCGACTACGACTCGCAGGGCCGCTCCCTCGGCCGCTCCGAGACGAGCGGCGATACGACGCGCCGCTATGACGCCCAGGGCCGCGGCGCCGGCCGCAGCGAGTACAGCGGCACGACCCAGCGCGACTACGACGCCCAGGGACGCAGCACGGGCCGCAGCGAGCGCAGCGGCGACACCATCCGCAGCTACGACGCCCAGGGCCGAAGCACCGGACGGACCGAGGTGAACGGCGACGTCTCGCGCCATTACGACGCCCAGGGCCGCTCGACCGGCCGGTCGGAGGTCTCGGGTGGCACCGTGCGCCATTACGACGCCCAGGGGCGGCTGACCGGCCAGACCTCGCGCTAGGGACGCGTTTCCCCTCCGCCGGCTTTGGGCTAGACATGGCGGCACAGACGGAGGGCCCGGTTGGCTATGGATGCGCAGTTTTTCGAGGATCTTTCGGTCGGTCAGACCGCCAGTTTCGCCAAGACCATCACTGAGGCCGACGTCCTGCTTTTCTCGGCCGTCTCGGGCGACACCAACCCCGTCCACATCAACGCCGAATATGCCGCGACCACCGTCTTCAAGGAGCGGGTGGCGCATGGGATGCTCTCGGCCAGCCTGATCTCCACCGTGCTCGGCACGCGGCTGCCGGGGCCGGGCAGCGTCTATCTCAACCAGAGCCTGAAGTTCCGCGCGCCGGTGCGCATCGGCGCGACCGTCACCGCCCAGGTGACCGTCACCGAGATGGACGCCCGCCGCAAATGGGTGACGCTCAAGACGCTCTGCACCGTCGAGGGCAAGCGGGTGATCGATGGCGAGGCCGTGATGCTCGTCCCGAGCCGGGAGGCCGCATGACCGAGGTGAAGCGGGTCTGCGTCTTCTGCGGCGCCCAGCCGGGCCACGGCCCCGACCATGCCCGCCTCGCCGCCGCGCTGGGGACGGCGATCGCGAAGCGCGGCCTCGGTCTCGTCTATGGCGGCGGCAAGGTCGGGCTGATGGGCGTGGTGGCCGATGCGGCGCTGCGCGGCGGGGCCGAGGTGATTGGCGTCATCCCCGAGGCGCTGATGGACCGCGAGCTCGGCCATGGCGGCGTCACCGATCTGCGCGTCGTGCCCTCGATGCATGTCCGCAAGGCGCTGATGAACGATCTCTCCGACGGCTTCGTGGTGCTGCCCGGGGGGATCGGCACGCTGGAGGAGGCGGTCGAGATCCAGTCCTGGTCGCAGCTGGGCATCCACGGCAAGGGGTTGGTCTTCCTGGACACCCACGACTACTGGGCGCCCTATTTCGCGCTGCTGGAGCGCATGGAAGGCGAGGGCTTCATCCGCCCGCAGCATGCCGGCCTCGCCTTGCGGGCCCATCAGCCGGACCAGGCGCTGGACCTGCTGGCCGGCTGGGAGCCGCCCCAGGTCACCCGCTGGATGACGCAGACCCAGGTATGAGCGCGCAGACCCATTCCGACTGGCGCGGCCTGCCCGAGGCCGCGCGGGGCGCGACCCTGGCGCTGGGCAATCTGGACGGCGTGCATCTGGGCCACCTGGCCGTCCTGGCCGCCGCCCATCAGGCGCGGCCGGACCTCACCCTCGGCGCGCTCACCTTCGAGCCGCATCCGCGGGAGCATTTCCGCCCCGACGACCCGCCCTTCCGCCTGACCCTGCTGCCGGCCAAGGCCGCGATCCTGGGCGCGCACGGCGCGCGCCACATCATCGCGCTGCCCTTCGGCGCCGAACTGGCGGCCATGTCGGCGGAGGATTTCTGCCGGGATGTGCTGGCCGGGGCGCTGGGGGTCCGCCATCTCACCTGCGGGCCGGACTTCGCCTTCGGCCATCGTCGCGGCGGGGACGTGCATCTGCTCGCCGCCTTCGCCGAGGCGAACGGCATCGGGCTGACCATCGTGCCGCATGTGACGGACGGCGAGGGGACGATCAGCTCCACCCGCATCCGCCGCCTGCTGCAGGACGGCTATCCCGAGCGCGCGGCGGCCATGCTGGGGCGCGACTTCGAGATCGTCGGGCCGGTCACGCATGGCGATGCGCGCGGTCGCACCATCGGCTTCCCCACGGCCAATATCCCCCTCGGGCGGCATCTGGAGCCGGCGCGCGGGGTCTATGCGGTCCTGGCCCGGCTGCCCGACGGGCGGATGGTCAAGGGCGTCGCCAATCTGGGGCGGCGGCCGACCTTGGGGGGCGATCCGGTCTCGCGGCTGGAGGCGCATCTCTTCGATTTCGCCGAGGATCTCTACGGCCAGGAGCTGAGCGTGGCGCTGGTCCACTTCCTCCGCGAGGAGCGCAAATTCCCGGATTTCCCGGCTTTGGTGGCGCAGATCCAGGCCGATGCGCAGGAAGCGCGGCGGCTTCTCGGGAAATAATTCCGCAAACCGCGCCGGGCGGATGCATCCATTTCCGCTCCCGATTCTTAACGCTCTCAGGAGCGTGGAGATTGGAAGTCATGAACGTCTATCTGAAGGTCCAGGACGGCATCGAGCTGGTGGGGACCACCACCCTGGAGGCCTATGGCCAGGACTACGTCCTCGATCTCGACCTCACCGGCACCGGCCAGGCCCTGCGCCTCACCTACGAGCTGGAGGCCGTGCCCTATCTGACGCCCGAGATGACGCTCGGCAGCGAACGCGCCGTCATGCTCCAGATCGGCCAGACGCCCTGTTTCCTGCCCGGCTGGCAGCGCTCCGAAGAAGACTGAGCGTCTAACCGGCGAGCCTGGCCCCGCAGGCCGGGCAGGCCTCGGCGATCACCGCGCCCTCCGCCGGCGAGGTGAGCACCAGCCGCCGGCTGGTCTGGCCCAGGCGCAGGTCGTCGAAGACGCCGATGCGCGCGGCCGGCGTTTCCAGCAGGGCGCGCAGGCCGGGGCAGGGGACCAGATCCCGCCCGAAGCTGCGGTTCGCCCGCATCACGCAGCTGCCCTTCCGTTCCGGCGCTTGACCGGCACCCCCCGACATCCGCATATCTCCCCCCATGCGCGCGCTCCGGACGCTCCGAGATCCTGGCCGAATTCCCGGCCCGGCCTTCCCCTGAAGGCCGGGATCAGGCCCGCACGTCCCTTTATTCCGCGCCGCATTCTCTGAGAACCGGCCGCGCACGAGAACCCCGATGAACGACGCACCCGTGGACGAAACCAAGACCGCCCCGCGCGACTACCGCAAGACGGTCTTCCTGCCCGCGACCGCCTTCCCCATGAAGGCCGACCTGCCCAGGCGCGAGCCGGCGCTGCTCAGGAAGTGGGCCGATGCCGAAAACTGGAAGACGCTGCGCGCGCGTTCCGCCGGCAAGTCGAAATTCGTGCTGCATGACGGCCCTCCCTATGCGAACGGCCCGCTGCACATCGGCCACGCGCTCAACAAGATCCTGAAGGACGTCGTCAACCGCTCGGCCCAGATGGCCGGCAAGGACGCCAATTACATCCCCGGCTGGGACTGCCACGGCCTTCCCATCGAGTGGAAGGTCGAGGAGGAGTACCGCAACCCCAAGGGCAAGTACCAGGGCGGCCGCAAGAAGGACGACGTGCCGGTGCTGGAGTTCCGCGCCGAGTGCCGCGCCTATGCCGCGCATTGGCTGGGCGTGCAGCGCGAGGAGTTCGAGCGCCTGGGCGTGGCCGGCGACTGGCCCGACCGCTACGCCACCATGGATTTCCCCTCCGAGGCGGTGATCGCCGGCGAGATCGGCAAGTTCCTGATGAACGGCTCGCTCTATCGCGGCCTGCGCCCGGTGATGTGGAGCCCGGTCGAGAAGACCGCGCTCGCCGAGGCCGAGATCGAGTACCACGACCATGTGAGCCCGACGCTCTGGGCGCGCTTCCCGCTGGTCTCGGGCGAATTCGCCGGCGCCTCCATCGTCATCTGGACGACGACGCCCTGGACCATCCCGGGCAACCGTGCCGTCGCCTATGGGCCGGAGATCGACTACGCGATCGTGCATGTGGCCGATGTCCGCGAGGGCAGCCATCTCAGGCCCGGCGAGACCGTCATCGTCGCCCTGCCGCTGCTGCCGAAATTCTCCGAGGATGCGGGCCTCGTTGCCCATGTCGTGAAGCAGATCGTGAAGGGAACGGCGCTGGAAGGCGCCATCGCCGCGCATCCCCTTCGCGGGCACGGCTACGACTTCGACGTGCCGGTCCTGCCCGGCGATTTCGTCACGACCGAGGCCGGCACGGGCTTCGTCCATATCGCGCCCGGCCATGGCGAGGACGACTTCAACCTCGGCCGCACCCATGGCCTGCCCGTCCCCGAGACCGTGAACGACGACGGCACCTTCACCCACCACGCGCCGGGCTTCGAGGGGCTGCACGTCTTCAAGGCGCATGACGCCGTCTATGCGGCCGTCGAGGCGGCCGGGAACATGGTCGCCAAGTCGAAGATGACGCACAGCTACCCGCATAGCTGGCGCTCCAAGAAGCCGATCATCTTCCGCGCGACGCCGCAGTGGTTCATCGCCATGGACGACGGCAACGAGATCCGCCGCAAGGCGCTGGACGCCATCGCCGCCACGCATTTCGTGCCCGATGCCGGCCGCAACCGCATCGGCAGCATGGTCGCCGGCCGGCCGGACTGGTGCATCTCGCGTCAGCGCGCCTGGGGCGTGCCCATCGCCGTCTTCGTGGACAAGAAGAGCGGCGAGGTGCTGCGCGAGCAGTCCGTGATGGACGGCATCGTCGAGGCCTTCCGCACCGAGGGCGCCGACGCCTGGTACCAGCCGGGGGCTGCCGCGCGCTTCCTCGGCAACCACCGCAATCCCGACGACTACGAGCAGGTGATGGACATCGTGGACGTGTGGTTCGAGAGCGGCTCGACCCACGCCTTCGTCCTTCCCCCGCGCGACCTGCCTTTCCCTGCCGACCTCTATCTCGAAGGCTCGGACCAGCATCGCGGCTGGTTCCAGTCCTCCTTGCTGGAGGCCATCGGCTCGCGCGGCGTGGCCCCCTTCAAGGCCATCCTCACCCACGGCTTCGTCCTCGACGAGGGCGGGCGGAAGATGTCCAAGTCGCTCGGCAACGTCACCGCCCCGCAGGAGGTCATCACCAAATACGGCGCCGATATCCTGCGCCTCTGGGTGATGAATTCCGACACGGCCGAGGACCTGCGCATCGGCAAGGGCATCCTGGAACAGCAGGCCGAGCTCTATCGCCGCATGCGCAACACCCTGCGCTGGCTGCTCGGCAACATCGCCGGCTTCGACGAGGCCGAGCGCGTGCCGGTCTCGGAGATGCCCGAGCTGGAACGCTGGGTTCTCCACCGCCTGACGGAGCTCGATTCGCGCATCCGCAAGGCCGTCGCCGATTACGACTGGAGCGGCGTGCTGCCCGAGATCCACGCCTTCTGCTCGACCGATCTCAGCGCTTTCTACTTCGACATCCGCAAGGACAGCCTCTATTGCGACGCGGCCGCCTCGCCGCGCCGCCGGGCCGCCCGGACGGTGATCGACCAGCTGCACCGCTGCCTCTGCGCCTGGCTCGCCCCCGTGCTCTGCTTCACGGCCGAGGAGGCTTGGCTGTCGCGCTTCGGCGAAGGCGCGGAGAGCATCCACTTCCAGGAATTCCCGACCCTGCCGGCCGAGTGGCGCGACGAGGCGCTGGCGGCCAAGTGGAACGACATCCGCCGCACCCGCCGCCTCGTGACCGCGAGCCTCGAGGACCAGCGCCGCGACGGCACCATCGGCTCCTCGCTCCAGGCCTCGGTCGCGCTGACCGTGCCCGAGGGCGATGCCGCGGCCACTCTCTCGGCCGAGGAATGGGCCGAGATCCTCATTGTCTCCCAGGCGGCCATCGCGGCCGGTCCCGAGGTCGCCCTCGAGGTCGTTCCCGCGGCCGGCGCCAAGTGCGAGCGCTGCTGGCGCGTGCTGCCGGAAGTGGGCGGGTCCGCCGCGCATCCGACGCTCTGCCTGCGCTGCGAGGACGTCGTGGAGAGCCTGCCCGCATGAGCCGGCCCCTGCGCACCGGCGTCCTCTTCGGCCTGCTGCTGCTGGTCGCCGACCAGCTCAGCAAATGGTGGATCCTGGAGGTCGTGCGCCTGGAGGAGGTGCGCAACATCCCGGTCCTGATGCTGGGCCCCGTGGGGCTGGACCTCACCATGGTGTGGAATCGCGGCGTCACCTTCGGCCTCTTCTCGGGCCAGGGGAGCTGGAACCATCTCATCCTCGCCGTGCTGGCCCTGGTCGTGGCCGGCTTTCTCCTCCGCTGGCTCGCCCGCGCCGAGACCCGGCTCGTCACCTATGCCCTGGGCGCGGTGATCGGCGGGGCGGTCGCCAATGTGATCGACCGCTTCCGCTTCGGCGCCGTGGTCGACTTCGTGGACGTTCACGCCGCGGGATGGCATTGGTATGTCTTCAACCTCGCCGACGCGGCCATCGTCTGCGGCGTCCTCGCCCTTGTGGCAGACGCCTTGATCCGGCCCGAAACCCAGCGCAAAGAGGCGCCATGATGAAGCCCCTGGTTCCAATGCTCGCCCTCGGCGCCCTGCTCGCGGGCTGCGGCTCCGACACGGCGCGCAATTTCGGCCTCACGCGCGATGCGCCGGACGAGTTCCGGGTGACCACCCGCGCCCCGCTCTCCATGCCGCCGAGCCTGGGCAACTTGCCCTCGCCGCGTCCCGGCGCGGCCCGTCCGCAGGAGATGACGACCCAGCAGCAGGCCGAGCTGGCCCTGGTGCCGGGCGGCGTGTCCGCCACGGCGAATGCCGGCGCGCGCAGCGCCGGCGAGCGCGCTTTACTGGCCCAGGGCGGCCGCGAGGTGCCCGACAGCATCCGCAACCAGGTCGATGCGGAAAGCATGCGTCTCGACCGCACCGATCGCAACGTCGTCGACCGCGTGCTGTTCTGGCGCGAGCAGCCCGCGCCCGGCACGCCGGTGGATCCGGCTCGCGAGGCGCAGCGCCTGCGGGAGAACGCGGCGCTGGGCCGTCCGGTCTCCGAAGGCCAGACGCCGGTCATCCAGCCCGTGCGTCAGGGTTGGTTCACGGGCTGGTCGCTCTGGTAGGGAGAGGCTGAGGGGCTCCGCCCCTCTCGCCCCCTGACATCTCCCGGCCCGATACCCCGGGCCGCCGCCATGCGCCCGGCTTGCCGGAATCCCGGCCCGGGATATCCTCTCCCTGGAAATTCCAGGAAGAACACGCGCATGGCGCCCAAGATCCTCATGATGGACAGCCCGCTGTCCGACATCCCCACCGCGCGCGAGATCGCGCCGGCCGGGATGGAGCTGACCATCGCCCCGCTCGGCAGCGACGCCTTCAAGGCGGCCATGGCGGATGCGGACTTCCTGGTGGGCTTCGGCAACAAGGCGATCGATGCCGGCTTCTATGCCGCCGCGCCGAAGCTGAAGCTCCTCCAGCTGCTTTCCGCTGGCTACGACACGGTGGACATCGAGGCGGCGCGCGGCGCGGGCGTGGCGGTCTGCAACAATGGCGGCGCGAATTCCACGGCCGTCTCCGAGCACGCGATCATGCTGATGATGGCGGTGTGCCGCCGCCTGGTCTGGCAGCATGAGAGCGTCGTCAGCGGGCGCTGGCGCGGCAACAACCCCGGCTCCACCAAGCTCTTCGAGCTGCGCGACAAGGTGCTGGGCCTGGTGGGCTTCGGCGCCATCGGCAAGAAGGTGGCGCGGCTGGCGAACGCCTTCGGCATGCGGGTGCAGTATTACGACATCCGCCGCGTCTCCGAGGCCGAGGAGGATGCGCTGCATGTCCGCTTCCGCCTGCTGAACGAAATCCTCCGCAGCTCCGACCTCGTCTCGCTGCACGTGCCGCTGACGCCCGGCTCCAGGCACCTGATCGGCGCGGCGGAGCTCGCGCTCATGAAGCCCAGCGCCTATCTGGTGAACACCTCGCGCGGGCCGGTCATCGACGAGAAGGCGCTGGTCGCGGCGCTGGAGGGCGGGGTGATCGCCGGCGCCGGCCTGGACGTCTTCGACCAGGAGCCGCCGCCGACGGACAATCCGCTCTTCAAGCTGCAGAACGTGATCCTGACGCCGCATTATGCCGGCCCGACCTGGGACAACCAGCAGGCGCGCTTCCGCAACGCCTTCGACAATTGCCAGCGCGTGGCGCGGGGCGAGGCGCCGCTCTGGGTCATCCCCGAACTGCAGTGACGGCCACCCGCGCGGCCCTGCTGGCGGCCGTGGCGATGGTCGCGGCGGCCGGCCCCGCCGCCGCCGCGTCGCGGAGCTTCTGCGGCGGCGCCCTCGTCGCCGAGGCCTTCTACCGCATCACCGTGAGCGCGGAATCCCCGGCCCGCGCGGAATATCGCGGCCAGTTCCGCGCCCCGGACGCGGGCGGCCGGATCCTGACGGCGACCCTGCGCCCCCTCCCGCACGTCCATGGTTGGCGGGTGCTCCGCCCGGCCGCCCCCTTCGAGCTGCGCGGCGACGCGCGGCGGGACGTCGTGCTCCTGTCGCTGCGCCCAGGCGGGGCGGGAGCGCCCAACGCCCAGACGGTCGGTGGCCTGATCGAGTTCGACTGCGCCTATCGTCCGGTGGACTGAGGCCGGTGCGGGGCCGGGCATGACAGCCTGGCCGGCGCGATGATGACGGCTTCATCAGAATCGCGCGCGATGCTGGCGCGGCGCGGCGTCCCGTCGCATGTTGCGGGCATGGACCCCGTCACCCGCCGTTGTGCCCTGAAAGGTGCCGCCGCAACCTTGGCTGCCCCTGCCATTCCCACTCTTGCCCGAGCGCAGACGCTGCCGAGCGCCGCCCCCGTCGGACGGACCGACCGGCCGCTCTTCGGCGCGGTCTCCTGGACGCTCGGAAACGGGCTGAAGGTGGTGCTCGCCGAGAACCGGCGCGCCCCCGTCGCCGCGCATTACCTCTTCGCCTCGGCCGGCGCCGGCGAGGATCCGGCGGGCAAGTCGGGGGTCGCGCATTTCCTCGAGCACATGATGTTCAAGGGCAGCCCCAACATCCCCTCGGGCGCCTTCAGCCAGGTGGTGGCGCGCGAGGGCGGGCAGGACAACGCTTTCACCAGCCGCGACGTCACGGCCTATTACCAGATCGTCGAGGCCTCGCGCCTGCCGCTCATGATGCGGATGGAATCCGACCGCCTGCGCGAGCCGCTGATCCCCGCCGACGAGCTGGAATCCGAGCGCGGCGTGATCCTGGAGGAGCGCCGCAGCCGCACCGACGCCGTTCCGCGCGGCCGCTTCCGCGAGGCCTTCGACGCCGCCATGTGGGGCCCGCAGCACTGGCGTGGCCGCCCGCTGATCGGCTGGGAGGACGAGATCCGCGCCATCACCCGGCAGGACATCCTGGACTTCCACCGCCTGCACTACACGCCATCCAACTGCGTGCTGGTCGTGGCCGGCGACGTGCGCGAGGCCGATCTGCGCCGCTGGGCCGACGAGTTCTACGCGCCCATCCCCGCCCGCGACGCCCCGCCCCGCGCCCGCGCGCCCCTGGCCGCCGCCGCGCCCGAGGCCCGGCTGGAGCGCCACGACCCCGCCGTGCGCGAATCGACCTTCTACAAGAGCTTCGCCGCGCCTTCGGCCACCTTCGCCGAGACCGAGATGGCCGATCCGCTGGAGGTTCTGGCGCATGCGCTGGGCGGCGGCACGGGATCGCGGCTGCACAAGGCGCTGGTCGAGACCGGCCTCGCGGTGAGCGCGGGCGCTGGCTATGACGGCGACACGGTGGGCGTCGGCAGCTTCGCCGTCCATGCGACGCCGCGCCCGGGCGTGGGCACCGCGCAGATCGAGACCGCGATCACGAACGTGCTGACCGACCTCCTGCAGGACGGCCTTCCCGAGGCCGAGATTCGCCGCGCCGTGCGGCAGGAGACCGCGGGCTCGCTGCTGGCGCTGGACGGTCTGGGCGCCGCGCCGCGCATGCTGGGCGGCGCGCTGGCCATCGGCCTGCCGATCGAATTCGTGGAGCATTGGCCCCAGCGCATGGCCGCGGTCACGCGCGACCAGGTGAATGCCGCCGCCCGCACCGTTCTGGCCGAGCCCAAGATCGCCACCGCCGGCTGGCTCCTGCCGGGATGAGGAACCGCCTGGCCCATTCCCTTTCCTCGTCTGTGTGGACCGTTCGATGAGCAACACCCTTTTCGGCGTGGAGCTCCCGCCCCGCCGCGGCTTCTCTGTGCCCATCCAGATCGTCGAGCAGGGCAATATCTCCGCCTGGCTCGTCGAGGATCATTCCGTCCCCGTCGTCTCGCTGGCCTGGGCCTGGCCGCAGGGCGCGGCCGCCGATCCGCGCGGCAAGGAGGGCCTGGCCAATATCTCGGCCGCCCTGCTGACCGAGGGCGCGGGCGACCTGAACAACGTGGACTTCGCCGACGCGCTGATGGATTCGGGCATCGGCCTGTCCTTCTCCGGCGGTCGCGACAGCTTCGAGGGCAGCTTCCGCGCGCTCACCGACGCGCTGCCCGAGGCGGTGCGCCTCGCGCGCCTCGCCATGACGCGCCCGCGCCTGGATGCCGATGCGCTGGGCCGGGTGCGTGCGCGCGCGCTTCTGGCCTCGCGCCAGTCGCTGGAGACGCCGGCCGGCCTCGCGCGGCGCGCCTTCTGGGAGGCCGGCTTTCCGGACTTCTCGGCCGGGCGGCTCTCCACGCCCGAGACCATCGCCGCCATCCAGCCGGAGGATATCCGCGCCTGCCTCGACGCCCAGCTCACGCGGGGCAAGCTGCTGGTGGCGGCCTCGGGGGCGATCGACGCCGCCGGGCTGAAATCCCTGCTGTCCGAGCTCTTCGGCGCCCTGCCGGAGCATTCCCTGCCCGAACACGTCCCCGCTGCCCGACCTCGCGCCCTTCGGCGTCGCGCGGCGGCCCAAGGCCGCGCCGCAATCCACGCTCGTCTTCGGCCAGAACGGGCTGCTGCCGACCGATCCCGCCTGGGAGAGCTTCCAGGTCGCGCTGCGCATCCTGGCCGGCGGCGGCTTCACCAGCCGGCTGATGAAGTCCGTCCGCGAGGAGCGGGGCCTGACCTATGGCATTGGCGCGGGGCTCGACCTGCTCTTCGGCCGGGCATTGGTCATCGGCAATGTGCAGACGGCCAATGCCAGCGTGGGCGAGGTCTGGAACCTGATCCGCAGCGCCTGGACGGAGATGGCCGCCAACGGCCCGACCGAGGCGGAGGTCGCCGATGCCCTGGCCTTCCTCGGCGGCTCGCTGCCGCTGCAATTCACCGACAGCCGCCGCACGGCGGGCCTGCTGCTGAATCTGCGCCAGACGGGCCGCGCCCCGGACTGGCTCGCCGGCCGGCCAGCCCGTCTCGCGGCGATCGACCGCGCGCGCGTGGCCGAGGCCGCCGCGCGGGTGCTCAAGCCCGAGGCGCTGGTGCTGGCCGTCGCCGGCGAGCCCGTGGGTTTGTAGCCTGGTTTTCACGCCTTAAGATTTTCGGAATCAACGGGGATTCCCGGACTTCGTGCGGCCGCAATGCGCTGTTAACCTGCCCAACATGATTGGGATGGGCGGGGTATGAGCGATACGAGTCTGGAGACCGCCTGGGCGCGGGTAGAGCGTCTGGCGGCCACGGCTGGCGGCAGTGCGATTCGTCCCCTCTTCGACGCCGATCCGGAGCGCTTCCGCAAGTTCTCCCAGAGCGGCGGCGGCCTCTTCCTCGACCGGTCCAAGACCTCCATCTCGCCCGAGGTGCAGGAGGCCCTTCTTGCTCTGGCCGTCGCGGCCGATGTCGAGGGCAAGCGCGCCGTCATGGCCTCGGGCGGCATCGCAAATCCGACGGAGGGCCGCGCCGCGCTGCACATGGCGCTGCGCAGCCAGCTGCCGGAGGCGCCCGCCGAATGCGCCGACGCCCAGGCGACGCTCAAGCGCATGCGCGAATTCACCGAGGCCGTGCATCGCGGCGAGATCCGCGGCGCGACCAACCAGCGCTTCGACACGGTGCTGAACATCGGCATCGGCGGCTCGGACCTCGGGCCGGTGATGGTGGGACGCGCGCTGTGGCGCGCCGGCGATCCGATGCGGCCGATCCATCTGGGCAATGTCGACGGCCATGGCTGGGAGACGGTGCTGCCCTCGCTTGATGCGCGGCGGACGCTGGTGCTGGTCGCCTCCAAGACCTTCACCACCCAGGAGACCATGGCCAATGCGCGGCTGGTCAAGCAATGGATGGAGGCGAGCGTCGGCCCGGCCGGGGCCTCGGCGCATTTCGCCGCGCTCTCGACCAATATGAAGGACACCGCGGAATTCGGCATCGCGCCCGACCGCGTCTTCCCCTTCCAGGACTGGGTGGGCGGGCGCTTCTCGCTCTGGTCCTCCATCGGGCTGTCGCTGGCGCTGTCGCTGGGCTTCGACCGCTTCCAGGCGCTGCTCGACGGCGCGGCGGCCATGGACAGCCATTTCCTCGCCGCGCCGATGGCGGAGAACCTCCCCATCCTGCTCGCCTTGACCGAGGTCTGGCATGTGAACGGGCTGGGGCTGCGCCGCCGCGCGGTGCTGCCCTATGACGAGCGGCTGCGGCGGCTGCCGGCGCATCTGCAGCAGCTGGAAATGGAGAGCCTGGGCAAGCGCGTGCTCGTCTCGGGCGCGCCGGTCACGCGCGCCACGGGGCCGGTGGTCTTCGGCGAGCCGGGGACCTCGGCGCAGCACAGCTTCATGCAGCTGGTGCATCAGGGGGCCAAGCCGGTCCCGGTGGACTTCATCCTGGTCGCCAAGCCCGACCACACCCATGCCGAGAACCACCGCATCCTGCTCGCCAATGGCCTGGCCCAGGCCGAGGCGCTGCTGGCCGGGCGCAATGCCGGGCAGGTGGCCGACGACATGCGCAAGGCCGGCGCGGACGAGGCGACCATCGCGCGCCTCGTGCCGCACAAGATCTTCCCCGGCGACCGCCCCTCGGTGACCATCCTCCTGCCGCATCTGGATCCCTTCACCTTGGGGGCGCTGATCGCGCTCTACGAGCACAAGGTGTTCACCCTCGGCGCGATCTGGGAGATCAATCCCTTCGACCAATGGGGCGTGGAACTGGGCAAGGTCCTGGCCAATCCCCTCGTGCGCGAGCTGGAGGCCGGCACGCCCGGCACGGGCCACGATCCCTCGACTACCGGCCTGCTGGCCGAGGTTCTGCGCCTGCTGAAATGAGCCTCTCCGAGCGCGCGAAGATGCTGGCGGGCCAGCTCTATAACGGCGCCGATCCGGAGCTCCTGGCCGAGGTCGCGGCCACGGCCGCCTGGCTCGCGCGCTACAACGCGGCCGGGGTGGAGAGCCCCGCCGCGCGCCTCGCCTTGCTGCGCGAGCGCTTCGCGGCGGTGGGCGAGGGCGCGACGATCCGCCCGCCCTTTCATTGCGACTACGGCTGGAACATCCGCCTCGGCGCGGGGGTCTTCCTCAACTTCAACTGCGTGATCCTGGACGTGGTGCCGGTCGAGATCGGCGACCGCACGCTGATCGGCCCCGGCGTGCAGATCCTCGCCGCCGACCACCCGCGCGACGCCGCCACCCGCGCCGCCGGGCTCGAATCCGGCCGGCCGATCCGCATCGGCGCGGATGTCTGGATCGGCGGCGGCGCACTCATCCTGCCGGGCGTGACGATCGGCGACGGGGCGATCATCGGCGCCGGCGCGGTGGTGACGCGCGACGTGCCGGCCGGCGCCACGGCCGTGGGCAATCCGGCCCGCCTCCGGGGCTGACCAAGCCCGCCGCGTTTTCTGCTAGTCTGCCGGCGTGACGATCCGACTCCTCCCCACCACCACCGCCAACCGCATCGCCGCCGGCGAGGTGGTCGAGCGCCCGGCCGCCGTCGTGAAGGAGCTGGTCGAGAACGCGCTCGACGCCGGCGCGAAGCACATCCGCGTGGCGCTGGAGGAGGGTGGCATCGGCCGCGTCCTCGTGGAGGATGACGGCCACGGCATTCCCGAGGACGAGCTGGCTCTGGCCGTCGAGCGGCACGCCACCTCCAAGCTGCCCGAGGAGGCGATGCTCTTCGCCATCGGCACGCTGGGCTTCCGGGGCGAGGCGCTGCCCTCCATCGGCGCGGTGGCGCGGCTGTCCATGACCTCGCGCATTGCCGGCGGGCAGGCCCATCGCGTGACGGTCGAGGGCGGGCGGAAATCGCCCGTGCAGCCGGCCTCGGGCGCGCCGGGCACGCGCGTCGAGGTGCTGGACCTCTTCTTCGCCACCCCCGCCCGGCGGAAATTCCTGCGCACCCCGCGCGCCGAGGGCGATGCCGCCATCGATTCGCTGCGCCGCCTGGCCCTGGCCTGGCCGAAGGTCGGCTTCGAGGCGACGCTGGACGGCCGCAGCGTGCTGAACCTCGCTCCCGCCCCGCGCGACAGTCGCATCCGCGACCTGCTGGGCGCGGATTTCGCGGCCGCCGCCCTGCCGGTCTCGGGCGTATGGGATGGCTTGTCCATCGCCGGGCTTGTCGGCGGGCCGGCCTTCACCCGGGCCAATGCCCTGGAACAGCACCTCGTGGTGAACCGCCGCCCGGTGCGCGACCCGCTGCTGCGCACGGCGCTGCGCGTCGCCTATCGCGAGGTGATGACGGTGGGCCGCCATCCGGCCGCCGCGCTCTTCCTGGAGCTGCCGCCCCAGGATGTGGATGTGAACGTGCATCCGATGAAGACCGAGCTGCGCTTCCGCGAGGCCGAACGGGTGCGCGGCGCGGTGATCTCGGCGCTGCGCCGCGCGCTGGGGCAGGGCGTGGGCGCCGCGCCCACCGGCAGCATGGGCTATGCCGGCCCGGCGCGGCTTTCCTTCCCCTCGCCGCAGGCCTATCGGCCGTCCTATCCCGCGTCGCAGCCGCGTGGCTTTGCCGAAGCGCCGCTGCCCATGGCCTTCCCGTCGCCCAAGCCCCTGGAGGCCTCCGACGCCACCCCCGTGCCGGCCGAGCATCCGCTGGGCCGCGCTTTGGCCCAGGTGCTGGAGACCTATATCCTCGCCGAGGCGCCGGACGGGTCGCTCATCCTGGTGGACCAGCACGCCGCCCATGAGCGCCTGACGCATGAGCGCCTCGCCGAGGAGATGCATGCCGGCGGCATCCGCGCCCAGCCCTTGCTGCTGCCCGCCGTGGTGGAGCTGCCCCAGGCCCATCGCCTCGCCGAGGCCGCGCCGGAGCTGGCCAAGCTCGGCCTGGAGCTGGAGGGCTTCGGCCCCGGCGCGGTGCTGGTGCGGGCCATGCCGGCCGTGCTCGGCGCCCCCGATCCCGCGCCGCTGCTGCGCGACCTGGCCGAGGAGTTGGAGGAGAGCGGCGAGGGCGTGGCGCTCGCGCTCAAGCTCGATGCGGCCATCGCGCGGCTCGCCTGCCATGGCAGCATCCGCGCCGGGCGGCGGCTCAACCCGGCCGAGATGGACGCGCTGCTGCGCGCCATGGAGCGCACGCCGCGCGCCGCCACCTGCAGCCACGGCCGGCCGACCTTCCTGAAATTCGGTCAGGCCGAGTTCGCGCGGCTTTTCGGGCGGAGCTGAAGGCCCTCCCAGACCACCTCGCAGGCCACGGCCGCGCGCAAAGTGAGGGTGGTACCGTCGAATTCGGCCAGGGGCGCGCCGCCGCGCAGCACCGCCAGCACGGGATCGGCCGGGCCGGGCAGGGGCCAAGGCGGCAGCGTCACCTGCGCCACGCCGCCGGCCTGCAGGCGGATCAGCGGGCGCGCAGGACCGCCGGCCAGGGCGACCACCGCACCCTCGCCGAGGATTCGCGCGGCGCGCCAATGCGCCTCGGGGATCAGCACGTCCTCGGCCTCCCAGATACGGCAGGCGGGCAGAAGCGGGCCTTCGCCGCGCCCGCCGGAGAGGCGCAGCGGCACGCCCTCGGCCCGGAGCGTCGCGCCGGCTTCGGCCGCGCCGAGCAGCACCCAGCCGGCCGGTGGCGCGACCACGCGCATCGTTCCCAGGATCAGCGTGGAGGAGGGCGCGGCGGCGGGCAGATGCACCGCCAGTAGCCCCGCCTGGGGCAGGCCCATCGCGCGCGGCCGCTCGTCCAGCCAGAGCGTGGTCGTTCCCGGCCGGCGCTGGAAGAGCAGCCTCATCGCGCGCACTCGGCGGCCAGCAGCCAGGCGGTGCGGCGGATCATGGCGGCCTCGTCCCAGGCGGCCACGGCCTCGCGCGCCCGGTCCAGGCGCGCCGCGGTGCCCTCGCGGTCGGTCAGCGTCGCGCGGAAGGCCCGGGCGATGTCCGCCGCGTCGCGAAGCACGAGGCGCGCCTTGCCCTCCGCCTCCGGCCAGGCCTCCAGCGCGGCGCGGCTGGCGAGGAAGGGGCGCCCCGCCCAGGCCGCCTCCTGCAAGGCGAGCGGCACGCCGCCCTCATGCTCGGAGGCAAGCAGCACCGCATCGGCGCAGGCCAGTAGCGCGGGCATGTCCTCCACCCAGCCGAGCAGGTCGAGGCCGGGCGTGCCGGAAAGGGCCTCGGCCAGCGGCCCGTCGCCGGCCAGGACGAGGCGCGCCGGGGCGATGGCGGCGGCGATGGCCGGGGCCAGGTGCGCACCCTTGCGCTCCTCGATCCGGCCGGGCTGCACGAGCAGGGGCACGCCCTCCGGCAGGCCGAAGCGCGCCCGGTCGGCGACGGCGGGCGCGCGGGGCGGGAGGCCGTTGGGGAGGTCGGCCACGCGGCCGGCGTGCAGGCCGAACAGCCGCTCCAGCCGGCGGGCCGAGGGGGCGGAAACCGCCGCCCAGCCCGGATTCAGCCCGGCCAGCCAAGCCCGCTCGCTGTTGCTCAGGCGCCAGTCGGTGCGGACCAGATGCGCGACGGCGAGGCTCGGGACGGCCGCCTCCCGCAGCGCGGCCAGCGCGCCGAAGGCCTCGGAGGGAAGCGGGCAGCACACCAGGGCGGCGTCGGGCCGCCAGGCGGCGAGGAAGGGGGCGAGCGCCGCGCTTTGGCGGCGGTGCGCGGCGGCGAAGCCGAGCTCGGGCAGGGGGCGCAAAGGGAGGGCGATCCCCCGGCAGGGGCCGAGCCGCGCGCCGGCGGCCTCCAGCACCCGGGCCTCGGCCGCGACGGCGACCTCGGCGCCCATCGCGGCGAGGCCGCGCGCGACCTGGAGCGTCTGCAGCTCCGCGCCGCCCAGGAAGGGCGAGGGGATGACCGCGAGCACACGCTCCGGCGCCCCCGGGCCGATCATCCGCGCAGGACGAGCAGCCGCGCCTTGCCGTGGCTGCGGTCGGCCAGCGTCTCGAACCGCGTCTCGGGGATGGGGTCCTTGGCGCCGAGCTCGGTGCAGATCAGCGCGCCGGGGGCGAACCAGCCGGCGGCGTCCAGCGCCTCCAGCCCCGGACCCAGCAGCCCGCCGGCATAGGGCGGGTCGAGGAAGGCGAGGGTCGCGGCGTGGACCGGACGCGGCGGCTTCGTCGCGTCGCCGGCGATCACCTGGGCCTCGGCGCCGCAATTGGCGATATTGGCGCGCAGCGCGATCAGCGCCGCGCGGTCCTTCTCGATGAAGACGCCCTTGGTGCCCCCGCGCGACAGCGCCTCGAGGCCCAGCGCGCCCGTGCCGGCGAAGGCGTCGAGCACAATCGCACCGTCGACCAGCTCGCGCCCCGCCCAGGGAGAGTGCCAGAGCATGTCGAAGAGGGCCTGGCGCGCACGGTCGGAGGTGGGGCGCGTGGTCTCGCCGAGCGGCGCGACGAGGCGCTTGCCCTTCCACTGGCCCGAAATGATTCTCATGAATGCTTCCTCGTGGGGGCGCTGAGACCCAGCTGCTCGCGCAGCACCTTGGGGTTGACCTCGTCCACCAGGCCGCGCTCGAGCTGGCCCAGCTGGAAGGGCCCGTAGGCGACGCGCAGCAGGCGCGAGACCTCCAGGCCGAGATGCGCCATCACGCGGCGGACCTCGCGGTTCTTGCCCTCCTGGAGCGACATGGTCAGCCAGGCGTTGTCGCCCTTGCGGCTGTCGATACCGGCCTCGATGCCGCCGTAGCGCACGCCCTGGATGGTGATGCCGTTCTTCAGCTCCTCCAGCGCCTTGGTGTCCACATAGCCGTAGACGCGCACGCGGTAGCGCCGCACCCAGGCATTGCTCGGCAGCTCCAGCCGGCGCGCCAGGGCGCCGTCATTGGTGAGCAGCAGCAGCCCCTCGCTGTTGAGGTCGAGCCGGCCCACGGAGATGAGGCGCGGCAGGCCCTCGGGCAGCTTCTCGAAGACGGTGGGCCGCCCCTCGGGGTCGCGATGGGTGGTGACGAGGCCCGCGGGCTTGTGGAAGCGGAAGAGCCGCGTGCGCTCGGGCTCGTTCACCGGCTGGTTGTCGACGAAGACCACGTCGTCCGGCTGGACGAAGGTGGCCGGCTGGGTGACGAGCTTGCCGGAGAGCTTCACCCGGCCCTCGGCGATGATCTTCTCCGCGTCGCGGCGGCTGGCGACGCCCGCGCGGGCGAGCCACTTGGCGATGCGCTCGCCGCGTTCGCCCTGGTCGGCATCGGCCTCAACGGCGGGGGCGGCCTTGCGGCCCTTGGGCGGGGGGGTCATGCGCAGGCCTCCACGAAGGCGCGGAGGATGAGGGGATCGGCCGGATCCACCCCATATTCCGGATGCCATTGCACGCCGAGGGCGAAGCGGTGCCCCGGCGCCTCGATACCTTCGATCAGCCCGTCGGGGGCCGTGGCGTTCACCACCAGCCCGGGGCCGACCGTCTTCACGGCCTGGTGATGGGCCGAATTCACCGCCATCCGCGCGCGGCCGGCGATGCGCGCCAGCAGCGTGCCCGGCGCGATCGCGATCTCGTGGCCCGGCTCGGTGCGCGGATTGGGCTGCTCATGGGCGATGTCGCTCGGCAGCTCGTCGGGGATGTGCTGGATCAGCGTGGCGCCCAGCGCCACCGCCAGCAGCTGCTGCCCGCCGCAGATGCCCAGCACCGGCGCGTCGCGCTCCAGGGCGCGGCGCGTGACGGCGAGCTCGAAATCCGTGCGGCCGGGCTTGAGCGTGACCTTGGGATGCACGGCCTCGTTGCCCCACAGCGCCGGGTCCACGTCGAAGGCGCCGCCGGTGACCAGCAAGCCATCGATGGCGTCGAGGTATTCGGCCGCGAGCTCGGGGGCATGGGGCAGGGCCACCGGCAGGCCACCGGCCGCGATGATCGCGGAGAAGTAGTTCTGCCGGAGGGCATACCAGGGCAGCTTCGACCAACCGCCCGCAGGCTCGGCGTCGAGGGTCAATCCGATGACGGGACGTTTCATGGGGGGTGTGAAGCAGCGTGGCGGTCCCGCGACAAGATGAAGTTTGCGCGTGGCGGCCCCGCTCGCCAAAAGAAGTCGCATGACCCCTATGGAAATCGCCCTGGAGGAGGCGCGCGCGGCCGCGTGGCGCGAGGAGGTGCCGATCGGCGCCGTCGTTACCGATTCCGCCGGCCGCGTGCTGGCGCGCGCGGGCAATCGCGTGGAGGAGCGGCGCGACCCCTCGGCCCATGCCGAGATGCTGGCGCTGCGCGAGGCCGCCGGCCAGCTGGGCGAGAAGCACCTCGCGGGCGCGACGCTCTGGGTGACGCTGGAGCCCTGCGCCATGTGCGCCCAGGCGGCGAGCCTCTTTCGCGTGCGGCGGGTGGTCTTCGCCGCCTATGACCCCAAGGGCGGCGGCACGGAGCACGGCGCGCGGGTCTTCGCCCATCCGCAGTGCAACCATGCGCCGGAGGTGGTGGGCGGCGTGCGCGAGACCGAGGCCGGGGCGCTGCTGCGGGAATTCTTCGCGCAGCGGCGCTGAGCGTCATCGCCGGCCTTCGCCCTTCACGCGCCGATGTTTCATCTCCGTGGCGAATATCCGCCATGCGAAGGTGGAATCTGTAAATGCCCTCCTTGGCCTCCATCTGGTGGTGACCCGAGACGGCCTATTCCGACCGCTCCCGTTTTCGATGGACGATTTCATGTTCCGCACCACCCTTCTGGCCGCCGCCGTGGCCGGCCTTTTCTCCGTCTCCGCCTTTGCCCAGTCGGGCTTCTCGCCCTCCGGCCCGCGCCTCGTCGGCGAGGGCAACAACCCGCATGTCGTCTATGACGCGCCTTCGGCCAATGTCGTGGGCTCCGCCCAGGCGACCGTCACCGGCGGGCCGGACGAGTCGCAGTACGAGACGCAGCGCGTGTTCCGCACCCAGGCCCCGGGCTTCGCGCGCGACCCCGCGCAGATCCCGGTCAACAGCAGCAACTGAACCTCACCAGATCGGTGAATTGGGCGGCCGGTGGGCGATCCACCGGCCGTTCGCGTCTGGGCCCCCCGCTTGGGGCCTCGGGCCTGGCCGGAGCCCTGGCGAAATTTGCCGGACCTCATATGTTGTATATGCACTTAACGGCCCGCCCCATTATTAAGGGAACCATCGTCATGAAGCCTTCCATTCTCCTCGCCGGCCTCCTCGGCGCCTTCCTCTCCTCCGGCGCCTTCGCGCAGACCAGCACGCTGGACGAGGCCCCGAGCCCCACCGTCGTCTATTCCGACCTGGTCACGATCGGCGGCCCCGTCCTGGGGGGCATGGGCGCCGACAGCGGGGCCGACGCCTGCCGCTGACGGCTACGGGCCCCTGCCTCAGTGAATCGCGGTCTCCGGCTCCGAGCCGGACCGCCAGACGCCGCGATACATCCCCTCCGTCCCGAAGGGCATCGCGGCCAGGCCGGCCGCGTCCACCGCGATCAGCCCGCCCTGGCCGCCCGCCTCGGGCACGCGCCTGAGCGCGACCTCTTCCGCCGCCTGGGTGACGCTCCGTCCGCCCAGGCGGATGAGCGCGGAGATCTCATGCGCCGCGGCGCAGCGCAGGAAGGCCTCGCCCGTGCCGGTGCAGGAGACGGCCACCGCGCCATCGGCCCAGGTGCCCGCGCCGAGGATGGGCGAATCGCCTACGCGCCCGGCGCGCTTGTTGGTCATCCCGCCCGTCGAGGTCGCGGCCGCCAGCGCGCCGGAGGTGTCGCGCGCGACCGCGCCCACCGTGCCCATCTTCGCGGCGATGTCGTGGTCCAGCGCCACGACGCGCGCGGCCTTCGCCGCCTCGAGCTGGGCGCGGCGATGGGCCGTCTGGAAGTATTCGGGCGGCTCCATCGCGAGGCCCTGGGATTGGGAAAACTCATCCGCCGCGGCCCCGGCCAGCAGCACATGCGGCGTGGCGCGCATCACCTCGCGCGCGGCGAGGATGGGGTTGCGGGGCCGCGTGACGCCCGTCACCGCGCCGGCCTTCGAATCGCCGCGCATCAGCGCCGCATCCATCTCGATCGTGCCGGCGGCGGTGAAGGTGCCGCCGCGCCCGGCATTGTAGAGGGGGCAGTCCTCCAGGCTCATTACGGCCGCGACCACCGCGTCCTCCGCGCTGCCGCCGGCGGCGAGGATCGCCCCGCCCGCCTCCAGCGCGGCGCGCAGCCCGGCGTGATGGGCGGCGCGCGTCTCCTCCGTCAGCTCCGCGCGGGAGATGGTGCCGGCGCCACCGTGAATAGCCAGGGTCCAATTGCTCATGCGGTACAGCCATATCCCCGCATCGGCCGCCGTCAACCGCCCAGGCGCAGGCCCAGCTCGCGCACGGTCTCGATCTCCTGCTCGTTCATCAGCCGCGAATCATCGGCATAGCCCTCGGGATCGAGATAGCGCACCGGCATGTCGAAGCGGGCGAGCACGGCCAGATGCTGCGGGTCGTTCACGGCCAGCTTGAAGGCGTCGTGAATGGCCAGGACGATCTCGGTGGGCGTGCCGCGCGGGGCGGCGATGCCGTAGCTGCTCTCCGCGGTGTAGTCGTAGCCGATCTCGCGGAAGGTCGGCACATCGGGGAAGCGCGCCGCGCGCGCCGAGGTCCAGACCGCGAGCGGCCGTACCCGACCCTCGAGCGCCATGTCCGACCAGGCGGAGGTCTCGGCGGAAAAGTCGATCTGCCGGCCGAGCAGCGCCTGCAGATTGGGCGCCGCGCCGCGGAAGGCCACCGGCGTCCAGTCCAGCCCCGCCTGCCGCGCGACGCGGCGGGGGACGATGTCGGTCGTATTCGCGCCCGGCGTGCCGAAGAAGACCCTCCCGGGATTGGCGCGGGTGTGGTCGATCAGTTCCTGCATGGTCCGCCAGGGCGCGTCGGGGCGGACGACCACCCCGCCCATATAGCCCACGAGGCGGATGATCCAGGTGAAGTCGGTGAGAGGATCATAGGTCGGCGTCATGCCCGAGGCGCGCATGAGCGCGGGCATCCGGAAGGTGCCGAGCGGCATCTGGCTGAGCGTATAGCCGTCGGGCCGGGAGTCGCGCATGGCCTGGGGGCCGAGCGTGCCCGAGGCGCCGGGCTTGTTCTCCACGACGATCGGCTGGCCGAGATGGCGCGAGGCGATGTCGCAGACCGTGCGCATCTGGATGTCGGTGGCGCCTCCCGGCGTCCAGGGCACGAAGACGCGCAGCGGCTTGTCGGGAAAGCGGCCTTGCGCCAGCGACGGGGCGAGGGATGGAACGGCCAACGACGCGCCCAGAAGGGTGCGGCGGGTGAGCTGGATCATCGTTTCCTCCGTTTCGTGGAAGTCTGATGACTTGAGGGTCGGCTCCGCAACCCGGCAGCTTCGCAGTTGCGAAGCCACACGCGCAGGCTGCCCGCATCCGGTCGTAGCATCCGGAGGTTGCAAGGGTGTATCCATCCGCATGTGACGCCCTCCGCAGATGACGGCGCACATCAGGAGGAGACACCGCATGAACATCCCCCGCCGCACCCTGCTGGGAGCGGGCGCCGCCTTGGCCTCCGTGCCCTTCATGGCCGAAGCCGCCGCGCCCTTCCGCAACGACCTGCCGCCCGCCTGGCATCGGTTCCGCATCGGCGAGTTCGAGGCCACCGTGGTCTCGGACGGACGCCTTCCGCTCGGCCAGCCCGGCCCGGCCTTCCCCGCCTCGCCGGCGGCCGAGATCGCCTCGCTGATGGAGTCGAATTTCCTGCCGGTGAACGCGGCCAATCTCGAGCAGAACGCGCTCATCGTGAACACCGGCCGCCAGCTCATCCTCTTCGACACGGGCATGGGCGACAGCATGGGCGCGGCCAGCCAGATGTTCGGCCCCACGACGGGCCGGCTGCTGCGCAACATGCGCGCGGCGGGCATCGAGCCCGCGCAGATCGACATGGTCATCCTCACCCACGCCCATTGCGACCATTGCTGGGCGCTGGTCGACGCCCAGGGCAACCGCAACTTCCCCAACGCCCAGGTGGCGGTGACCGAGACCGACCTGCGCTACTGGACCGACCCCGCCAATAAGCGCGGCCCCGAATTCATGACCGCCTTCATCGACGGCGCGACCAAGAATCTCAACGCCTATCGCGACCGGATGGTGATGGTGCGGGACGGGGCGGAGGTGGTGCCGGGCATCCAGGCGATCGCCGCGCCGGGGCATACGCTGGGGCACACGATCTACGCGATCACCTCGGGCGGGCGGACGCTGGTGAATTCGGGCGACCTCGCGCATCACCAGGTGCTGCTGCTGCGCCGCCCGCTCTGGGAATTCTCCTTCGACACGGATCCCAAGATGTCGGCGCAGACGCGCGCGCGGGCGCTGGACCGCTTCGCGACGGACCGCACGCAGGTGCTGTCCTACCACTTCCCCTGGCCGGGGCTCGGCCATGTGGTGCGCGAGACCGAGGGCTTCAGCTGGCTGCCCTCGCCGATGGAAGTGACCTCGCTGGAATAGGGAGCCCGGCCGGGAGGGCGGCGGGGCCCCTAGTGATGGGCCCCGCCCATGCTGAAGAGGAGGATGAGCAGGCCTATCCCCAGCAGTGCCAGCAGGGCCGGGATCGCGGGGATGAGCAGCACCAGGCTCGCCTGGCCAGGTCGCCCGCGGGCCTTCAGCGCCACCGCGCCCCAGAGGCAGCCGAGGCAGATCGCGAGGGCCAGGAACTCCAGCCCCAGCAGGGCCGGATAGCTGCCGCGGTCCGTCACGAGGGACAGGATCTGCTGCAGCACGAAGAGGGCGACGAGCGCGTCGAAGACGAAGAGTAGGCGGAAGCGGGTCACGTCCGGCGCTCCTGATGGGGCGCCGAACATGGCCCGAACGCGCGGCGGGTGGATCGCGCGTTTTGTCGCGTCGGTCCCGTCAGCCGGCGCCGCGCAGCACCTGGCGCCAGACGCGGAGGAAATTGCCCGACCAGAGCAGCCCGATTTCGCGCGGCCCATAGCCGCGGCGCTCGAGCTCGGCGGTGACGTTGCGCGTCTCGGCCGCATTCGCCCAGCCGACGACGCTGCCGCCGCCGTCGAAATCCGACGAGATGCCGACATGGTCCAGGCCGATGCGCCGGATGGCGTGCTCCACATGGTCCACGAGATCGGCCACGCTCGCCTGGGTCACGCCATTGGCGCCCGGCGCCTTGAGGAAGGAGGCGACGGCGGTGATCTGCGCCACGCCGCCGCAGGCGCGCAGCGCGTCGAGCTGCTCGTCGTCAAGGTTGCGCGGATGGGCGTTGAGCGCGGCGCAGGCCGTGTGCGTGACCGCGATGGGCACGCGCGAGAGCGCCGCCGCCTGCATCATCCCGTCCTTGGAGACATGCGAGCCATCGAGCATCAGCCCCACGCGGTTCATCTCGCGGATGGCCGTGCGGCCGAGGGCGGAGAGCCCGCCATGCTCGCTCTCGCCATCGCCCAGGTTCTTGCGCGGCCGCGCGCTGTCGGACAGCGCGTTGTGCCCGTCATGGGTGAGGGTGAGATAGATCGCGCCGAGTTCACGCCATTGCGCGATGCGGCCGAGATCGTGGCCCATGGCATAGCCGTTCTCCACGGCCGAGAGCACGGCGGGGATGCCGGCGGCGAAGCTCGCCTCCACCGCCTCGGGCGTGGCGCAGAAGCGGCTCGCCACGCCATCGGCGCGGGCGCGGATGTGGTGGAGCATCGCCTCCGCCCGCGCGGCGGCCGCGGCATGGCCGGCAATGGTCGCGCGCGCCCTGGCCGACATAGGCGATGAAGACGGCCGCGCTCATGCCGCCCGCGATCATCTGCGGCAGGTCCACGCATTGGCGGGTTTCGCTGAGCCAGTCGGGCGTCTCGGGCCAGCGGATGTCGATATGCGTGTCGAGGACGAGCGGGTTGAGCTGGTTCACTTCGAATCTCCGAAGCCGGTGAGGAAGCGTTCCAGCAGCCTGCCGATCAGATCCACGTTGTAGCCCCCCCTCCTGGCAGATGGCGGTGGGCAGTCCGAGCCGGCCGATTGCCGCGCCCGCGCGGGCGAAGCCGTCCCTGCGTGACCTTGAGCGAGGCGAGCGGCTCGAACTCGCTCGCGTCGAAGCCCAGCGGCACGACCAGCGCGTCGGGCCGGAAGGCGGTGATGGCGGCGATGGCGGTTGTCGAGCGCGGCGAGCCACCCTTCGTCGCCCGTGCCGAATTCCTGCGGCAGATTGAGGTTCGCGGTCCCCCGTCTCCTCCGCGAAGCCGACATACCAGGGGTAGTAGCGCGCCGGGTCGCCGTGGATGGAGATGGTCAGCACGTCGTCGCGATCCCAGAAGATGCCCTGGGTGCCGTTGCCGTGGTGGCTGTCGATATCGAGCACCGCCACGCGCGCCGCGCCCGCATCGCGCAGCCGCTGCGCGGCGAGCGCGCTGTTGTTGATGTAGCAATGCCCGCCGGCGCGGCCCGCATAGGCGTGGTGCCCGGGCGGGCGGCACAGCGCATAGGCCGCGCCACCCTGCGCGGCGACATCGGCCGCGGCCAGCGCGCAGCCCGCCGCGCCGATCGCCGCCGTCCAGGTGCCGGGGCCGATGGGGCAGGCGGTGTCGGCCATGTGCGCGCCGGCGCGCGAGATGACATGCGTGGGCGCCCGCTGCGTCTGGGCCAGCATCTCCGGCGTGGGGAACATATTGGCCACGACCTCGGGGCCGGCGCCGGGCAGCTCGGCCCATTGGGCGGCGGCCTGCTCCAGGAATTCGAGATATTCGGGCGTGTTGAGCTTCAGCAGCTCCTCGCGCGTGGCGGGTGGCGTGGTTGCCGGCGCGAGGCCCAGCGCCTCCAGCCCGGCGCGCAGCGCGGCCGCGCGGGCGGGTATCTCGAAATTCGAGCGTACCGTGCCGCGCGTGAGGAAGAATTGCGGCGCGTGAAGCGCCTCGTCGGGATGATGGAAGGCCTTCATGGGCGTGAGTGAAGCGCGCCTGGGCGCCCTGGACAACCGCGCCCCGCGCTGGCCATGCTGCGGCCCCATGATCCCACTCGATGCCGGCGCCCGTCGCGCCATCCTCGACGCCGCCGATTCGCTGCGTGACGAGACGCTGGACTGGCTCTTCCGCCTGGTTCGCTGTCCCCTCGACCCTAGGCAACGAGGCCTCGGCGCTGAACGAGATGGAGCGGCTGTACCGCCATCTCGGCCTCGCGCCGCGGCGCGTGCCCACGGTGCCGGAGAAGCTGGAGGGCCATCCCGGCTTCTCGCCGCCGCTCATCGACTACGAGGGGCGCGACAATGTCGCCGCGATCCACCGGCCGAAGGCCGCGCAGGGCCGCAGCCTCGTGCTCCAGGGCCATGTGGATGTCGTGCCCGAGGGCGCGGCCGATATGTGGGGAAACGCCGCCCTTCGTCCCCACCATCCGCGACGGGCGCGTCTATGGCCGCGGCGCGGGCGACATGAAGGCGGGCGTCGTCAGCTATTGCATGGCCTTCGCCGCGCTGAAGCGGGCCGGGCTGCAACCGGCCGCCGAGGTCCAGCTCCAGGCCGTCATCGAGGAGGAATGCACGGGCAACGGCGCGCTCGCGACGATGCTCGCCATGCCGCGCGCCGATGCCGCCATCATCCCCGAGCCGGGGCCGGGCGTGGATGCCTATTACTCGGCCGAGGTCGGCGTGGTCTGGGCCTGGGTGACGGTGAGCGGAAGGCCGGCGCATGTGCGCGACATGCAGTCGGGCATCAATGCGATCGAGGCCGCCAACGTCATCGCCGGCGCCTTCAAGGACTACGAGGCCGAGCGCAACCGCGCCGAGAACATCCACGCCGCCTTCCACGGTGTGAACCATCCGGTGAACGTGAATTTCGGCACGATCCAGGGCGGCGAGTGGAACAGCTCGGTCGCCACGCGCTGCCGCATCGGCATGCGCGTCGGCGTCATGCTCGGCTATTCCGCCCGCCAGGTGCGCGAGGACATCGAGCGTCTCGTGGCCCGCGCGGCCACCGACGACCGTCTGCGCGGCGCCCAGGTGAAGCTGGAGTTCAAGGGCTTTATGGCCGAGGCCTGCGAGCTTTCGGTCGAGACCGATATCGGCCGCCTCTCGCGCCGGAGCTACGCCGATGCGACGGGCAGCGAGCTGCGCGGCATGCCCATCCTGGGCCTGACCGATGCGCGCCACTTCGTCCTCTATGGCGACATCCCCTGCATGGTCTTCGGGCCGGATGCGCAGGAGATCCACGGCATCGACGAGAGTGTGGGCATCGAGAGCATGCACGGCATCACGCGCACCATCGCGCTGACCATGGCGCAATGGTGCGGGGTGGAACGCGCATGAGCCCGACCAACCTCCCGCTCTCCGGCGCGCGGCTGTGGGACAGCCTGATGGAGATGGCGAAGATCGGCGGCACGGCCAAGGGCGGCTGCAACCGCCAGACGCTTACCGATGTGGACGGCGAGGGCCGCGCGCTCTTCCAGAAGTGGGGCGAGGCGGCGGGGCTGACGCTCACCGTCGATCGCCTGGGCAACATGATCTTCCGGCGCGAGGGGCGGAATCCCGCGCTGCCGCCGGTCGCCATCGGCAGCCATCTGGATACCCAGCCCACGGGCGGCAAGTATGACGGCGTGCTGGGCGTGCTGGCCGGGCTCGAGATCATGCGGGCCCTGCATGAGGCGGGCGCGCAGACCGAGGCGCCCATGCTCCTCATCAACTGGACGAACGAGGAAGGCTCGCGCTTCTCGCCGCCCATGATGGGCAGCGGCGCGGCCATGGGCATCTTCACCGAGGCCGAGGTCCTGGCGAAGCAGGCCTTCGACGGCGCCGTCTTCGGCGAGGAGCTGCGGCGCATCGGCTGGCAGGGCACGGCGGACCCGACGGACCTCCAGAAGGTCGGCCAGTATCTCGAACTGCATATCGAGCAGGGCAAGCTGCTGGAGGATGGCGGCCAGGACGTCGGCATCGTCACCCACGCGCTCGGCCAGACCTGGTTCGAGGTGGTCGTGGAGGGCGAGGAGGCCCATGGCGGCTCGCCCATGGCCGGGCGGCGCGCGATGCGATGATGGCGGCCGCGCCGCTCATCGCCTTCGTCGAGGAATGCGCGCTCGCCACCCTCTCGCCCGGTGGCGAGGCGGGACGCGGGACGGTGGGGGTGGTGGACATCTATCCCTCCAGCCGGAACATCGCGCCCAGCCGCGTCTTCTTCACCATCGACATGCGCCATGGCGACCCCGATTGCCTCGCGCGGATGGAGGCGGCGCTGACGGCGCGCGCGCAGGAGATCAGCCTCGCGCGCGGCGTGAAGATCACCGTCACGCGCTTCTGGCACTCGCCGCTGACGCCCTTCGATCCCGCGCTGATCCAGGCCGCCCGCGACGGCGCGACGGCGCGCGGGCTGAACTGGCGCGACATCCCCACCGGCATCGGCCACGACGCTGTCTATATGGCGCGCCGCGTCCCGACGGTGATGGTCTTCTGCCCCTGCCATGGCGGGCTCAGCCACAACGAGGCCGAGAGCATCACGCCCGAATGGGCGACGGCGGGGATGCAGGTCCTGGCCGATGCGGCCCTGGCGACGGCGCGGCTCGTGCAGCCGTGATTCCACGCTTCGCGGGGCTGTCCAACTCCGGCGATCCTGTTATCGCCGCTACAAATTCCAAGGAACGATAAGATGCGCATCGCCGTCGGCGGCTTCCTGCACGAGAGCCACTCCTTCGCCCCCGTCGTCACGCACTGGGTGAACTTCCTCCAGCCGGGCGGCCTGCCGCCGCTGCTGCGCGCGTCGAAGATGGTCGAGGCCCTGAAGGGCACCTCGGTCTGCGCCGCCGGCGCCATCACCGAGGCCACGGGCAAGGGCGCGACCATCGCCCCGCTGGGCTGGTGCTTTGCCCAGCCTGCCGGCCCCGTCACGCGAGAGGCCTTCGAGCGCATCAGCGCGATGCTGCTCGACGCGCTGTCCCAGGCGCTGATGGAAGGCCCGCTGGACGGCATCTTCATCGACCTGCACGGCGCCATGGTCAGCGAGGATTATTCCGATGCCGAGGGCGAGGTGCTGCGCCGCATCCGCGCCGTCGCCGGAAACGAGATCCCGCTCGCCATCACGCTCGATCCGCATGCCAATATGACGCGGCTGATGGCCGAGTGCTGCGACGTGATCGTGCCCTATCGCACCTATCCGCATGTCGACATGCTGGCCGTCGGCCGCCGCTCCATGGGCCTGCTGATCGAGCGCATCGCGCGCGGCAAGCCCTGGGCGATGGAATATCGCGAGCTGGACTTCCTCATCCCCATCACCAGCCAGTGCACCATGGTCGAGCCCATGGCCGGCGTGATGGCCAAGCGGCTCGAACTGGAGAAGCAGGTCGTCGAGCTCGCCTATTGCTTCGGCTTCCCCTATGCCGACTTCGCCGGCTGCGGCCAGGCCATCGCGGCCTATGGCGAGACCAAGGAGGCGGCGGCCGCCGCCGCCGACGCGCTGGCCGGCTACATCGCCGGTCAGGAGAGCGCCTTCATCGGCGGCGTGCAGGACGCGTCCGAAGCGGTGGCCGAGGCGATCCGCATCGCCTCCGGCGCCGGCAAGCCGGTGGTGATCGCCGACACCCAGGACAATCCCGGCGGCGGCGGCCATGGCGACACGACCGGCCTGCTGGCCGAGCTCATCCGCCAGGACGCCCAGGGCGCGGTCATCGCGCCGATGAACGACGCCGAGGCCGCCCTGGCCTGCCACGCGGCCGGCGAGGGCGCGACGGTGACGCTGGCGCTCGGCGGCAAGAGCGACGGCGCGCCTTTGCAGGTCACCGGCGTGGTGGAGCGGCTGGGCGACGGGAAGTTCACGCTGACCGGGCCGATGGGCAAGGGAAATCCGGCGGATCTCGGCCCCGCGGCGCTGCTGCGGATCGGCGGGGTGCGCGTGGTCGTCGTCAGCCGCAAGATGCAGGCGCATGACCAGTCGATGTTCCTCCAGCTCGGCGTCGAGCCCTCCGAGCAGAAGATCCTGGCGGTGAAGTCCAGCGTGCATTTCCGCGCGCATTTCCAGCCCATCGCCGAGACGGTGATCGTCGCCGCCGCGCCTGGCCCCGTGGTGGCCGATCCCGCGACGCTGCCCTTCACGGCGCTGCGCGAGGAGATGCGGCTGCGCCCGGGCGACAACCGCCGCTTCGGCTGGAAGAAATTCCGCCGTCCCGCCGCGGCCCAGGGCGGCGCCGACTAACCCCGCAACCGGAACGGAGCGAAACCCATGCCGATCCTCGAAGCCCTTGCGGCGCTGAAGCCCGAAATGCGGGAATGGCGCCGCGATTTCCATGCCCATCCCGAGATCGGCTACGAGGAGGTGCGAACCTCCTCCATCGTGGCCGAGAAGCTGGAATCCTGGGGGCTGGAGGTGCATCGCGGGATCGGCAAGACCGGCGTCGTCGGCGTGCTGCGCGGCAAGCATCCGGGCAATCGCAGCATCGGGCTGCGCGCGGACATGGACGCGCTGCCCATGCCCGAGCTCAACGACTTCGCCCATCGCAGCACCAACCCCAACGCCATGCATGCCTGCGGCCATGACGGGCATACGACCATGCTGCTCGGCACTGCCAAGCATTTGGCCGCGACGCGCGACTTCGCCGGCACCGTCCACTTCATCTTCCAGCCGGCCGAAGAGGGGCTGACCGGCGCGCTGGCCATGATCGAGGACGGGCTGTTCAAGCGTTTTCCCTGCGACGCGGTCTATGGCATCCACAACCAGCCGACCTTGCCGCTGGGCATCGTCGCGATCCGCCCCGGCACGGTGCTGGCCGCGGTGGACTATTTCTCGATCAAGCTGAAGGGCCGCAGCAGCCACGCCGCCGCGCCGCATCTGGGGCTGGACCCGCTGCCCGGCGCGACACAGCTCTACAGCGCGCTGCAATCGCTGGTGAGCCGGCGGATGAACCCGCACAGCACGGCGGTGCTCTCCATCGGCCAGTTCCATGCCGGCACCTCCGACATCGTGATCCCCGAGGTGGTGGAGATGCGCGGCACCATCCGCACGCTCACGCCTGAGAACCGCAAGCAGATGGACGAGCTTTTCCACGCGATGGTGAAGGGCACGGCCGAAGCGCATGGGTTGGAGCTGGAGCTCGACTACCGCCGCTCCTATCCGCCGACCATCAACACGCCCGAGCAATCCGCCCTGGCGGCCGAGGCGGCCACCGCCGTGGTCGGCGAGGAGGGCATCAAGTCCGACCTGCCCTCGCTGACGGCGGGCGAGGACTTCTCCTACATGCTCCTGGCCTCGCCCGGCGGCGCCTTCCTGCTGCTCGGGCAGGCGGGCGAGGATGGCGGGCACGCCGTGCCCGTCCACAATGGCCGCTACGACTTCAACGACGACCTCCTGCCGATCGGAGCGAGCTGCTTCGTCGGCATCGTCGAGAAAGAGCTTTCGCGCGGCTAGGCCTTTTGTTTTTCGAGCATCTTCACCCGATCAGGCAAAGCAGCCTGATCGGGATCTGCTCTAAGCGGCCGCCGATTCCAGCTCCCGCCCGCGGATGAAGTCGCTCGCCTTCTCCGCGATCATCAGCGTCGTCGCATAGGTGTTGGCGCTGGTCATCGAGGGCATGATGGAGGCGTCGACCACGCGCAGGCCCTGAAGCCCGCGCACGCGCAGGCGATCATCCACCACCGCCATCGGATCGGTGTCCGGCCCCATGCGGGCCGTGCCGATCAGATGATAGGTCGTGCTGCCGTTCTTGAAGGCGAAGTCGAGCAGCTCGTCATCGGTCTGCACGTCGTGGCCGGGCAGGGTCTCGGTGTCCACGAAGGGCGCGAGCTGGGGTGTCGCGAGCATCCGCCGCAGCAGCCGCATGCCGCCGATATGCACGCGGCGGTCGTTCTCGTCGGAAAGGTAGTTGGGCTGGATCTCGGGATCCTCGAAGACGTCGGCGCTGCGCGCGCGCACCCAGCCCTTGCTCTCCGGGCGATGCTGCCAGGCGCCGGCCGTCATGCCGGGATAGTCGTCCAGCACATAGACCATGCCCTCCTTGTAGGAGCCGGGCGTGAAGACGCATTGCAGGTCCGGCTGGTCCAATCCTTCGAAGCTCTTCCAGAAGACATGCACATGCGAGGGCGCGGTGGCGAGGATGCTGTCGCGCTTCATCCCCCAGCGCAGGATCTGGTTGCCGAGCTTCAACCCGCGCGAGAGCTCGTTCAGCGTCTCGACACCGGGCTTGGCGCGCATCACGAAGCGGCTGGCGTAATGGTCGCGGAAATTCTCGCCCACGCCGGCCAGCTCGTGCTTCACCTCGACGCCGAGCTTCTGCAGCAGCCAGGACGGCCCGATGCCGGAGACCTGCATCAGCCGCGCCGTATTCGCCGTGCCGCCCGAGAGGATGACCTCGCGCCGCGCCCGCACCTCGGTCGGCGTGCCGCCGCGCTCGGAGATGTAGCGTACGCCGACGGCCTTCTTGCCCTCCAGCACGATGGCATTGGCGCGCGCATTGGTCCGCAGCGAGAGGTTAGGCCGGCTCAGCGCGCCATGCAGGAAGGCGCGATAGGAGCTCACGCGCTTGCCGTTGAGAATCGCGCGTTGAAAATAGCCCACGCCCGCCTGGTCGCCGCTGTTGTAGTCGGGGTTGCGCGGAATCCCCATGCCGACGCAGCCGGCGATGAAGGCCTCGGAGAGCGGATGGATCCAGTCCATGTCGGTGACCGGAATGCCCTGGGTGCGGCCGCGCCTGGCGTCGTCGCCGAAGCCGATGCGCCGCTCGGTGCGCCGGTAATAGGGCAGGCTGTCGGCATAGCCCCAATGGCGATTGCCCAGCTGCGCCCAATGGTCGAGGTCGTTGGGCTGTCCGCGGTTATAGATCATCCCGTTCACCGAGGAGCTTCCGCCCAGCGTGCGGCCCTGCACCGTGTCGATGCGCCGTCCGCCCGTGCGCTCCGTCGGTTCGGTGCTGAACTGCCAGGTGACGCCGGGGTCCTTCAGCGTCTTGATGAAGCCGGCGGGGATGTGGATGAAGGGGTTGCGGTCCTTCGGCCCGGCCTCGAGCACGCAGACGGACACGCCCGGGTCCTCGCTGAGCCGCGCCGCCAGCAGCGAGCCTGCCGCGCCGCAGCCCACGATCACGTAGTCGAACTCGTCCATCGGCGCGGTCCCCCCTGTTTGCAGGATAGCCTAGCGCCGATCAGAAGGGCGACAAGATGTCGATCAGCTGCTGCCCCAGCCGGGGCTGCTGGATATCCGACAGTGAGCCCCGCCCGCCATAGGCGATCCGCGCCTCGGCCAGACGGTCGTGGCGCACCGTGTTGTCGCTCGCGATGTCCTGGGTGCGCACGATTCCCTGCACGGAGAGCTCGCGCAGCTCGTTGTTCACGCGCACCTCCTGCCGGCCCATCACGACCATGTTGCCGTTGGGCAGGGACTGCGTGACGGTGGCCGCGAGGCGCAGCGTGATCTGCTCGTTGCGCCGGACGGTGCCGTTGCCGTCGCTCGCGCCCGCGCTGTTGGTGTTGACCAGGCTTTCGGCATTGGCGCCGCGCGGCAGCAGGCGGCGCGTCTGCGTCTCCAGGCCGAGGAGATTGGGCACGCCCATGGCCTCCGTGCCATTGCGGCTGCGCTGGGTCCGGTTCTGCAGCTGCGCCTCGTCCTGGACCGAGACGAGCACGGTGATGAGGTCGCCCACCTGCGCCGCGCGCTGGTCGCGCAGGAAGGTGCTGCTGCCCGATCGCCAGAGCGAATTCGCCATGGGCGGCGCCTCGCGCGGCTGGGGCATGGGCATGGTGACGGGGCGCCAGCGGGGATCCTCCGTCGGGTTGGTCATGGGCGACATGTCGGGCGCGCGGCCGATGCGCGAGAGACGCTCGGCCTGGCCGCATCCGGCCAGCGCCAGCAGCGCGAGGACAGCGAGGCGCGGGCTCATCGCGCGGCCATCGGGATGGTGCCCATCGCGACCCGCACGCGCCCCGGCGCGACCGCCACGCCCTCCACGATGCTGCGGCTGGCGAGGTTCATCACCGGCACGCTGGCCCCACGCGCGGCGGCCTCCAGCGCGCGGCCCTGGGCGGTGAGCGAGATGCCGGGCGATTCCAGCAGCAAGGTCACGAGCGCGTTCTTCAGCACGATCGAGAGCGGGCCGAGGTCGACCACGGCGAAACCCTGATCGACCGCCATCGGACGTCGCAGCTCCTGGCCGACGACCTGCTCCAGCTGCTGGGCATGGCCGGGGCGAACGCGTTCGGCGCGCATCCGGAGCAGCCGCGCGTCATTGCGGCCCACGATCTCGCCCAGCGCCAGGCGCCGCGTGGCGACCACCACGGGCACCGTGGTCACGGCGCGTCCGGCCAGGCGCAACCGCTGCGTGGCCATGCCATCCGCGAGCACGACCAGCGTCGCCTGGAAGCGCGCGCCGGGCTGCTCGACAGAGGCCCCCTCGATCGCGAGCTGGAACCACGATCCGGCCGGGATCATCGGTGGGACGAGCCCCGGAAGCTCGATCTCCGTCTCGGCCTCGATGCCCTGGCGCGCGAGCTCGTCGCGCAGCACGGCCTCGATCTCGGGTCGCGGCACCGGCCGCCCCGGCCGTTCCACCACGATCCGGTCCGCGGCGGTGAGCGGCCGCCAGGCCAGGCCATGGCGCCGCGCGATGTTGAGCAGGTTCTGCGTCTCCAGCACCATCCGCCGGCCGGGCTGCGGCGCGGCGGCGATGACCGTGTCGGGCGCATTCTCGAAGAGGTCGGAGAGGCGCAGCGTATCGCCCTCCAGCAAAGCGTGGGGCCGCAGCATCGCGGGCTCCGACGCCGCGGCGGGTGCCGCGAGGGCCAGCAGCGTGGCCAGAGCGCGCCGGCGCATCAGCGCAGCCTCGTCAGCGTCTCGAGCATCGCATCGGAGGCGGTGATCACCCGGCTGTTCATCTCATAGGCGCGCTGGGCGGTGATCAGCGAGGTGATCTCCTGCACGGTGTTCACGTTGCTGGTCTCGATGAAACCCTGCGACACCGCGCCATGCCCCGGCTGGCCGGGCGCGGCGGCCTGCGGCTGGCCCGAGCCCGGCGTGGCGAGGAAGAGGTTGTCGCCCACCGCCTCCAGCCCGCCCTCATTGGCGAAGATGGCGGTCTGGATCTGGCCGACATTCTGCGGCGCGAGCTGCCCGTCCAGCGCCGCCAGAACCTCGCCGCTCGCATTGATCGTCACGTCGCGCGCGGCGGCGGGGATGGTGATGCCCGGCTGCACCACATAGCCCTCGGCCGTCACGATCACGCCCTCCGGGCTCAGCGCGAAGGTGCCGTCGCGCGAATAGGCGATCTCGCCGGAGGGCAGCTGGATCTGGAAATAGCCATTGCCGCGGATCGCGAGGTCGAAGCGGTTCTCGGTCTGCTGCAGGCTGCCCTGTTCGGACACGCGATAGATCGCCGCCGTGCGCACGCCCAGGCCGATCTGCGCGCCCGAGGGCAGGACGCTGCCCGTGTCGCTGCTCTGCGAACCGACGCGCCGGAGGTTCTGATAGATCAGGTCCTGGAACTCGGCGCGGCGGCGCTTGAAGCCGGTCGTGCTCATATTCGCCAGGTTGTTCGAGATGACCTCCACATTGGTCTGCTGGGCGAGCATGCCCGTGGCGGCGATGTGCAGGGATCGCATGGTCTAGTTCCTCCGCCGCAGCAGGCGGTCGATGGCGCTCTGCTGGCGGTCGCCCTCGCGTTCGAGGAACTGGCTGGCCATCTGGAATTCACGCAGCTCGGCCATCATGCGGGTCATCTCCACGACGGATTGCACGTTGCTGCCCTCCACCGCGCCCTGCACGACGGCGGGACGCGCCACCTCCTCGGGCTGCTCACCGCCAGCGTCGAAGTTGCGGTCGCCCTCGGCGCGCAGGGCCTGCTGGTTCTCGAAGCGCACGAGACGCAGTCGGCCGAGCACGCCGTTCTCGCTGCGGACGGTGCCGTCGCCCAGAATCTCGATGCGCGTGTCGCCGGGCGCGATGGCCAAGGGCTGCGAATTGGCGTTCAGCACGGCGTTGCCCTGCTGGTCCACGAGGCGGCCATCCTGGCCCAGGGCGAAGCGGCCGGCGCGCGTGTAGCGCTCGCCCTGCGACGTCTCGACGGCGAAATAACCCTCGCCGGAAATCGCGACGTCGAAGGGATTGCCTGTGGTGGTGATGGGACCGGCCGTGAGGTTGCGCCAGCTTGCGCGGTCCCAGGCATAGTCGACCTCGCGCGCGCCCTGGGGCCCGGCGACGCGCCCCTGGCGCGTGACCACCTCGGCGAAGACCGGGCGGCTCGCGCGAAAGCCGGGCGTGTCAGCATTGGCGAGGTTATGCGCGGTGATGTCGCTCGCGCGCATCTGGGCGGTCAGGCGGGAGAGAACGATGTAGCTCGGGCTGTCCATGGCGGCGCTCCAAAAGGGCTGGCCCAGGGATCGCAAGGCGCGTGCCAGCCGGGGAGGGCGCTTTCGGCAGGGATTGCCCGGTGCATGGCGGCAAGGATTGCCCGTGGTCGGCAGCTTTCGCGAGGCCGCGCGCCGTTCAACGCTTCGTTAACCTCCTGGCGCGAGGATGCCTCACCGGTAACCAGGAAGGTGTGGGCGCCAATGGCGGCGAAGAAGAGCGAGGAGCCGGCCGAGGGCGGTCCTCCGCGCGGCGGGATGAAGAAGAAGCTGATCCTGCTGGGCCTGCCGCTGGTCCTGGCGGGGATCGGTGCGGGACTGTGGTTCGGCGGCATCCTGCCGGGGATGCTGGGGCTTCATTCGACCGAGCAGGGCGCGTTGGTGCGGGCCGAGCCCATGCCCGCGCCGCGCCAGCCCGTCTTCGTGGCGATGCCCGACATCACCGCCAATCTCAACGCCCCTGGCCGGCGCGCCTTCATCCGGCTGAAGAGCCAGATGGAGGTCTCCGGCGCGCAGGATGCGGCAATGCTGCAGGCGGCCATGCCGCGGCTGGTCGACCTCTTCACCACCTATCTGCGCGAGATCCGTCCCGAGGAACTGCGCGGCAGCGTGGGCACTCACCGCCTGCGCGAGGAGCTGATCGCGCGCGCCAATATCGCCGCCGCGCCGGCGCGGATCACTGACGTCCTCTTCACCGAGATCCTGGTCCAATGAGCGGCGAGGAGGACGACCTGGCCGCCGCCTGGGGGGCGGCGCTCGAGCAGGAGCCCCCTGCCTCCGAGCCGGAGGTCGCGCCCGATGCGGCCCGCGTCCTGAACCAGGCCGAGATCGACAGCCTGCTGGGCTTCGAGGATGACGGGGAAGGGGGCCAGGCCGCCCGGACCGGCATCGAGCGGATGATCCATTCGGGCCTCGTCTCCTATGAGCGCCTGCCGATGCTGGAGATCATCTTCGACCGGCTGGTGCGCATCCTCTCGACCTCGCTGCGCAACTTCACCTCCGACAATGTCGAGGTCTCGATCGACAGCATCGCGAGCCAGCGCTTCGGCGACTACCTGAACAGCGTGCCGCTGCCGGCGATGCTGGCGGTCTTCAAGGTCGAGGAATGGGACAATTTCGGGCTGATCGTCGTCGATTCCTCGATGATCTATTCGGTGGTGGACGTGCTGCTCGGCGGGCGTCGCGGAACGGCCGCCATGCGCATCGAGGGGCGGCCCTATACCACCATCGAGCGCACGCTGGTGGAGCGGCTGATCGGCGTCGTGCTGAAGGATCTGGGCGATGCCTTCGCGCCCATCACCAATGTCGAATTCCTGTTCGAGCGGCTGGAGGTCAATCCCCGCTTCGCCGCCATCTCGCGGCTGTCCAATGCCTGCGTGCTGACGCGGCTGCGCATCGACATGGAGGATCGCGGCGGCCGGCTCGAGCTGCTGCTGCCCTATGCGACGCTGGAGCCCGTGCGCGAGCTTCTGCTGCAGCAGTTCATGGGCGAGAAATTCGGCCGCGACAGCATCTGGGAAACCCATCTCGCCGAACAGCTGCGCCACACCGAGGTCTCGCTGGACGTGGTGCTGGACCAGCAGGTGATGCCGCTCTCCAGCGTGATCGCGCTGCAGCCCGGTGACCGGATCGTCCTGAATGCCGCGCCCGGCTCGCCCGTGACGCTGCAATGCGGCCCCGTCCAGCTCTTCGAGGGCGAGTTCGGACGCCGGGAGAACCGGCAGGCGGTCCGCATCTCCGAAGCGCTGCGCCCTGTCGCGGAGGCCCTGGCATGAACGCGCTCGAATGGATCGTGCAGCTCACCGTCATCGGCCTGCTGGGCATGACCCTGCCCATGGCCTGGCGGCTCGACCGGATGCTGCGCGCGTTGCGCGCGGATCGCGCGGCGCTGGAGCAGGGCGCGGCGGGCCTGGGCGAGGCTTCCCGCCACGCGGAGGCCGCGCTGCTGCGCCTGCGGGCCACCGCCGAACTGGCCGGCCGGCAGGTGGCCGAGCGCGTCGCCGGCGCCGAGGCGATCCGCGAGGATCTTCGCTATCTGGCTGAGCGGTCCGAGGCCCTGGCCGACCGTCTGGAAAGCGCGGTCCAGGCCGCGCGGCCCCTCGCGCCCGCGGCGCAGCCCGTGCGCAGCGAGGCCGAGCGCGAGCTGATCCGCGCGCTGGGTCTCAAATGATGCCGCGCCCGCGCCTCCTGCCGCTGGCTCTGGTGGGAATGGTGGCCCTGCTCGGCGTGAAGCTGGGCGGGCTTTTCCAGGGCTCGCGGCCTTCGGTGGCCCTGGTGAGTCCCGCCTTGGCGAGCGCGCCCGCGCCCCCGGCGGCCACCGCCGCTCCCGCGCCGCCCGCGCCCGATGCCGTGGCGGAGCGCGCCGTTCTCGAAGCCCTGCGCGCGCGACGCACGGAGATCGAGGCCCGCGAAGCCGCTCTCGCCCAGCGCGAAATCCTCGTCGCCGCCGTCGAGCGGCGTCTCACGGGGCGGCTGGACGAGCTCGCCGCCCTGCAACAGCGGCTGGAGGCCGAGGCCCGCTCGCGCGACGAGCGCACCGAGCAGGGGTGGCGGCAGATGGTCCGGCTCTATGAGGGCATGCGGCCGCGCGACGCCGCGGGCATCTTCGACGACCTCGACATGCCGGTGCTCATCCAGGTGGTCGATCGCATGCGCGAGGCCAAGGCCGCCCCCGTCCTCGCGGCCATGCGGACGGAGCGCGCGCGACTGGTGACCACCGAGCTCGCCCGCCATCGCTCGCGCCGCGACGACTGAAACACCCCACCGCGAAAAGGATCGCAAGATGGCCCTGGATAAGAACATGAACGTCCTCATCGTCGACGACTACAAGACGATGCTGAGGATCATCCGCAATCTGCTCAAGCAGCTCGAATTCGACAATGTCGAGGAGGCGACGGACGGCTCGGAAGCCCTGGCGAAGCTGCGCGCCGGAAATTTCGGCCTCGTCATCAGCGACTGGAACATGGAGCCGATGACGGGGCTCGACCTGCTGAAGGAGGTGCGGGCTGATGCCCGGCTGCGGAGCCTGCCCTTCATCATGATCACGGCCGAGAGCAAGACAGAGAATGTCGTCGCGGCCAAGCAGGCCGGCGTCTCCAACTACATCGTGAAGCCCTTCAACGCCGAGACGCTGCGCGAGAAGATCGAGAAGGTGCTGGTCCATGCCTGACACGCTCCTGCCCGAGGGCACCCCGGATGCGATCGAGCGGGCCGTGCGCCAGGTGCTCGGCAGCCTTGCCGGCGACATCACCACGACCGAGGCCACGCTGCTGGCGGAGCTGGAAGCCCTCGGCCGCGAGGTCCAGCACGCCAAGACCGAGATCGCGGCGCTGCGGGTGGACGACATCAATGCGAGCCACATCCCGCGCGCGACCGATGAGCTCGACGCCGTGGTCGAGCACACGGCGAATGCGACCAACGAGATTCTCGATGTCTGCGAGGGGCTGGAGGCTATGCAGTCCCGTCTGCCCGCCGCCGAGCGCGAGAAGCTCGCCGCCTTCGTCACCCGCATCTATGAGGCCTGCAGCTTCCAGGACATCACGGGCCAGCGCATCGGCAAGGTGGTCTCCGCGCTCAAGGCGATCGAGAACCGCGTGGCGGCCGTGACGGCGCGGTTTGGCCCCGGCGCGGGAAGCCTGCCGGCGGTCGAGGAGAGCCGACCCATCACGGCGACGACCGAAGGCCGCGCTTTGGCCAATGGACCGCAGCTTCCGGCCGCGGCCAGCAGCCAGGCCGAGATCGACAAGCTCCTGGCGAGCTTCGATTGATGCGGCGCGTCGCCTTCAGCCTCTGGCTCGGTCTTCTGGCGGCTCCGGCCGCGGCGCAGGATCGCGTCGGCGTCCGGCTGGGCGAACATCCGGGCTTTGGCCGGATCGTCTTCGACTGGGCGGCCGCGCCCCGCTACAGCGTCGAGCAGCAGGGCGACCGCGTGCTGCTGCGCTTTCCGAACCAGGACGCGATCGACCTCGGCGGCGCGCGTCGCCTGACGCGCAATCTGCTCGCGGTCAGCAGGGTCGAGGGTGCGATCGAGCTGACCTTGCGGCAGGGGACGCGCATCCGGCACTTCCGCAACGGCCCGAAGGTCGCGCTGGACATCCTGGATCCGGCCGAGACTGCCGCGGCCCAGCCCCCCATCCGCCAGGCCACCACTCGGCAGCGCGACGACGCAACCTCGACGGATCGACGGACGGCATCGGACGGGGCAACCGCGACGCCGCCTCTCGCATTGCCCACGCCAGCTGTGGCGGAAGCGCCGCCCAGCCCCGTGATTCCGACCGAGACGCGACGCGGTCCGACGGCTGCCGCGCCCCCGGATGCATCCGAACCCATTGCCGCCCCCGGCCCCCGACCCTTGCTGGAGGCGATGCCGCCTGTCCCCGCGCCGCCCTCGCCGGCGACGGGCTCGCCCTCGCTGGCCAGTCTGGCCGGACCGCAGCCGGTCCGCGCGCGCCTCATCGACGAGCCGGGGCAGGGTCCAACCATGCGGCTGCCTTTGGGCGCTGGCATCGGCGCGGCAGCCCTGCGGCGCGGCGATCAACTCCTGCTCATCCTGGACACCGAGCGCCCGATCGAATTCGGCGCCCTGCTGCGCGATCCGAGCTTCCGCGGCATCCAGGCACAGCGGCTGGCCGGCGCGACGGTCGTCACCTGGAGCCTGCCGCCCGACCGCCAACTCGTCCTGCGCCAGGAGGGGACCGACTGGTTCGTGCGGCCCATTCCCCTGGCCAGTTCCGAAACACCCACCGCGCCGGCGCTGCGCGTGGAACTGGAGGGCGATCGCGCCAGCCTGGCCGTGGCCAGCCCCTCTCGCGTCGTGACGCTGGCCGATCCTCTAACGGGCCTGCCGCTCCTCATCGGTACCTTGACCGGGGCCCAGGCGCGCCAGGCCGCGGCGCGCAGCCTGGCCGAATTCGATCTGCTGGAGACCTTCCTCGGCGTGGCCGTACTGGCCCGGGCCGATCGGGTGGCGCTGCGGACGGGGACCGCGCGCTTTCTCCTCTCCATCGACGGTGGCGCCCTGGCCCTGGCCGGCCCGGCGCTCGAAGGCGGCTCCGTGGAGACCGGCCTGACGCGCAGCTTCGACCTTCCGCAACAGCCGGTTCCGGCGCTGCAGGAACGGCTGCGGTCGCAACAGGCCAGCATCGGGACGGTTGCGCCCTTGCTGCGCGCGGAACCACGGATCGCCGCCGCGCAGACACTTCTGGCCCTCGGTCTGCCGCAGGAGGCGCAGGCGATGCTCCGCCTCGCCGTTCAGGAAAGCCCCAAGGCCGGGGAGGAGGCCCGGCCGAACTTTCTGTCGGGCATGGCGGCCCTCCTGGCCGGGCGGTCCGCCGAGGCGAGCGGGCTGGACGCGGAGCTTCCCGCATCGGACGAGGTCCTCCTCTGGCGCGCGCTGCGCGTGGCGGTGCAGGGCGAGGCCGCCGCGGCCGCCCAGGGCCTGGCCGCGACCCTGCCGCTGCTCCTGTCCTATCCCGATGGCCTGCGGCGGCGGCTGCTGCCGATCGCGGCCGAGGCCCTGGCCGAGGGCGGCCAGCCGTCTGCCGCTCGCCGACTCATCGAGGCGGCGGGCGAGGAGCCCTCGCTGCTCCTGGCCCAGGCCTTGCTGGAGGAAGCCGAAGGGCAGTCCGACAGCGCCCTGAGATCCTATGAGGCGGCGGCCGCCAGCCGCGACCGGCTGATGCGGTCCCGCGCTCAGCGACGGGCCATCGAGCTTCGCCTGAGAACCGGCCGCCTGGACGCCTCCGGCGCGGCGCGGCATCTGGAACAGACGCTCTTCGCCTGGCGCGGCGATGCCCAGGAGATCCACACCCGCGAGCGCCTGGCCGCGCTTCGCCGCGAGGCGGGCGACCCCCGCGCGGCCCTGGCGCTCCTCCGCGAGACCGAGGCGCTCTTCCCCGAGCGCGCGCTCGCCTTGCGCGATCCGATCCAGCAGGCCTTCGTGCAGGCATTGGAGGCGGAGCCGCCGATCGGCGCCGTGGCCCTCTATGACGCCCATCCGGAGCTTCTGCCGGGCGGCGCGGCCGGCGAGGCTGTGGTCGCCCTGCTGGCCGATCGCCTGACCGCGCTCGACCTTCCCGATCGCGCCGGCGGGCTGTTGCACAGGGCCATGGAACGCCTGCCGGCCGGGGAGGACCGGGCGGCGCTCGGAGCCCGGCTGGCGGCCCAGCGCCTGCGGGAGCGCGATGCGGAAGGCGCGCTGGAGGCGCTGGCCATCAGTTCCGCGCCACGCCTGCCTTCCCCCTTGTCGGAACGCCGAAGCCTGATCGCCGCCCAGGCCGAAGCCCGCCGGGGCAACCGCGATCTGGCCATGGAGGCGCTCAGGACGCTGGGCCCGGCCGGCGACGAGGCGCTGTCGGACCTGCTCACCGAGGCCCGGGATTTTTCCGGCGCCGCCAGGGCCCTTTCGCAGCATCTGGCGGCCAGCGCGCCGGCTCAGCCTGCGCCATTGCCCGAAGCCCTCCAGCATCTGGTGCTCCGCAACGCCGCTCTTCTTGCCATGGCCGGCGACGAGTCAGGGCTGGCGGAGCTCAGGCGGCGCTACGCGACCCGACTGGTCCACCCCGAGCTTTCCTCGGCTTTCGACGCCCTGACGGCCGATCCCGTGAAGGGCCTCGCGGATCTGCCGCGTCTGGCACGCGAACTGAATCTCTTTCGGCGTTTTCCCCAAACGCTGGAGCCATTGCGGACCGCACAACGCACGGCAGGATGAGTCGTGCGTGAGGTGGGGGGGAGGTCCGCGATTTTTACGGGACCCAGGATGTATTTTCATTTGACCCTCCGCCCCCCAGGCCCCATATCCCCCGCCGCTGACCTGATCGAACCGACGGCCGCTGTGGCCGCACAGCCGATACACCTGGTCATCTACTGGTGGGAAAGGGGAACCCGATTTTGGACTCTCTCGTCCGACTGGGGATGGACTCGGATCTTCTTCCGAGCGACGCCCAGACGACTCATGCTTCGGCTGACAACGGTCCGGTGGAGCAAAAGGACTATTTCGTGGAGCGTAACGGGGTCCGTTACGCCGGCACGCATCTGATCATCGACCTCTGGGGCGCGACCAATCTGGACGACCCCGGCCATATCGATGCGGTGCTGCGCGAAGGGGCCCTGGCCTCCGGCGCGACCATCCTGCACGGGCACTTCCACCACTTCTCGCCCAATGGCGGCGTGTCGGGCGTGCTGGTGCTGGCTGAGAGCCATGTCTCCATTCACACCTGGCCCGAGCGGGACTACGCGGCGCTGGACATCTTCGTCTGCGGCGACTGCGATCCCTACAAGGCGATCCCGGTGCTGAAGCGCGGCTTCCTGCCCGCGAATGTTCAGCTCGCTGAGCACAAGCGCGGCCTGATCGGCTGACAGTTATCCAAACGGGATACGAACGGGGCCGGGCGGCAACGTCCGGCCCTTTTTCTTTCTGAAGAGGTGAGACCATGACCGATTCCTGGGTGAACGAGAGCCTTTACGCCGAATGGGGCCAGCGCTTCGCGGTGAAGCGCGAGCTGGCCCGCGTGAAGAGCGACTTTCAGGACATCATGATCTTCGAGAGCTTCACGCATGGCCGCGTGATGATGCTGGACGGCGTCGTGCAGATCACCGAGCGCGACGAGTTCGTCTATCAGGAGATGCTGACCCATTTGCCGCTGCTGGCGCATGGCGCGGCGAAGCGCGTGCTCATCATCGGCGCGGGTGACGGCGGCGTGCTGCGCCGCGTGCTCCAGCACAGCACCGTCGAGAAGGCCGTCATGGTCGAGATCGACGGCGAGGTGATCCGCCTGTGCAAGGAGTTCCTCCCCAACATCGCCGGCGACGCCTGGACCAATCCGCGCGCCGAGGTGATCGTGGGCGACGGCATCGACTACGTTCGCAAGGCCGAGGCCGGTTCCTTCGACGTCGTCATCGTCGACAGCACCGATCCGATCGGCGTGGGCGAGGTGCTCTTCACCGACGAGTTCTACCAGAACGCGGCCCGCCTGCTCTCGGCGAACGGCGTGATCGTGAACCAGTGCGGCGTGCCCTTCATGCAGGCCGACGAGCTGCGCGAGACCTCCGAGCGCCGTGGAAAGTTCTTCACGGACATCTCGGCCTATGTCGCGGCCGTCCCCACCTATGTGGGCGGCTACATGACGCTGGGCTGGGCGGCCAAGACCAAGGGCCTGCGCGCGGCGACGGCCGCCGAGATCCGCCAGCGCGCCGAGGCCGCGGGCATTCTCGGCAAGACCCGGTACTGGACGCCGGAGATCCACGTGGGCGCCTTCCAGCTCCCGCCCTATATCGCGGAAAACCTCCCCGCCTAAAGCATCACCCGATCAGACGGAATCGTCTGGTCGGGTAAAGATACTCGTAAAAACAAAGAGCTAGAGACTTCGAAGTGAGCCCTTGCGAACGAAGAAGACTCTAGAGCCGATCCCGATCAGGCCGCGTGTCTGATCGGGGCGAGTTCCGGCCGCCGCCGCGCATCGTGCGCGTGTCCGCGGCGAGGTCCCTGTCCGTGGCGCGATCCTGTCGCGCCACGGTCCCGCCACCCGATGGCGCGGCCTGCGAGCCGCACCCCCGGGGCGCTTCCCCTCGGTCGAGGGGCGTTGCGGAAAGATCTCGCCTGGGCGTCATGCCCGCTCACGTCACGGCCGGTGGCGGCCGGTAATGAATTCGGTTTCCGGCCGTCACCGGGTCTCGCGCGTGTTTGCGGCAACTTCCCTGTCCGGCTCAGGCCGGTCCCGCCACCATCCCCCACGACCCGCGGGCCGTTGAGGTTGGGTGCACCCCTCGATGGAGGGGCGTCGCGGACGGAAGTCGCCTGGGGGGACGCTCGTCCCACCCGTTCACGTCGGGGCCGGTGACGGCCGGTATTGCCCTTATTCCTCCTCGAGCACCGGCGGCCCGGCCAGCACGCCGCCGTCGATGACCATGCTCTGCCCGGTCATGAAGCCCGAGGCCGCGCTGGCCAGGAACACGGCCGCGCCCGCGATCTCGTCGGGCTCGCCGATGCGCAGCAGCGGCGTGTCGCGCGTGCGCTTCTTCAGGTTCACCGGATCCTCCCAGAGCGCGCGGGCGAAATCGGTCTTCACCAGGCCCGGCGCGATGGCGTTCACGCGCACGCCCTTCGGCCCCCATTCGACCGCGAGCGCGCGGGCGAGCTGCATGTCGGCGGCCTTGGACACGCCGTAGATGCCCAGGCGCGCCGAGCCCCGGAAGCCGCCGATCGAGCTCACGATGATCACCGAGCCCGCGCCGCGCCCGGCCATGGCGGGGATCGCCATCTGGCAGAGCCACAGATTCGAGCGGACGTTGGAATTCATGATCCGGTCGTAGGACTCGTCGGGGATGTCCTGCGTCGGGCCGAAATAGGGGTTCACCGCCGCGTTGCAGACCAGGATATCGACCTGGCCATACGCCGCGACCGTCTGGTCGACGAGCGCCTGGAGCTCCGGCTTGCGGCCGATGTTGCAGGCGATCGCCATCGCCGTGCCGCCCGCGCCCGTGATCGAATCGACCACCTCCTGGCAGGCGTCCAGCTTGCGCGAGGAGACGACGACCTTGGCGCCATGCTCCGCCAGCCGCTCGCAGATGGCGCGGCCGATGCCGCGGCTGCCGCCGGTGACGATGGCGACCTTGCCGGTCAGGTCGAAGAGATTCTTCAAGGGGCTTCCTCCAGGAGCAATTTCCGGAAGCCTAGACGCGTTATCCCGCGCGATGAAGGGGCGCGGGTGCGCCTCGGAGTCAGACCGGCGGGGGCAATTCTTCCCCGGCGGCCGTCAGGATTCGCGCCAGCGCCTCGTCCCGGCCCAGGGCGAAGAGCGTGAGGTCGATCGGCGGGCTCATCGTGCTGCCGGTCAGGGCCAAGCGCAGCGGCTGCGCGATGTCCTTCAGCTTCACTTCCTTCACATCGGCATAATCGCGCAGCCATTGCTCCAGATCGGCCCGCTCCCAGGGCGCGCCCGAGAGGAACTGCGCGAGATCCGACAGGCGCCCCTTGGCCTCGGGCGTCAGCATCGCGGCCGTCTTCTCGTCCATCTCCGGCGCGCCCTCGGCGACCACGAAGGCGGCGCTCTCGGCGAGATCGACAAGGCTCTTCGCCCGCTCCTGCAATGCGGGCAGGAGAAGCTTCAGCTTGGCGATCTTGTCCGCCCCGAAGCCCTCGCCATTGGCGGTGAGGCGGCGCAGCACCTCGGGCAGCAGCGAATCCGGCGAGGCCTGGCGCAGATAGACGCCGTTCACATGGCCGAGCTTCTTGTAGTCCATGCGCGAGGCGGCACGGCCCACATCGGAGATGTCGAAGATCTTCTCGGCGCGCTCGCGCGAGATGATCTCCTCGTCGCCATGGCCCCAGCCGAGCCGCAGCAGATAGTTGCACACCGCCTCGGGCAGCATGCCCTGATCGCGCAGGTCCAGCACCGAGACGGCGCCGTGGCGCTTGGACAGCTTGGCCCCGTCCGCGCCATGGATCAGCGGGATGTGGCCGAAGCGCGGGCGGGTCCAGCCCATCGCGTCGAAGACCATGCACTGGCGGAAGGTGTTGGTGAGGTGGTCGTCGCCACGGATGACGTGGGTGATCGCCATGTCATGGTCGTCCACCACCACCGCATGCAGATAGGTCGGCGTGCCGTCCGAGCGCAGGATGATCATGTCGTCCAGCTCGGTATTGGCGACGCGGACGGTGCCCTGAACCTCGTCGTTGATGACCGTCTCGCCCTCGCGCGGGGCGCGCAGGCGGATGGCGAAGGGCTTGCCCTCCTGCTCGGGGCCGGGCTCCCGGTCGCGCCAGACGCCCTCGTAGCGGGGCGGGCGCTTCTCGGCCATGGCGCGCTCGCGCATGGCGGCGAGCTCCTCGGGCGTCTCATAGGCGCGATAGGCCTTGCCCTGGGCCAGCAGCTCGCGCGCGACCTCCGCATGACGGGCCTCGCGCGAGGACTGGAAGACCGGCTCCTCATCGGGGCTGAGGCCGAGCCAGGCGAGGCTTTCCAGGATCTGGTCGACCGCCGCCTGGGTGCTCCGGGCCTTGTCGGTGTCCTCGATGCGCAGGAGATACGCGCCGCCATGCCGGCGGGCGAAGAGCGCGTTGAACAGCGCCGTGCGGGCGCCGCCGATATGGAGGAAGCCGGTGGGCGAGGGGGCGAAGCGGGTGCGGACGGTCATGGTTCACCCTAACACGAAGCTTGCCCGCGGTTGAGGGGTGCGGCACGTCTGACTGCAAATGCAGCCAACCGCGCAGCCCTGGATGTGGTTCCGTACCGTCGCCCCGGCGCATGCGGTCGGCTCTTCGGCATCCGGACCGCTCGCAGGCCTCCTCGCCGCCGAGCATGGACGGCTCGCGCTGTGGATACCGGTTGCGATGGCGGTGGGGATTCTCCTTTATTTTCAGCTGCGTTTCGAGCCGCCGGCCGAATGGCGGCCCCTCGCGCTCGCCCCCTTCGCCCTGGCGCTGTGGGTGCGAACCCGCGCCCCGCTGAGGGCCTGGGGCCTGGCCCTGCTCGGCATGGCCGGGCTGGGCTTCGCCCTTGCCTCCTGGCATGCCTCGCGCGCCGCCCCGCCGCTCGATCTGCCGCGCGGCGCGATCATGCTGACGGGCACCGTGGCCGAGACGGACCTGCTGCCCGGGGGGCTGCGCATCGCGCTCACCGAGGCGCGCTGGACCCCCGACGCCGCGCCGGCCGGCCGCCTGATCCGCGTCCGGCTTCGCGCCGACGATCGCGCCCGGCCCGCGCCTGGCGACCGTGTCACCCTGCGCGCCCTGGTCCGCCCGCCCTCGCCCCCCGCCTATCCCGGCGCCTGGGACTTCCAGCGCGCCGCCTATTTCGAGGTCCTCGGCGGCTCGGGCTTCGCGCTCGGCCCGCTGGAGGTGCTGGCGCGCGGCGGTGCGGCGCCGCCCTTGTCGGGCCTGCGGTCCCGCGTCGAGGCCAGGGTGGCGGAATTGCTGCCGGGCGCCGTCGGCGCGGTGGGCGCGGCCCTGCTGACGGGAGGCCAGAGCGCGATCCCGGCGGCCGAGATGCAGGCGATGCGCGATTCCGGCCTGGCGCATCTGCTCTCGGTCTCCGGCCTGCACATCGCGATCGTGATGGGGCTGGCCTTCGCCGTGGTGCGCGCCCTCCTCGCCCTCTGGCCCGGCTTTGCCTTGCGCTGGGGCACGCGGCCCGTCGCGGCCATCGCCGCGCTGGGCATGGGGTTCTTCTTCATGCTGCTCACCGGCAGCCAGGTGCCGATGCAGCGCAGCTTCCTCATGGCCCTGCTGGTGACGCTGGCCCTGCTGGCGGGACGCCGCGCACTGAGCCCGCGCGTGCTGGCCTTCGCCGCGCTGGGCGTCCTGGCCCTGCAGCCCGCGGCGCTGCTCGGACCTTCCTTCCAGATGAGCTTCGCCGCGGTCATGGCGCTGATCGCGGGCTACGAGGCGGCGCGGCCCTGGCTCGCCCGGCGCGGATCGCCACGGCCCTGGTGGTGGCGGCCGATGCTGCTGCTGGCCGGCAGCATCGCGACCTCCGTGATCGCGGGGGCCGCCACGACGCCCTTCGGGCTGCATCACTTCGGGCGTCTGCAGCTCTATGGCGTCGTCGCCAATGCTCTCGCCGTGCCCCTGACCTCGCTGCTGGTCATGCCCGCGGGGATGGCCGCGCTGGTCCTGCTGCCGCTGGGCCTGGAGGACTGGCCGCTCCGCGTGATGGGCTGGGGAATCGAGGGCATCCTGGCCGTGGCGCGCGCGGTTGCCTCCTGGCCCGGCGCGGCGGTCTCCACGGCGCCGCTGCCGGCCATGGGCCTGGCGGTCCTGAGCCTCGGCCTGTGCTGGCTCTGCCTGTGGCGGAGGCACTGGCGCTGGCTCGGCCTCGTGGCGATCGGCGGAGCCCTTGCCCTCTGGCCCTTCACGCGGCTGCCCGACGCCATGGCCTCGGCGGACGGACGGCTCTTCGCGCTGCAGGTGGAAGGGCGGGCCTTCCTGGAGCGCCGGGCGGGCGCCTCGCGCTTCATTGGCGACGCCTGGCTGCGCGGCTTCGGCGAAGCACAGGCCACGCCGCTCCCGACCGAGGGCGACGTGGCGAGCGGGCGCATCCATTGCTCGGCGGACGCCTGCGCGATGGCCGGGCTGGATGGCGCGCCGGGCCTGATCCTGCTCCGCCCGCCCGTGCCGCCGCGCGGGCAGCGCGCGCCCTTCGAACGCGGTCCCCATCCGGCCTGCGGGCGCGCGTCTGTGATCGTCTCGCCCGAACCGCTGCGTGGCGGCTGCGCGGGCAGCGCCGTGGTGGACCGCTTCGCCGTCTGGCGTGACGGTGCGCATGCCGTCTGGCTCGATCGGTCCGGCGCGCGCGTCGTCTCGGATCGCGCCTGGCGCGGCGATCGCCCCTGGGTGCCGCCTCGTCCCTTGCCGCGCTCGCGCACGGAGGAGCCGCCGGCCGAGATGGAGTGACCTCATGGCAAGGCGAAGCCCTGCACGAGGCTCGAGGAGAGCAGTGCCCAGCCATCCACCAGCACGAAGAAGATCAGCTTGAAGGGCAGGGCCACGATCGAGGGCGGCAGCATCATCATGCCCAGCGACATGAGGATCGAGGCCACCACCATGTCGATCACCAGGAACGGCAGGAACAGCAGGAAGCCGATCTCGAAGGCGCGCTTCAGCTCGGTGACGAGGAAGGCCGGCATCAGGCCGCGGAACGGGGCCTGCTCGGGCGTGCTCGCCGGCAAGCGCGCGAGGTCGAGGAAGAGATTGAGGTCGGCCTCGCGCACATTGGCCGCCATGAATTTCCGGAACGGCTCGGCGATCGCGACGAGCCCGTCCAGGTCGCCGAGGCGGCCCTCGTTCATGGGCACGACACCCAGCCTCCAGGCCTCCTCCAGCACCGGCTGCATCACGAAGAGCGAGAGGAACAGCGCGAGTCCGATCAGCACGGGATTGGGCGGCACGCCCTGCGCGCCGATGGCCGAGCGCAGCAAAGCCAGCACGATCACGATGCGCGTGAAGGCCGTCGTCATGATGAGCAGGGAGGGCGCCAGCGAGAGCAGCCCGATCAGCGCCGTCAGCTGTACGAGGCGCGACGTGGCGCCCGCCTGGCCGGCGGCGCCGAGATCGATCGAGACGGACTGCGCGGCCGCGTGCCCCGCCAGCAGCAGGAAGGCCGGGAGGAGAAGCGCGACCCTCATGCGCCGGGCAGCCAGCCGAGGAATTGATCGCCCGCCGGGCCGGTGAGCAGCAGGCCCTCGCGTCCGTCGCAGGCGATGAGGACGAGCCGGCGGCGTGGATCCACGGCGCAGACGGAGCTGACGCCGAGCCGGCCGCCCGTCCTCGCCGATGGATGGCGGCGGGCCAGGCGCGAGGCGCCCCAGATCAGCAGCAGCACGACGCCGAGCGCGGCGACCATCTGGGTCAGCGAGGATGGGTCGAGGAAGGACATGGCGCGGCCTCCTGCCGGCGCTGGGGGTGGGCTTTCAGGGGTGGGGCATGACCACCGTCAGCAGGTCGATTTCACGCGTCAGCGCGTGGAGGGAAGCGAGCAGGACCTGGCCGGAATCCTCCGGCAGGCAGGCGACCGCCGCGCAAAGCCGCGCGGCTTCGCGATCGAGCCCCGCGAGGTCGATATCGCGGCCTGAAACGACCAGAGCGCGCGCCATGGAGAGCGTGCCATGCAGACTCTCGACGGCCGCCAGCGTGGCGGCGACCTCGAAGGTTGAATGCGGTTGGTTCTCGAACATAGTCGGAACATTGAGGGGCGAAGTCTTAACGAATCCTCAACGCGGTGCTTCACGCATTCTTAACCTGCGCCGGTGTCTACGGGGTCCATGGACCTGACCCGCAATGGCCCCATCGCCCTCGCCGAAAACCGGCTCGCCTGGCTGGATACACGGCAGCGCATCCTGGCGCGCAACGTCGCCAATGCCGACACGCCCGGCTTCCGCCCGAGCGATGCCGTCCCCTTCCAGGAGGTCCTGCAGCGCCGCGGCACGGCAGCCCCGATGGCGACGACGAATGCGCGCCACATCGCGCTCCAGGCCAGCGCGGCCCTTGCGGTTCAGGATCGCGCCGTGGCGGAGCGCAGCCGCAACGGCAATGCCGTCTCGCTGGATGACGAAGCGGTGCGCATCGCCGAGACGGACCAGGCGCATGCGCTCGCGATGGGGCTGCACCGGAAATATCTCGGCCTGTTCCGCTCGGCCCTCGGCCGCAACTGAAGCAAGGAAACCGCCCATGGATCTCGATCGCGCGCTTTCGATCTCCGCCGCCGGCATGGCCGCGCAATCCACGCGCCTGCGCGTGGTGGCGGAAAACATCGCCAATCGCGACAGCACCGGCCAGTTGCCCGGCGCGGAGCCCTATCGCCGCAAGACCGTGACCTTCGCGAGCCGGATGGACCGGGCGCTGGGCGCGGAAACCGTGCGCGTCGCGCGGGTCGGGCGCGATGCGCGCGATTTTCCCGAACGCTTCGAGCCTGGACATCCCGCGGCCGATGCGCGCGGCTATGTGCGGACCCCCAATGTCGACAGCATGGTCGAGAACATGGACATGCGCGAGGCGAACCGCAGCTACGCCGCCAATCTCGCGGTGCTCGAGACCACGCGCGGCATGCTTTTGCGCGCGATCGAGACGCTGCGCTGATGGCTCTTCCGGCGCTTGGCGCCGCCGGCGCGGCCGCGGCCTATCGCGCGGTGCAGGGCGCGGGCGAGGCGATTTCGCAGGGCGCGGGCTTCGGCGAGACGCTGCAGCGGGCCGTGCAGGGGGCGATCGATATCGGCCGCAGCGCCGACGCAGCCTCGACCCACGCGCTGACCGGCCAGGGCAGCGTGACGGATGTGGTGCTCGCCGTCTCGCGCGCGGAGCTCGCGCTGCAGACGGCGACCGCCGTGCGGGACCGCGTGGTGACGGCCTATCAGGATGTGATGCGCATGCCGATCTGACCGATCGGTGGCGCTGCCGCAGGAGGCGGATGGCATGGTGGAACAACCCGTCGCGATGGCGATGCGCGAGGCGCTCTGGGTGTGCCTGCAACTGGCGGGGCCGGCGCTGGTCGTCGTGCTGGCCATCGGCCTCGTCGTCTCGCTGATGCAGGCGCTGACGCAGATCCAGGAGGTGACGCTCGCCTTCCTGCCCAAGGTCGCCGCGATCGGCGGGCTCCTCCTGCTGACCGGGCCCTCGATGGCGGGTGTGCTCCAGGCCTGGGCGGGGCGGCTTTTCGACCAGGTCGTCGCGGTCGGCGGAATGCCGTGATGGCGGCGGCGGATGCCGCGCTGCTGGCGGCCTTGCCGGGCCTGGCCTTTCACGCCGCGCTGATCCTCTGTCGCATGGGCGCGGCCGTCATGCTGCTGCCTGGCATTGGCGAGGCGGAGATCCCGCCGATGCTGCGCATGGCCCTGGCCGTGGGATTGGTCTTCGCGCTGTTGCCGGCCCTTTCGCCCAGCCTCCCGGAACTCCCCCCGGAGGTGTCGGGCCTGCTGGCCCTCGTCGCCGGCGAGGTGCTGACCGGTGCCTGGATCGGGCTGCTGGCGCGGATCCTGACCCTGGCGCTGGCGCTGGCGGGGCAGGTGGTGTCGCTGATGGTGGGCCTGGCCTCGCCGCTTCAGGGCGACCTCGTGCTCGGCAGCAGCGCGACGGCGCTCGCGCGCATGCTCTCCCTCGCCACCGCCGCGCTTATGCTCGCGACCGGGCTCTACGAGGTCCCGTTGCGCGCTTTGGCCGACAGCTATGGCGTTCTGCCGCCGGGTGGCGCCTGGCCCGGCGGGGCGGTGGCCGAGGCCGTGGCCCGCAAGGCCTCCGACAGCCTGATGCTGGCGATGCAGCTCGCGGCGCCCTTTCTTCTGGCGGCGATCTTCTTCAATGCCGCGCTCGGCCTCATCGCGCGCCTCGCCTCGCATGCGCAGGTCTTCGTCCTGGCGGCACCGGCGCAGATTCTGGGTGGGCTGACGCTGCTGTTGTTGCTGCTGCCGAACATGCTCGACCTCTGGGCGCGGGGCATGGCGAGCGGGTTCCGTCTCCTGCCGGGTGCGGACTGAGGCATGGCCGAGGAGGAGGGCGACGGCGAAGAGGGCGAGGAGCGCACGGAAGCCCCATCCCCCAAGCGGCTGCAGAAGGCCTGGGAATCCGGCCAGGTTGCCCTGTCGCGCGAGGCGGTGGGCTTCGTCACGCTGATGGCTTCGGCGTTGGGCGCGGCGCTGCTCATTCCGGGCCAGATCCGCGTCATGGCCGCCTCGATGCGCGGAACCTTCTCGCGCGCCCACGACATGGAAACGGCGCGCGCCGCCGCCGAATGGCTCGTATTGTTCCTGACCCTCGCTTGGCCGGTCGCGGCCGCGGCGATCGTCGGCGCTGCCATCGCGACGCTGGCCCAGACGCGCGGCGCGATCTCGGCGCAGCAGCTCGCACCAAATCTGTCCAAGCTCTCGCCGGCGACGGGGCTGAAGCGGATCATCGGTGGCGACGCCCTGCTGGAATTCCTGCGGACGGTGCTGAAGATCGGCGCCGTCGCCGCGGCCCTGTGGTTCGTCGCGGCGGACCTGCCCGGCCTCTCCGCGATGCTGGAGACGCCGCCTTCGGAAATCTTCGCTGCCGCCGGGCGGGGCGTGACGCGCCTCGTTCTGACGACGCTGGCGGCCTTCGGCCTGCTCGCCGGGCTCGACGTGCTCCTGGTGCGCCATCGCCATCGCGAGCGTCTGCGCATGTCGCGCCACGACCTGAAGGAGGAGACGAAGGAGAGCGAGGGCGACCCGCAGATCAAGGGCCGCATGCGCCAGCTCCGCGAGACGATGGGGCGGCGGCGCATGCTCGCCGCGGTACCCAGGGCCACCGTGGTCATCACCAATCCGACGCATTACGCTATCGCCTTGTCCTACGAAGCCGGACAGGCTGCGGCGCCCAGGCTGGTGGCCAAGGGGGTCGATGCGATGGCGGCGCGGATCCGCGAGGCGGCCCGGGAGGCGGGAGTGCCGATCGTGCCCGATCCGCCACTGGCGCGTGCCCTGTATCGCCTGGAAGTGGAGGCCGAGATTCCGACCGAGCATTGGGAGGCGGTCGCGAAGATCATCGCCTATGTGATGCGTCTGCGGGGGCGGGCCTGATGGCTCAGGCGGGCTTCCTGGCCGGCGTCGAGGCGGTGGTCGAGCTGCTGCCCAGGCCGGCTCTTCTGGTCGATGCGGTCGGGCGGATCGTGGCGATGAATCGCGCGCTTCGGCAGGGAATGGAGGGCGGTCTGCTCATCCGGGTCGGCGACGAGGCGGGCCGCGTGTTTCCGGCCGCCGCCGTCGCCATCGAGACGGCCCTGCGCGATTCGACACCGGTGGCGGTTGTCCTGGAGAACCAGGGCGTTCTGCGCGTCCTGCCGCTGCGGGGTGCGGGTGCGGTGCTGCTGCTGGAAGCCGCGGCCGGCGGCGGGGCGGGGCGCCTGGAGCTACTGGGCCGGCTGGCCGGCGGCATCGCGCATGACTTCAACAATCTCCTCGGCGTGGTGATCGGCGCTTCCGCCGCCTTGCGACACATCGCCCCGCAGCCGCAGGCCTGTGAGGAACTCGGCGCGATCGAGGATGCGGCGCGGCGCGGGGAAGCGCTGGTGCGGCAATTGCTCGCCTTCGCGCGCCAGCAGGTGATGGCGCCGCGCACCGTCGCTCTGAACGAAACCCTCCGGCAGATCGCCGTCCTGTTTCCACGCCTGCTCGGATCGGGAATCGCCGTCGATCTGGAACTGGAGGAGCCGTCGCGGCACATCCGCGTCGATCCCTCGCAATGGGACCAGGTGCTGCTGAACCTCGTGGTGAATGCGCGCGACGCCATGGAGGGGAAGGGCCGCCTGCGGCTCTCGACGGGGCGGCGGCTGGTGCTCGCCGGCGAGGCGCTGGCGCCCGGCCGGTATGCCGTCGTCGAGGTCGCGGATGACGGGCCGGGCATGACGCCGGAGGTGCGGGCGCGCATCTTCGAGCCCTTCTTCACCACCAGGCTCGAACAGGGCGGGACCGGGCTCGGCCTCGCCACGGTCCAGGGCATCGTCGGGCAGTTCGGCGGGCAGATGGAGGTGGAAAGCCGGCCCGGCGCGGGCACGACCTTTCGCATCCTGCTGCCCCGCCACGACGGGCCCGTGGAGGCCGAGGCGCCCCCATCTGTGGCGGCCGGCCGCATCGAGGGGCCGGTGCTCCTGGTCGAGGACGAGCCGACGCTTCTTCGCGTGGCGCGGTTCGGGCTGCAGCAGGCCGGCTTCGACGTCGAGGTGGCGGGCGATGCGGAGGAGGCGATCGACCGGATCGCGGCGGGGCTCGCCCCCAGCCTGGTCGCCACGGACGTCGCCATGCCGGGCATGGATGGGCTGGCCTTGGCGCGCGCGCTGCGCGAACGCTTTCCCGGCCTGCCGATCCTGTTGCTCTCGGGCTATTCCGTCTCGACCGTCCAGTTGGATCCGGCGGGGGAGGGGATGCATTTCCTCGCCAAGCCCTACACGCCCGATTCGCTTCTGGCGGCGGTGAAAAAAGCTCTGGGGAGGGGCTGAATGGGCCTTGCAGCATGCCCGAGAAAAGAACATAAACAGAACAGAGGCGCTGCTTCGGTTTCGGCTACCGGTGAGCTCCGGGCCTAGCCTATCAGCGTGTGTCGGCGGCGATTCGCTGCCTTTTGGTTGTGGCCTTGAGGGGATTTCCAGGATGGAAAAGGGAAAGGCGCTCGACGCCGCGCTGAGCCAGATCGAGCGGGCCTTCGGCAAGGGCTCGATCATGCGCATGGGCTCCAAGAGCGCCCTTGAGGGGGTCGAGGTCATCTCCAGCGGGTCGCTGGGTCTTGATATCGCCCTGGGCATCGGCGGCCTGCCCAAGGGCCGCATCATGGAGATCTACGGTCCCGAATCCTCGGGCAAGACGACGCTGGCCCTGCACGCCATCGCCGAGGCGCAGAAGAACGGCGGCACCTGCGCCTTCATCGATGCCGAGCATGCGCTGGACCCCGGCTATGCCCGCAAGCTCGGCGTGGATGTCGAGAACCTGCTGATCAGCCAGCCCGATGGCGGCGAGCAGGCGCTGGAGATCGCCGACACCCTGGTGCGCTCGGGCGCCATCGACGTGCTGGTGGTGGACAGCGTGGCCGCGCTCGTCCCCAAGGCGGAGCTCGAGGGCGAGATGGGCGACACCCATGTCGGCCTGCATGCGCGCCTCATGTCCCAGGCGCTGCGCAAGCTGACCGGCACGGTGAGCCGTTCGAACTGCCTGCTCATCTTCCTGAACCAGATCCGCCTGAAGATCGGCGTGATGTTCGGCAATCCCGAGACGACGACGGGCGGCAACGCGCTGAAGTTCTACTCCTCCGTCCGGCTCGAGATTCGCCGCATCGGCGCGATCAAGGAGCGTGACGAGGTGGTCGGCAACCAGACCCGCGTGAAGGTGGTGAAGAACAAGATGGCGCCGCCGTTCAAGCAGGTCGAGTTCGACATCATGTATGGCGAGGGCATCTCCAAGGTCGGCGAGCTCATCGATCTCGGCGTGAAGGCCGGGGTGGTGGAGAAGTCCGGCGCCTGGTTCAGCTGTGACGGCCAGCGCGTGGGGCAGGGGCGTGAGAACGCGAAGCAGTACCTGCGCGACAACCCGGCCATGGCGGACAGCATCGAGAAGCGCATCCGCGGCCAGGGCGCGGCAGTGGCCAATACCATGCTGGCCGCGCCGGAAGCCAATGCGGACGGCGAAGACGAGGCCTGACCCCCTCGCCAGGGCGCCGCGTCCCGGTCAAGCTGACCGCCTGACCGGTCGGAGCGCCTTGGTATGTCCTCGCCTTTTGTCCCTGGAACCTCGGTCCGGATCGAGGGACGCGCGGGCGGTCCCCTTGCGGGCCTGACCTTCGCGGCGAAGGACCTCTTCGATGTCGCCGGCCATCCGACGGGGGGCGGAAATCCCGACTGGGCGCGGCAGAATCCGCTGCCCGCGCGCCATGCCTGGGCGGTCCAGGCGCTGCTGGACGCCGGTGCTGCGCTGATCGGCAAGACCATCACCGACGAGGTGTCCCTCGGCATCCTGGGCGAGAACGCCTTCGAGGGCACGCCGCTCAATCCCGCCGCGCCGGGCCATGTGCCCGGCGGTTCCTCCTCCGGCTCGGCGAGCGCGGTGGCGCAGGGCCTTTGCGACACGGCGCTGGGCACGGATACCGGCGGCTCCGTCCGCGTGCCTTCCAGCTTCTGCGGGCTCTACGGCATCCGCCCCACCCATGGTCGGCTCGACCTCACCGGCATGCTGCCCCAGGCGCCCAGTTCGGACACCACGGGCTGGTTCGCGCGCGACGGCGAGACCTTCGCCCGCGTGTCCGAGGTCCTGCTCTCCGAGGCCATCGGCGAGGGCCGGCCGACCAGGCTCCTCATCGCGACCGACGCCTTCGGCTTCGCGGAACCGGCCGTGGCCGAGGCCCTGCAGCCCATGCTCGCCCGGCTGAAGAAACTCATTCCCGCCGTCGAGGAGGTGGTGATGGCGCCGCCCGGCCTTTCCGTCTGGGGCCGCGCCCAGCGCGTCCTCCAGCCCGTCGAGGCCTGGGAGACCTTCCGCGAATGGGTCGAGCGCGACAATCCGCGCTTCGCCTTCTCCGTGGCCAAGGGCCTGGTCCTCGGCGCCCTATCGAGCGAGGCCGAGCGCGGCTGGGCCGAGCTCATGCGGCGCGAGGTGCGCGGGCGGCTGCGCCACCTGCTCACGCCTGGCACCATCCTCGCCATGCCGACCACGCCCTTCCCGGCGCCGAAGACCGGCCTGCCACTGGGCGCGCTGACGCCGTTGCGCGACCAGATCCTCTGCCTCTGCGCCCAGGGCGGGCTGGCGGGCCATCCGCAGGTGAACCTGCCCGGCGCCACCGTCGAGGGACGGCCGGTGGGCCTGTCCCTCCTTTCCGCGCGCGGCGCCGACACGCTGCTCGTCCGCACCGCACTCGCCATGGAGAAGCTCGCATGACCCCCAACATCCCCGAGGTTGTCGAGGAAATCCGACAGAAACTGGAGCGCTACGAGCAGGCGCTGATCGACAAGGACGTCGCGGTCCTGGACGACACCTTCTGGAACTCGCCCCACACCATCCGCCTCGCCATCCACGAGAACGGTTATGGCTTCGACGAGATTCACGCCCATCGCGTCCGCCGCCCGCCCGGCCCCGGCATCAAGCTGGAGCGGCTGCGGCTGGAGATCCTGACCCTCGGCCGCGACCTCGCCACCGTGAATCTGATCTTCAAGATGCGCGGCCGTGGCGACGCCCCGGCGCGGCAGACGCAGACCTGGGTCCGCTTCCCGGATCTCGGCTGGAAGGTCGTCTCCGCCCATGTCTCCGTGACCGAGACCAGCCCCGCCTATTGAGGGGCATCCCCGGCCAGGGTAATTCCAGCCTTCAGGTTTTTCAGAGCACCCCCCGATGAGCAGCAGCAACGACATCCGCGCCACTTTCCAGGGCTATTTCGCGCGCAATGGGCACCGGATCGTGGAGAGCAGCCCGCTCGTTCCCCGTAACGATCCGACGCTGATGTTCGCCAATTCGGGCATGGTGCAGTTCAAGAACGTCTTCACCGGCGCCGAGCGTCGCGACTATTCGACCGCGACCACGGCCCAGAAGTGCGTGCGCGCCGGCGGCAAGCACAACGACCTGGACAATGTCGGCTACACGGCGCGGCATCACACCTTCTTCGAGATGCTCGGGAATTTCTCCTTCGGGGATTACTTCAAGGAGCAGGCGATCACGCATGCCTGGGAGCTGCTGACCAAGGATTTCGGTCTGGCCAAGGACAAGCTCCTGGTCACCGTCTATTCCGAGGACGAGGACGCCGCCGCGCTCTGGCGCAAGATCGCCGGCCTGCCGGACAGCAAAATCATCCGCATCGCGACCGCCGACAACTTCTGGCGCATGGGCGATACCGGCCCCTGCGGCCCCTGCTCGGAAATTTTCTACGACCACGGCGACAAGATTCCCGGCGGCCCCCCCGGCAGCCCCGATGAGGACGGCGACCGCTTCATCGAGATCTGGAATCTCGTCTTCATGCAGTACCTCGAGGAGCCTGCCGGCACGCGCAACCCGCTGCCCCGCCCCTCGATCGACACGGGCATGGGCCTGGAGCGCTTCGCCGCCATCCTCCAGGGCAAGCACGACAACTACGACACCGACACCTTCCGCGCGATCATCCTGGAATCCGCCCATCTGACGGGCCAGGAGCCCGACGGCCCCTTCCGCGCCTCGCACCGCGTGGTGGCCGACCACCTGCGCGCCGGCTCCTTCCTGCTGGCCGACGGCGTGCTGCCCTCCAATGAGGGACGCGGCTACGTGCTGCGCCGCATCCTCCGCCGCGCCATGCGCCACGCCCATATGATGGGCACCAAGGAGCCCTTGCTGCACCGCCTCTTCCCGGTGCTGGAGCGGCAGATGGCCGCGGCCTATCCGGAGCTTTCGCGCGCCGCGGCCCTCATCACCGAGACCTTCAAGCTCGAGGAGAACCGCTTCCGCACGCTGCTGGATCGCGGCCTGGGCCTGCTGGAGGCCGAGAAGGCCAAGCTCGGCGACAAGGAGCCGCTGCCCGGTGACGTCGCCTTCCGCCTCTACGACACCTTCGGCTTCCCGCTCGACCTGACGCAGGACGCGCTGCGCGCCGAGGGCCGCGCCGTGGACGTGGCCGGCTTCGACGTCGCCATGGCCGAGCAGAAGAAGCGCGCCCGCGCCGCCTGGGCCGGCACCGGCGAGGCGGCGACCGAGACGCTCTGGTTCGACCTCAAGGAGAAGCTCGGGGCGAGCGAGTTCCTCGGCTATTCGACCGAATCCGCTGAGGGCACCATCGCGGCCATCGTGGCCGACGGCGCCTCGGTGAACAGCGTGGCCGCCGGACGCGACGTCGCGATCCTGCTCAACCAGACGCCCTTCTACGCCGAGAGCGGCGGCCAGCAGGGCGATGCGGGCGTGATCCGCGCGGGCAATGCCGTCATCCGCATCCGCGACACGCAGAAGAAGCTCGGCGACCTCTTCGTCCATCTCGGCAAGGTCGAGAGCGGCGACATCGAGGTCGGCCAGGCCGTGGTGACCGAGGTGGATCATGCGCGCCGCTCGGCCATCCGCTCGCACCACTCCGCGACCCATCTGCTGCACGAGGCGCTGCGCCGCCGGCTGGGGACGCATGTCGCGCAGAAGGGCTCGCTCGTCGCGCCCGACCGGCTGCGCTTCGACGTCAGCCAGCCCACCCCCATCGCCGCCGAGGACCTGGCCTGGGTCGAGGCCGAGGTGAATGCGCGCATCCGCGAGAACGCCGAGGTCACCACCCGCCTCATGACGCCCGACGCGGCCGTGGCCGAGGGCGCCATGGCGCTCTTCGGCGAGAAGTACGGCGAGGAGGTCCGCGTCGTCGCCATGGGGCATGACCCGGCCGCGACCGACCGGAAGGGCAACTACTCGATCGAGCTCTGCGGCGGCACGCATGTGAAGCGCACGGGCGATATCGGCATGTTCCGCCTCGTGGGCGAGGGCGCGGTCAGCGCCGGCGTCCGCCGCATCGAGGCGGTGACGGGCGAGACGGCCTATGCCGCGATGGAGGCCGAGAGCCGCCTGCTGCGCGAGGCCGCCGCCGTGATGAAGGTGGCCGCGGCCGACCTGCCGGCCCGCATCGCCATCCTCATCGAGGAGCGCCGCAAGCTGGAGCGCGACCTCTCCGAGACCCGCAAGAAGCTCGCCACCGGCGGCGCGGCGGCCGAGATCGAGACCATCGCCGGTCTGCGCCTGGCGCTGCGCGATCTCGGTGACATGCCGGGCAAGGAGCTCAAGGGCATCGCCGAGGCCATCCTGAAGGAGGGCTCGGCCGATGTGGTCGGGCTGGTCTCCTCGGCCGAGGGCAAGGCGAGCATCGTGGTCGGCGTGGGCGAGGTGGCCAAGGGCCGCGCCGATGCCGTGGCGCTGGTGCGCGCGGGCGCGGCGGCGGTCGGCGGCAAGGGCGGCGGCGGGCGGCCCGAGATGGCCCAGGCCGGCGGCCCCGACGGCGACAAGTCCGCCGAGGCGCTCGCGGCCATCCGGATCGCGCTCGCAACCGCCGGTTGAGCTTACGCGGCGAGTCCGTAAGCTAGGAGCCAGGTATGATCCGCCTGGCCCTCCTCCTCACCGGCGCGCAGGCGCTGCGTTCGCGCTGGCCCGCCCTCACCGGGGCGGGGATTCTGGCCTGCGCGCTTGGCCTGCTCATCCTGCTGGACACGAGCGACGGCGCCACGGTCGTGGCCACCCACGTCTTCGGCTATATCCTGGTGCTGAGCGGCGCGCTGGGGCTCTTCGGCATGCTCAGCCCCGAGATCCGCGCCAACCGGATGATCCTGATCCGGGCCAGCGGCATGCTCGCGCTGGGGCTGCTCATCGTCGACTTCCCCTGGGACAATCAGATCGGCAACAGTCTGCTCTTCGGGCTGGCCTTCCTGCTCGATGCGGTGCTGCGGATCGCCGGCGCCTGGGTGCTGCGCTTCCGCCGCTGGCCGCTGGCCATCGCGGGCGGGCTGGCGGAGCTGGCCCTGGCGGGGCTGGCCTTCGCCAATTGGCCCATCAGCTACCGCCTCACCGTGCCCTTCGGCATCGCGCTGCTGTTGCTGATGAACGGGACCACTCTGGCGCGGATGGGTCTCGCCCTGCGGCGGCTGCGGCCGGGCGCGTCGATCCTCGCCATCCCAGGCTTCGGGCCGCCCGGCTGGTACGAGCATCTGGGCGAGGCCCACGCGGCCGAACCGCCGGAGATGGCGGAGCGCCCGCCGCTGGTCGTGCGCATCTGGACTCCTACGGGCTCGGCCGAGATCGAGACGCGCCGCCCGGTGGTGGACCGCTACATCGCCGCGGTGGACAAGACGGGGAAGATCTCCAGCGGCCACGCCGTGCTGGATTTCGCGCCCCATCTCTATGTCAGCCACTACCCGGCCGAGGAGGTGGAGCGCCCGGCGAGCAGCTTCCTCAGCCAGCTGCGCGCCACCGCCGAGAACGACGTGCCCGGCCGCTTCCTGGAAAGCTACCGCTACGAGGTGGACACCTGGTTCCCCGCCGACGCACATATCGCCTTCCGCCGCTTCAATGCCGCGCAGCTCCTGCTCCACTGGCGGCATTACCGCCAGGACGACACCTACAACTTCACCCGCCGCAACTGCTCGGTGGCCGTGGCCGTGGCGTTGGATGCCGCGCTGGAGGGCATGGGCGCGGCCCGGCTGCCGCTCTGGCGGCGGCTGCCGGCGCTGCTGCTGAATCCCGACCTCTGGGTCGCGGCGACGCTGCGCCGGCGCGCCGAGGCGCTCACCTGGACCCCCATGCTGGTCTATGACTACGCCCGCGCGCTGCGCCGGGTCGTCGAGCCGCACCCGATGGGATGGACGGACCGGCTGCGGGGGGCCTGGGCCCGCTGGCAGCACCATCGCAAGGCCGAAAGCACCCCGTGAACCCTCCCTCCGGCTCCCTCCTGGCCCGCGCCGCCGTCATCGCGGTCGCGGCCATCTTCGGGCTGACTTACAGCCTGACCGCCCCGCTCATCGCGCTCGACCTCGCCGAGCGCGGGCTGGGCGAGACGGCGATCGGGCTCAACGCGGCGATGCATGCCATCGGCGTGCTGATCACGGCGCCGCTCCTGCCGCGCCTCGTGGCGCGCTTCGGCGCGAGATCGATGGTGATCGGCGCGCTGCTGCTCTCGGCGGTGGTGGTGGCGCTTTTCCCCGCGATGCCGCTGATCTGGCTGTGGTTCCCGCTGCGCCTGCTGCTGGGCTGCGCGGCCGAGACGCTCTTCGTGCTTTCCGAGACCTGGATCAACCATCTCTCCGCCGAGGAGAGCCGGGCGCGCGCCATGGCGACCTATACGGCCGCGCTCTCGCTGGGCTTCGCGGCGGGGCCGCTGATCCTCGCCGTGACCGGCACGCAGGGGGCGCTGCCCTATGTGATCGGCGCGGCGCTGGTGCTCTGCGCCATCCCGCTGGTGGCGACGAAGCGCGTCGCCGCGCCGCATTTCGGCGAGGCGCCGACGGCGAGCCCGCTCACCTATCTGCGCCTCGCCCCCGTCGCCATCGCGGCCACGGTGCTGAATGCGGGCGTGGAGACGGCGGGAATGTCCTTCCTCGCCCTCTACGCCATGGGCGCGGGCTGGCCGGAGGCCGAGGCGCCCACGCTCATCACGGCGCTGATGGTGGGCGCGATCCTGCTGCAGCTCCCCATCGGCTGGCTCGGCGACCGGATGGACCGGCAGCGGCTGGTGCTGGGCCTCGCCGCGGTGGCCGCCCTGGGGGCGCTGGCCTGGCCCTTCGTGCTGCACGACCCGATCCTGGCCTATGCGACGCTCTTCATCTGGGGCGGGGCCTTCGTGGGCATCTACACCATCATGCTGACGCTGGTGGGCAGCCGGTTCCGGGGGACGGATCTGGTCGGCATCTATGCGGTGATGGGGCTGGCCTGGGGCGTAGGCGCGCTGCTCGGCCCGACGATGGCGGGCGCGGCGATGGGCGTCACGACGCATGGCCTGCCCATCTTCGCGGCCCTGGCCTGCGCGGCCTTCTGCGGCTTCCTGGTGCTGCGGCCGAAAAGCGAGGTCTAAAGCCGCGCCAGATCGGTGGGCTGAACCCGCGGCGCGGACGGCGCCTCGGGGCGGATCGCTTCGAGCAGCGCCGTCATCGGCTCGTCGAATCGCGCGCCGGAGACGAGGTTCGCGGTGAGGGCGATTCCCATCACCAGGATGATGGCGGCCAGAGTGTCCCAACGCATGTCGATCTCCCTCGCTGTCGCGCGAGATGATGCAACGCCCAAGTCTCTTGGGAATCACGACTCAGAAAAGCCGGATTTTGTAAGGCTGGTACTGGTGCGTCGGCGAGGGGAGCGATGAACCCGGCGGAGCATACGGCGAAGGCCGGTAACCGAGCACGTAGCCAGGCCGGAGCAGGCCGCATTGGGCTTTCTGACCCCAGATCCCGTCCTCGCGAGGGCGGGAGCTTTTGCATTCTAGCGAGGCATACTGCAGGCTCTTTGCAATCATGAAACTCCTCCCGTTGGCGCGGAGTGCGTCCATTATTTCCGTGAGCCTGCTGCTGACCGGCTGCTCGGACTGCAACATTCTCTCGTCGAGAATGCCGACTCATTGTCAGGTGGGCCTCGGTGCCGCGGCCATCCTGACGGCGCCCGTCACGATTCCGTACGTCCTGGCCGAAGAGGCCTTGTCGCGGCCGGTCGCCCCGACACGCCCGGCCGCGTCGGGGAGCTCCGGGGACCGAAAATTGAGGATGAATCGAGTGAAGCCGCTTCACTAATCGCGCCCGTCCTCCTCGCGAGGGCGGGCGTTTTTCGTTGTGGGTAGAGCCGGTATCAAGCCCGGCCTCTCAGCTCTTCCCCGACCATCCAGGCGGCGAGCACACCTTCGCGTGGAAATGATCCCGCTCGCCCATGGCGACCTCCGCGAACCCGTCGATCGCGCGCATGACCTCCCCGGCGGCGGACATCCTGACGCAGGCGTCTCGGGCTCGACGGAGATACGCCATCGCGGCGGCTACGGTGGAGGCGGGGAGGATGCGCCTGCGGTGGACCATGGCCCAGCATGCGACGGGAACGGACTAAGGAATGAGATGAACGGATTTTGCACGGAATGGGCCGCAAGTTCACGATTCAAACTGGGCGGCGGCGTCCGGCTGGCCGGCCCCAAAAGGGGAAATTATTGGGGAGAATCAAGGGAACCGGTGGTGGGCGCTACAGGGATTGAACCTGTGACCCCTTCCGTGTCAGGGAAGTGCTCTCCCGCTGAGCTAAGCGCCCGCCGGTTCGCGACCATCTAGCGAAGTCACGCAGGTGCCACAAGCCCACCCCCGCCACCTTTGATCATCCTTGCACGAGACCCGCCCGGTGCATGAGCGCCGTGATCTTCTCGCGCTCGCTGCGCCAGAGCGCTTCGGCCTCCTCGGGCCCGGCGCTGACGGGATCGTTGCCGCTCTCCTCGATGCGCTCGCGCAGGCGCGGATCGACGATCGCGGCCGCGAAAGCCTGGGACAGCCGGCGGCGGATGGGCATGGGCGTGCCCGGTGGCGAGAAGATCATGATCCAGGTCGAGAGCTCGTAGCCCGGCACGATCTCGCCGAGGGTGGGCACGCCGGGCAGGTTGGGGCGGCGGGCGGCGCCGGTCGTCGCGATCACCCGGCCGCGCTCGCCGCGTAGCACGGGCGAGAAGCTGCTCTCGCTGATGATGCAGGAATCGATTCTCCCTCCCGCCACCTCGCGCGCCGCATCGGCCCCGCCGCGGAAGGGCACGTGCTCCAGCCGCACATCGGCGAGGGATTGCAGCATCTCGCCCATCAGATGCGCGACATGGGCGACGCCGGGCGTGCCGAAGGTCACCTCGCCCGGGCGGCGTCTCGCCTCGGCGAGATAGGCGCGCAGGTCGTCGCCGGGAAAGCCCGCCTTGATGCCGAGGATATAGGGGGCGGCCGTGATCTGCGCGCAGATGGGCATGGCGGCGTAGTCGAAGGTCAGGCTGCGATTGGCCAGCGGGCCGGTGATGGAGGTCGCGCCCTCCAGCAGCAAAGTGTGCCCGTCGGGCGCGGCCTGGGCGACGAAGCTGGCGCCGATCGAGCCCGCCGCGCCGGTGCGGTTCTCGATGATGAAGGGTTGGCCGAGATTCTCGGTCACCCTCTGCTGCAGGATGCGCGCCACCGTGTCGGCCACGCCGCCGGCGGAGTAGGGGACGATGAGCCGCACCGGACGGTCCTGCAGGCTCTGGGCGGAGACGATGGCGGGCGCCCAAAGGGGCGCGGCGAGCAGGGCGCGGCGAAGCATGGCCATTCCTCCTTGTATCGTTTTCGCCAGGAGAGCGCCGGCGCGCGGCCCTGTCCAGCCTCGGCGCGGCGGCGGGCCCGCCCTGTCCTTCGGCATGCCAGAATGATTGCGGGGAGTTGCCGTTCCGTAATATGGAACGGCGGTCGGAGGGGCGGCAAAACGCGGCCCCATGACGAGTATTGCGATCTCCTCCCTTGACCTGAGTCCCTACGGGCCAGGAAACTTGCTCTTCGACCGCCATGAGGATGTATTTCCGATGAAACGCCGTGACCTCTTCGCGGGCGCTGCCGCCGCGAGCCTGGCTGGCCCCGCGCTCGCCCAGCCGACGCAGAACCGCGTGCTCAAATTCGTCCCGCAGGCGAATCTGACCAGCTTGGACCCGATCTGGACGACGGCGAACGTCACCCGCAACCACGGGCACATGATCTACGACACGCTCTACGGCGTGAATTCCCGCTTCGAGACCTCGCCGCAGATGGCGGCCGGGCATGTGCTGGAGGATGGCGGCAAGATCGTCATCATCACGCTGCGCGACGGGCTGAAGTTCCATGACGGCGAGGCCGTGCGCGCGCAGGACGTGGTGCCCAGCCTCGCGCGCTGGATGCGCCGCAACCCGATGGGCCAGAAGCTGGGCAGCCTAGTGGACGCGCTCGAGGTCGTGGACGACAAGCGCCTGCGCTTCAAGCTCAAGCGGCCTTTCCCGCTGCTGTTCATGGCGCTGGCTCAGGTCTCCAACAGCCCGGCCTTCATCATGCCCGAGCGGGTGGCGCGCACGGACGCCTTCACCCAGATCCGCGAGACGATCGGCAGCGGTCCCTTCGCCTTCAAGGCCGATGAATTCAACTCCGGCAGCCGCGTCGTCTACACGCGCTTCGCCGATTACGTGCCCACCTCCGGCGGCACGACGAGCCTGACGGCCGGCCCCAAGGTCGCGAATTTCGACCGCGTGGAGTGGAACATCATCACCGATGCGGCGACCTCCGCTGCGGCGCTGCAGACCGGCGAGATCGACTGGTACGAGCAGCCGCCGCCGGAGATCCAGCAGCTCCTGCGGCGCAACCGCAACGTCAAGATCGAGGCGATCGATCCGCTGCCGCTGTCGGGCATCCTGCGCTTCAACCACCTGCATCCGCCCTTCAACGACAAGAAGCTGCGCCAGGCGATCCTGCCCGCCATCGTCCAGGCCGACTTCATGGCCGCCGTGGTGGGCGACGAGCCGCAGAACTACGACGCGAATGCCGGCATCTTCACGCCCGGCACGCCGCTGGCCTCGGATGCCGGCATGTCCGTGCTGAGCGGTCCGCGCAGCCTCGACCGCGCGAAGGAGCTCATGCGCGCGGCCGGCTATACCAACCAGCCCATGCGCCTGATCGGCCCGACCGACATCCTGGCGCCTTCCGCCATGACGCAGGTGGGCGCCGATCTGGTGCGCCGCCTCGGCTTCAACGCCGACATCGTGCTGACCGACTGGGGCACCACCGTTCAGCGCCGGACCTCGCGCGAGCCGGTGGAGCGGGGCGGGTGGAGCATGCTCCTCACCTCCTTCTCGTCCTTCGACTTCGTCAATCCGGCGGCGCATTTCCCGCTGCGCGGAAACGGCACGGACGCCTGGTTCGGCTGGCCGAGCGTGCCGCGGCTGGAGGAACTGCGCGACAGCTGGTTCGAGGCCCCCGACCTCGCCACCGAGCAGAGCATCGCGCGCGAGATGCAGACGGTCGCGCTCGACGAACTGCCCTATATTCCCGTGGGCGCGTACAAGTCCCTGACGGCGCTGCGCTCGAACCTGGTGGATCGCGTGTCCGGCCTCGCCCTGTTCTGGGGCCTCCGGCGCGGGTGAGCCGAGGGGGGGCTTCCGTCCCCCGAGCTTCGCGCCGCAAGGTGGTTCTGACGGCCAGGAGGCGTAAGCCTCCTGGCGCACCGACAAGGGGCGCCAGCCCCTCATTTCGATTGGAAGAAAAGATGTTCCCACGGCGCGGCGTATTGGCGGCAACAGCGGCGGGCGTGAGCGCCCCCAGCGTCGTGGGCGCGCAGGGCAGTGTCGCCCGAACGCTGCGCGTGATCCCGCAGTCCAACCTCACCAGCCTCGACCCGGTCTGGACCACGGCCGTCGTCACGCGCAACCACGCCTTCCTGGTCTTCGACCAGATCTGCGCGCAGGACGCCAAGGGCGAGATCAAGCCGCAGATGGCGGAGGGCTGGCTGCTCTCCGACGACCGCCTGACGCTCACCTTCACCCTGCGCGAGGGCCTCGTCTTCCATGACGGCCAGAAGGTCACGTCCAAGGACGTGGTCGCCTCCATCAAGCGCTGGGCGCGCCGCGATCCCTTCATGCAGGTGCTCCAGCCCGCCGTCGCCGAGGTCGAGGCGATGGACGATCGCCGCTTCCGCTTCCGCCTGCATCGCCCCGTGCCGCTGCTGCTCCAGGCGCTCGGCCAGACGCAGTTCCCCTGCTTCGTCATGCCCGAGCGCATCGCGAGCACCGACGCCTTCACCCAGATTCGCGAGGCCGTCGGCAGCGGCCCGTTCCGCTTCGTCGCCAATGAATGGAATCCGGGACAGAGCGCGATCTGGGCCAAGCATGACGGCTACGTGCCGCGGCAGGAGCCGGTGGACGGCCTCGCCGGCGGTCGCGCCCCGCGCATCGACCGCGTGCAGTGGACCATCATCTCCGATCCCGCGACCAGCGCCAGCGCCATGACCCAGGGCGAGCAGGATTACTGGGAATACCCGCTGCACGACCTGCTGCCGGTCCTGCGCCGCTCGCGCGACCTGGTGGTCGAGCAGCGCCTGCTGGAAGGCACCTATGGCGTCGCGCGCTTCAACACGCTGCAGCCGCCCTTCAACAACCCCGCCATCCGCCGCGCCGTCGCCATGGCGGTGGACCAGCGCGACTATCTGACCGCCGTCGCCGGGACCGATCCGCGCGGCTGGGGCGTGTGCGAGGGCGTCTTCACCTGCGACACGCCGCTGGCCAACGAGGTCGGCAGCGAGATCCTCAAGACGCACAGCATCGAGCGCGCCAGGGCCGCGCTGCGCGAGGCCGGCTACGCCAATGAGAAGGTCGTGCTGATCACGCCCAGCGACTATCCGCAGATCAACGCGCTCTCGCTGGTGACGGCCGACCTGCTGCAGCGCATCGGCATGAACGTCGAGGTCATCTCGGCCGATTGGGGCACGCTGATCCAGCGCCGCGCCAGCAAGGAGCCGGTGGAGCGGGGAGGGTGGAGCGTCGTGCACACCACCTCCTCGGGCGCGTCGCTGACCATGCCGGTCTTCCACCTCTTCCTGCGCGCGAACGGCGCCAATGCCTGGTTCGGCTGGCCCGACGACGCCGAGATCGAGCGGCTGCGCGGCGCCTGGGTGGATGCGCCCGATGCCGCTGCCGGCCGCGTCGTCGCCGAGCAGCTCAATCGCCGCGCCATGGAGGTCATGTCCTACGTCCCGCTCGGCTATTACTGGCAGCCGAGCGCCTGGCGGAAGAATCTCACCGGCGTCTTCCGCGCGCCGGCGACGGTGTTCTGGAACATCGGCAAGAGCTGATCTTCCAGCCTCGGGCCGGCTGACGACTTATTGTGTCTCGCACCATTTTCGGGGAGGGCGGTCCGGTTTAGACGACCGCCTTCTGGAATTTGGTAAAGGCACTCACTGATGAAAATCTCCCGCAGGGCAACCCTGGGCGGCGCGGCGGCGATGCTCAGCGCGCCGGGCGTCGCCTCGGCGCAGGTGGCGGCACGCACGCTGCGCTTCATCCCGCAGACGAATCTCGCCAGCCTCGATCCGGTCTGGAGCACGGCGACGATCGTGCGCAACCACGGGCTGATGATCTATGATCTGCTTTACGCCCTGGGCTCCGACTATCAGGTGCGCCCGCAGATGGCGCAGGGCCAGGAGATCAGCGCCGACGGCCTGACCTGGAACATCCGCCTGCGCGAGGGCCTGAAGTTCCACGACAACGAGCCGGTCCGCGCGCGCGACTGCGTGGCCTCCATCCTGCGCTGGTCCAAGCGCGACGTGATGGGCAGCCGGCTGCAGACGCTCGCCGACGAGATCTCGGCGCCGGACGACCGCACCATCCGCATCCGCCTGAACAAGCCCTGGCCCGGCCTGTCCTGGGCGCTGGGCAAGCCCTCGGCGAATATCTGCGCGATCATGCCCGAGCGCGTGGCGCAGACCGATCCCTTCACGCAGATCACCGACCCCATCGGCAGCGGCCCCTTCCGCTTCCGCCGCGACCTGTTCCGCCCCGGCGATATCGCGGTCTATGAGCGCTTCGAGGGCTATGTCTCCCGCCAGGAGCCCACGGACTACCTGGCCGGCGGCAAGCCGGTGCATTTCGACCGCGTCGAGTGGCGCATCATGCCCGACCCCTCGACGGCCGGCGCCGCGCTGCAGAACAACGAGGCCGACTGGCTCGAGGCCCCGCTGGCCGATCTGCTGCCGCTGCTGCGCCGCCGCCGCGACATCGAGATCGGCGTCGTGAATCCGGCCGGCAATATGGGCGTGCTGCGCTTCAACTTCCTGCATGAGCCCTTCAACGACGTGGCGGTGCGCCGCTCGCTGCTGCAGGCCGTCCAGCAGCGCGACTTCATGGATGCGGCGATCGGCACGGATCCCAGCCTCTCGGTCGTGCCCACGGGCGTCTTCACCCCCGGCACGCCGCTGGCCAATGACGCGGGGCTCGAAGTCCTGTCGGGGCCGCGGAGCCTGGAGGGCGCGCGTGCCGCTCTGCGCGCCTCGTCCTATGCCGGACAGCGCGTCGCGATGATGTCGGCCAGCGATGTGCCGATCATCCAGAATCTGTCTGAGGTCGCCGCCGACCTGATGCGCCGCGTCGGCTTCAACGTCGATTTCTCGGCGATGGACTGGGGCTCGCAGATCCAGCGCCGCACCAATCGCGGAAGCGTGGATCAGGGCGGGTGGAGCGCCTTCTGCACCACCTGGGAAGGTCTCGACGTGTCGGTGCCCGGCAGCCATCAGCCCCTGCGCGGCAATGGCGCGCAGGCCTGGTCCGGCTGGCCGACCATCCCGCGCCTGGAAGCCTTGCGCGAGCAGTGGTTCGACGCGGCCGACCAGACGGCGGCGCGTGGGATCGCCCAGGAAATCCAGCGCGTGGCCTGGGAGGAGGTGCCCTTCATCCCGCTCGGTCTCGTCCGGCCGCCGCAGGCGTGGCGCAAGAGCATCACGGGCATCGTCCGGGGTGGTTCGGCGCTGTTCTGGGGCGTCCGCCGGGCCTGAGCGCCCGGACTGGCACGGCGCGTGCAATGCACGCGCCGGGTCCTTGTTGCAGCGCGGTGGCGCTGGCTTGTTGCCCAACGGTAGTGCAGGCTCAGCCCAACACGGCGGCAGGCCGGGGCAACAGGGAGATTTGCTGATGAAGCGTAGAAGCCTTTTTCAGGCGGGTATCGCGGCTACCGCGGCGGGTGCCGGGCTTGCGGGTCCCGCGCTCAGCCAAGGGGCGGCCGCGCGCACCCTGCGCTTCGTCCCGCAGGCAAATCTCGCCAATTTCGACCCGATCTGGGGCACGCAATACGTCGTGCGCAATGCCTCCGCCGCGGTGTGGGACACGCTCTACGGCGTCAACGACAAGCTCGAGCCGCATCCGCAGATGTGCGAGGGCCACAACGTCTCGCAGGACGGCCTGACCTGGAATTTCCGGCTTCGCCCTGGACTGAAGTTCCACGACGGTGAGCCGGTGCTGGCCAAGGACGTTGTCGCCTCCATCACGCGCTGGATGCCGCGCGACCCGATGGGCCAGATGATCCGGGCCATCCAGCAGGAACTCGTCGCGGTGGACGACCGCAATTTCCGCTGGGTGCTGACGGCGCCCTATCCGAAGCTGATCTACGCCCTGGGCAAGACGAACACGCCCATCCTCTTCATCATGCCCGAGCGCATCGCGCGCACCGATCCCTTCACGCAGATCACCGAATATATCGGTTCCGGCCCGATGCGCTTCGTGCGCAACGAATGGGTGCCGGGCGCCAAGGCGGTCTTCCAGAAGTTCGACCAGTACGTGCCGCGCGACGAGCCGGCGAGCTGGCTCGCCGGCGGCAAGCGCGTGATGGTCGACCGCCTCGAATGGACGGTGATGCCCGATCCGGCGACGGCCTCGGCCGCGCTCCAGAACGGCGAGGTCGATTGGTGGGAGAATCCCATCACGGACCTCATTCCCGTCCTGCGCCGCAACCGCAACATCATGGTCGATATCGCCGATCCGCTCGGCAATATCGGCTCCTTCCGGATGAACCACCTGCATCCGCCCTTCAATTCCAAGAAGGTGCGACAGGCCGTCCTCGCGGCGATGAGCCAGGAGGACTACATGCGCGCCCTGGTAGGCGACGACGCCGATCTGTGGAAGCCGCTGCCGGGCTTCTTCACGCCGGGTACGTCCGGCTATTCCGAGGCGGGCGGCGATATCCTGAAGGGGCCGCGCAACATGGATCTGGCCAAGCGGTTGCTGCAGGAAGGCGGATACCGCAACGAGCCGGTCGTCTGCGTCGTGGCGCAGGACCAGCCCATCACCAAGGCGATGGGCGACGTGACGGCGGATCTGCTGAAGCGCATGGGCATGAACGTGGATTTCGTCGCGACCGACTGGGGCACGACGGGCCAGCGGCGCGCCATGAAGAATCCGCCGAACCAGGGCGGCTGGAGCATGTTCCACAGCTGGCATGCGGGCGCCGACTGCGTGAATCCGGCCGCCTACAACGCCGTCCGCGCCAATGGCCAGGGCGCCTGGTTCGGCTGGCCGGACGTGCCTGCGGTGGAGCAGGGCGTCACCGAGTGGTTCGCCGCGCCCGATGCGACCGCGGAGAAGGCCGCCATCGACAAAATCAATCGCGAGGCCATCGACAACGTCGTTTATGCGCCAACCGGCTTCTTTCTGGGCTACCAAGCTTGGCGCCGCAATGTTAGCGGCATCGTCAAGGGCCCATTGCCCTTCTTCTGGGGTGTTTCCAAATCGTGACAGCGCTGGTTTAAGGCAGACCTATGTGGGCTTACGCAATAAGACGTGTTCTCGCGACGATTCCCGTCATGGCGATCGTTGCACTCTTTGTCTTCTCGCTCCTGTATCTCGCGCCGGGTGACCCGGCCGCGGTGATCGCGGGCGATCAGGCGACACCGGCCGATGTGGAGCGCATACGCGAATCCCTCGGGCTGGATCGTCCCTATCTCGTGCGCTTCGGCGCATGGGCATGGGACATCGCGCGGGGTGACCTGGGCACTTCCATCTTCACCAACCTGCCGGTCAGTACCATGATCCAGCAGCGCATCGAGCCGACGCTCTCGCTGATGGCCGTGACGCTGCTCCTGGCCGTTTCGATCGCCGTCCCGATGGGCGTGGTCGCGGCCTGGCGGCAGGGGACCTCGGTGGATCGCGCGGTGATGGCCTTCGCGGTGCTCGGCTTCTCCGTGCCGGTCTTCGTGGTGGGCTACCTGCTCGCCTATATCTTCGCGCTGGAACTCGATTGGCTGCCCGTGCAGGGCTACACGCCCATCAGCAACGGTCTCTTCCCCTGGCTTGAGAACCTCATCTTGCCCGCCGTCGCGCTCGGCGGCGTCTACATCGCGCTGATCGCGCGCATCACCCGCGCCTCCATGCTCGAGGTCCTGAGCCAGGATTACGTCCGCACCGCGCGCGCCAAGGGCGCGGGGCAGCCCTCGATCCTGTTCGTGCATGCCTTGAAGAACGCGGCCGTGCCCATCGTCACGATCATCGGCATCGGCTTCGCCGGGCTGATCGGCGGCGCGGTGGTGACGGAGAGCGTCTTCGCGATCCCCGGCCTCGGCCGTCTCACCGTCGATGCCATTCTCCGGCGTGACTACCCCGTCATCCAGGGCGTGATCCTCCTCTTCAGCTTCGTCTATGTCGTGGTGAACCTGTTGGTCGATCTCAGCTACACCCTCTTTGATCCGAGGATCCGGTATTGAGCGCCTCCACCCTCCCTTCAGGGATCGAGCTTCCCCCGGGCCTCGCCGTCGCTCCGACGCAGCCCGACATCCTCTCCAACGTGAAGCCGCGGCGCGGCGTCATCGGCTTCCTGCGACGCTACCCCACCATCGCGATCGGTGGCGGGCTGCTGATCGTCATGCTCTCCATCGCGATCTTCGCGCCCTTGCTGTGGACCGTGGATCCCACGGCCCTGGCGCCGGCGCGGCGCACGCGTGAGCCTTCGGCGATGTACTGGTTCGGCACGGACATGCTGGGCCGCGACGTCTATTCGCGCGTCCTCTACGGCGCGCGCGTGTCGCTGCTGGTCGGCTTCTCCGTGGCGTTCTGCGCCTCGATCGTCGGCCTGGCCATCGGCCTGCTTTCGGGCTTCAACCGCCTGGCCGACAGCATCATCATGCGCATCATGGATGGCATGATGAGCATTCCCTCGATCCTGCTGGCCATCGCGCTGATGGCGCTGACCCGCGGCTCGGTGCAGAACGTCATCCTGGCGATCACCATCGCCGAGATTCCGCGCGTCTCGCGCCTCGTGCGCGGCGTGGTGCTGAGCCTGCGCGAGCAGCCCTATGTCGAAGCGGCGGTGGCCTCCGGCACGCCGACCTTCTCCATCGTCTTCAAGCACATCCTGCCCAATACCCTGGCGCCGATCACCGTGCAGGCGACCTTCATCTGCGCGGCGGCGATGATCACCGAGGCCATCCTCTCCTTCATCGGAGCGGGCACGCCGCCGATCATCCCCTCCTGGGGCAACATCATGGCCGAGGGCCGCGCCCTCTGGCAGGTGAAGCCCTATATCGTGTTTTTCCCGGCGATTTTCCTCTCGATCACGGTGCTTGCGGTCAACCTGCTGGGTGACGGCCTTCGCGACGCCATCGATCCCCGACTGGCGAAGAAGCTCTGATGGACAACCGGGAAATCCTCCTGGAGGTGGACAACCTCCAGACGCACTTCCGTACCATGGACGGCGTCAACCGCGCGGTGGATGGCGTGTCGTTCCATGTCCGTTCGGGCGAGACGCTGGCCATCGTGGGCGAGAGCGGTTGCGGCAAGTCCGTCACCGCCATGTCCATCCTGCGCCTCATCCCCGAGCCTCCGGGCAAGATGGCCGGCGCCATCCGCTTCCAGGGCCGCGATCTGCTGAAGCTCTCCGACAAGGAGATGCGGCGCATCCGCGGCAACGAGATCAGCATGATCTTCCAGGAGCCGATGACCTCGCTCAACCCGGTGCTCACCAACGGGCGCCAGATCGGCGAGACGCTGCGGCTGCACCAGGGCCTGTCCAAGCAGAAAGCCGAGGAGCGCGCGGTGGAGATGCTGCGCCTCGTGGGCATCCCCGAGCCGGGGCGGCGCGTGCGCGAATATCCGCACCAGCTCTCGGGCGGCATGCGCCAGCGCGTGATGATCGCCATCGCGCTTGCCTGCAATCCGAAGCTGCTCATCGCCGACGAGCCGACCACCGCGCTCGACGTGACGATCCAGGCGCAGATCCTGGATTTGATGCGCGACCTCAAGAACACCGTGGGCGCGGCCATCGTGCTCATCACCCATGATCTCGGCGTCGTGGCCGAGGTCGCGGAGCGGGTGGTCGTGATGTATGCGGGCCGCAAGGTGGAGGAGGCGCCCGTCGCCGATCTCTTCCGCAACCCGCGCCATCCCTACACCCAGGGCTTGCTGGGCTCGGTGCCGACGCTCGGGTCCTCGCTGACCGGGCAGACCACCCGCCTGGTCGAGATCCCCGGCCTCGTGCCGAGCCTCAAGCAGAAGATCCCGGGCTGCGTCTTCGCGACGCGCTGCCCGAAGGTCACCGATGTCTGCCGCGCCTATGCTCCGGCGCTGCAGGAGAAGGCGCCGGCGCATATCGCCGCCTGCCATTACGCGCCCGTCGAGCCCTCCGTCAGCGGCGCGGTGGCCGCATGACCACCGAACTGAACCGGAGCTCCCGATGAGCGGTCAGCGTATCCTCGAGGTCTCGGACCTCAAGAAGCACTTCCCCATCCGCGGCGGCCTGATGGGCGGCACGGTCGGCAATGTCTATGCGGTGGACGGCGTGTCCTTCCACATCAACAAGGGCGAGACGCTCTCCCTGGTCGGTGAGTCGGGCTGCGGCAAGTCCACCGTGGGCAAGTCGGTCCTGCGCCTCTTCCCGCTGACCTCGGGACAGGTGGTCCTGAACAACCAGCGCATCGACGACATGCCGGCCGCCTCGCTGCGTCCGATCCGCAAGCAGATCCAGGTGGTGTTCCAGGATCCCTTCTCCTCGCTCAACCCGCGCATGCGGGTGCGCGACATCCTGGCCGAACCGATCAAGAACTTCGGCCTCGCCAAGACGAGGGCGGATATCGACGAGCGCATCGGCCAGCTCATGGACAAGGTGCGGCTGCCGCGCGACGCGGTGAACCGCTGGCCGCATGAGTTCTCCGGCGGCCAGCGCCAGCGCATCTGCATCGCCCGCGCGCTCGCGGCCGAACCCGATGTGATCGTCTGCGACGAGGCGGTCTCCGCGCTCGACGTGTCGGTGAAGGCGCAGATCGTGAACCTCCTGCAGGACCTGCAGGAGGAGCTCGGCCTGGCCATGCTCTTCATCAGCCACGATCTGGCGATCGTCGAGCACATGACGCATCGCGTGGCGGTGATGTATCTCGGCAAGATCGTCGAGCTCGCGGACCGCAAGCAGCTCTTCGGCCAGCCGCGCCATCCCTATACCGAGGCGCTTCTCTCGGCCGTGCCGGTGCCCGTCCCCGGCGCGGTGCGCGAGCGCGTCGTGCTGACGGGCGACGTGCCCAGCCCGATCCGTCCGCCGCCGGGCTGCCGCTTCCACACGCGCTGCCCCTATGCCTTCGACCGCTGCCGCAAGGACGAGCCCGTCCTGCGCGACGTCGGGGAAGGGCATTTCTCGGCCTGCCATCTGAACGACGGTGCGGTGGCGGACAACCCGCTGCTGAACAAGCTGCCGCCGACGGCGTTCCGCACGGAAGCGGCCTGAGGCGCCGATGTCCGGGCAACGCGTGACCTTTGTTGCCCGGGCGCCGCGCGGCGCCTTCGGGCGCTTCTGCAAATGGCTCTTCATCGGCTTCAACCTGCTGATGCTGACCCTGGCGCTCGCCAATTGCGCCGTCGTCTTCCCTTATGTCGGGTCCGAGGACCCGGATGTGGCGATGGGGGCGGGCATGTTCGGCGCGCTCCTGGCCTTCGGGATCTGGAGCATCTGGCCGATCGGGGCGCTGGTGCTCGGCATCCTCGCCCTCGTCACGCGGGGGCGGCGGCTGACCATGGAGCAGGTGCTTCCGCCTTCATAATGGCCGCCTTCGTAATGCCCGCCTTCGCAATGCTTGACGACGGGAGCCCGGGGCGCGACCCTTGAGGCACACGGTTGAAAAACACGGGGAGTAGTGCGCGATGCCGCAAGTGACGCTGAGTGTGAACGGGAAGTCGCACACCGTCGACATCGAGGGGCGCACCCTCCTGGTCGAATTGCTGCGCGAGAAGCTTCGCCTGACCGGCACCCATGTGGGCTGCGACACCAGCCAGTGCGGCGCCTGCGTGGTGCATATCGACGGCGAGAGCGTGAAGTCCTGCACCACCCTGGCGGTGATGTGCGAGGGGGCGTCGGTGACCACCATCGAGGGGCTGGCCAAGTCCGACGGCACGCTGCATCCGATGCAGGAGGCCTTCCGCGAATATCATGCGCTCCAGTGCGGTTTCTGCACGCCGGGCATGGTGATGTCGGCGGTGGACCTGGTGCAGAAGCATCCCGAGGGGCTGACCGAGGCGGAAATCCGCGAGGGCCTCGAGGGCAATCTCTGCCGCTGCACGGGCTATCACAACATCGTGAAGGCGATCGCCGCCGCTGCCGATGTGATGCACGGCAAGCGCGAAACGATCGCCGCCGCGGCGCAGTAAGCGGTCAGGGGGCGAGCCCCCTGGACCCTTCGCTCGTCGGAGATGCAGGAACCTGAGGTTCTTGCCGGGTTGCTCGGGGGGGCAAGACCCCTCGAAGAACAAGTGGCGCAAAGTCACGTTCTACAGGGGAAGAAAGCCATGAACGCAGTCCTGCCGTTCGAAGGCATCGGCGCCAGCGTGAAGCGCAAGGAGGACCTGCGCTTCCTTTCCGGCCGCGGCCAATATGTCGACGACATCAACCGCCCCGGCCAGGCCCATGCCTGGATCCTCCGCAGCCAGTATGCGCATGCGCGCATCAAGGCGATCGATACCGCCGCGGCGTCGAAGATGCCCGGCGTCGTCGCGATCTATACCAGCGCCGACATGACGGCGCTCGGCGGCATTCCCTGCGGCTGGCAGATCCACAACAAGGACGGCACGCCCATGGCGGAGCCGAAGCATCCGGTCCTCGCCGAAGGCAAGGTGCGTCATGTGGGCGACCCCATCGCCGTCATCATCGCCGAGACGCGCAGCCAGGCGCGCGATGCCGGCGAGGCGATCGTGCTGGACGTGGAGGCGCTGCCCGCCGTGACCGGCACCACCGCCGCGCTGGCCGGCGCCGCGCCGCGCGTGCATGACGATGTGGCCGGCAACCTCTGCTACGACTGGCATATCGGCGACAAGGCCGTGACCGACGCCGCCTTCGCCCAGGCCGCGCATCACGTGGTCTTCGAAACGACGAACAATCGCCTCGTCCCGAACGCCATGGAGCCGCGCAGCGCGGTCGGCGATTACGACACGACGACGGGCGAGCACACGCTCTTCACCACCAGCCAGAACCCGCACGTCATCCGCCTGCTGATGGGCGCCTTCGTGCTGAACATCCCCGAGAGCAAGCTGCGCGTGGTGGCGCCCGATGTGGGCGGCGGCTTCGGCAGCAAGATCTATCACTATGCCGAGGAGGCCATCGTCACCTGGGCCGCCGCGAAGCTGGGCCGCGCGGTGAAGTGGACGGCCGATCGCACCGAGGCCTTCATGTCCGACGCCCATGGTCGCGACCATGTCTCTCGCGCGGAGCTGGCGCTGGACAAGGACGGCACCTTCCTCGGCCTGCGCGTGCACACCCAGGCCAATATGGGCGCCTATCTCTCGACCTTCGCGCCCTGCGTGCCGACCTATCTCTACGCGACGCTGCTGGCCGGCGTGTATGCGACGCCCGCCATCTATGCCGAGGTGAAGGCCGTCTTCACCCACACGGTGCCGGTGGATGCCTATCGCGGGGCAGGGCGCCCGGAGGCGACCTATCTGCTGGAGCGGCTGGTCGATGTCGCGGCCAGGCAGTGCGGCTTCGACAAGGTGGAACTGCGCCGGCGCAACTTCATCGCCACCGACGCCTTCCCCTACCAGACGCCGGTCGCGCTGGAATATGACAGCGGCGACTACTTCTCCACGCTCAACCAGGCGCTGGAAACCTCGGGCTGGGCCGGCTTCGAGGCGCGGCGCGCGGAATCGGCAAGCCGGGGAAAGCTGCGCGGCATCGGCATCTCGACCTATCTGGAGGCCTGCGGCATCGCGCCCTCGGCCGTGGTCGGCTCGCTCGGGGCGCGGGCGGGGCTCTACGAGGTCGGCACCATCCGCGTGCATCCCACCGGCAGCATCACGGTGCTCACCGGCTCGCACAGCCACGGGCAGGGGCATGAGACCACCTTCGCCCAGCTCGTCTGCGACAAGCTCGGCGTGCCGGTCGCGCAGGTGGACATCGTGCATGGCGACACGGCCAAGGTGCCCTTCGGCATGGGCACCTATGGCAGCCGCTCGCTGGCCGTCGGCGGCTCGGCCATGGACAAGGCGATGGACAAGATCATCGCCAAGGGCAAGCGCATCGCGGCCCATCTGATGGAAGCCTCCGTCGACGACATCGAGTTCGAGCGCGGCACCTTCCGCGTGGCCGGAACCGACAAGACCAAGGCCCTGGCCGAGATCAGCCTCGCCGCCTACGTCCCGCACAACTTCCCGCATGACGAGCTGGAGCCGGGGCTGGAGGAGACCGCCTTCTACGATCCCAAGAACTTCACCTATCCCGGCGGCTGCCACATCGCCGAGGTGGAGATCGAGAAGGAGACGGGCAAGGTCACCCTGCTCAACTTCACCGCCGTGGACGACGTGGGCCGGGTGGTGAATCCCATGATCGTCGAGGGCCAGGTCCAGGGCGGCGTGGCCCAGGGCGTGGGCCAGGCGCTGCTCGAGAACTGCGTCTATGACGATGCGGGCCAGCTCATCAGCGCCTCGATGATGGACTACACCATGCCCCGCGCCGACGACCTCGCCCCGGTCAGCGTCGCGACCCATACCACGCTCTGCACGCACAACCCGCTGGGCGTGAAGGGCTGCGGCGAGGTGGGCGCCATCGGCTCGCCGCCGGCCGTCATCAACGCCGTCGTGGACGCGCTGCGCGATTACGGCGTGGAACATGTCGAGATGCCGGCGACAGCGCCCAAGATCTGGTCCATCATCCACGGCAGCACGCACTGAGGAGCTCTCAGCATGTACGACTTCACCTACGCCAAGCCCTCCTCCGTCGCCGATGCCGCCAAGATCCTGGCGGCCGACCCGGATGCGAAGTTCATCTCCGGCGGGCAGACCCTGCTGCCCGCGCTCAAGCACCGGCTGAACAAGCCCACGACCGTCGTCGACGTCTCCGGCATTGCCGAGATGCGCGGCATCCGCCGCGAGGGGAACACCCTTGTGATCGGCGCGCTCATGAAGCATGTCGAGGTCGAGAACAGCGCCGAGGTGAAGGCCGCCATCCCGGCCCTGGCCGAGATGGCCGCCAATATCGGCGACACCCAGGTGCGCAACCGCGGCACGCTCGGCGGTTCCGTCTCGAACAACGATCCGGCGGCGGATTACCCGGCGGCGGTGCTCGCGCTGGGCGCCACCATCGTGACCAGCAAGCGCGAGATCGCGGCCGACGACTTCTTCCAGGGCATGTTCACCACGGCGCTCGAGGTCGACGAGCTTCTGGTGGCGATCAAGTTCCCGATCCCCGAGAAGGCCGGCTACGCCAAGATGCGCAATCCGGCGAGCCGCTACGTCATGGCCGGCGCCTTCGTCGCCAAGGGGCCGATGGGCCTGCGCGTCGCGATCAACGGCGCGGGGCCCTGCGTCTTCCGTCAGGAGGCGATGGAGGCGGCGCTGTCGTCGAACTGGTCGGTCGAGGCGGTGGGCGGCGTGAAGCAGGATGCCGGCGGCATGAACGGCGACATCCACGGCAGCGCCGAATATCGCGCCCATCTCGTGACCGTGATGGCCAAGCGCGCGGTCGCCGCCGCGGGCTAACGCCCCGGCGCGTCGCGCAGCAGCGCCTCGGCGCGGTCGCGCAGGTCGGTCTGGATCTCGCGGTTGCAGGCGATCGCGTCGTGATCGGCGGCGCGCGCCGTGGCCCCGAGCCAGTAGCCATGCCAGATGGCGATGCGCTGCATCTCGGCCTCGGGCCGGCGAAGATCGCGCTGCTGGCTCGCCATGCGGCCGAAATACCCCTCCCAGCGCAGGCCGCAGTGGCGCAGCATTCCGTTCACCTCGGCCATGGCGCGGATCCGCTGGGCCTCCTCGGCACCCAGGCTCTGGGCCAGCGGTATGGCGAGCACGGCCCGCGTGTCCGGCTCGCTGGCCGGCGCGGCCGCCCGGCGGGTCGAGCATCCGGCCAGAAGCACGACTGCCAGAAGTGGGACGGCCAGAAGTGGGACGGGGAGGGCCGTGAGGATTTTCCGCATGCGCGATGCTTGCGCGCCGGTGAAACCGCGGCAAGCATCCGGCCCATGGAACTCGATCACCCCGGCGTCATCGCCGAAGCCCGCGCCGTTTTCGACCGCTATGAAGAGGCGCTGATGAACAACCGCCCCGAGGTGCTCGACAGCATCTTCTGGGGCGACGCGCGCACCGTGCGCTTCGGAATCACGGAGATTCTCTACGGCATCGACGCCATCCGCGCCTTTCGCGGCAGCGTGAAGGCCTATGCCCAACGGACGCAGCGCAAGGTGCACATCACCTCCTTCGGGCAGGACTTCGCCTGCACCCATCTGGAATACGAGCGAATCGGCACCGGGCTGATCGGCCGCGAGACGAAGATCATGGCGCGCCTGCCGGAGCTCGGCTGGCGGGTGGTCTCGGCGCATGTCTCGCTTCTCGCCGGCCAGGATCCGGGCCGCACATGAGCGCGCAGGACATGGCCTCCCAGGTTTCCACCTCCGGCGAGCGCAAGCGGCTCGCCATCATCGGCGGTGGCGTCGTGGGGCCTGCGTGGCCCTCGCGGCCCAGCGCGACGGCTTCGACGTCACCCTCATCGAGCCGGAGACGCCGGGCGGCGAGCAGGCGGCCAGCTACGGCAATGGCTGCTGGTTCAGCCCTTCCAGCACGGTTCCGCCGGCCCTGCCGGGACTGTGGAAGAAGGTGCCGAAATTCCTGATGGACCCCCTGGGTCCGCTGGCGATCCGCTGGTCCTATTTCCCCAAGGTCGCGCCCTGGCTGGTGCGCTATCTTCTCTCGGGCTGGACCGAGGAGAAGGTGCTCAAGACCGGCCACGCCCTGCGCGCCCTGGTCGCCGGCGCGCCGGAGCTGCATGCGGCCCTCGCCGAGGAGGCCGGCGTCGGCCATCTCGTGGAGCGGCGCGGCCTGCTCTACGTCTTCCCCAGCCGGGCCAATTTCGAGGCCGAGGCGCTCGCCTGGCGAATCCGCGCCAAGACCGGCGTGAAGTGGCTGGAGAT
>NZ_CBDDFJ010000026.1:0-102214 GCF_965227005.1 Roseococcus sp.
TGCCCCTTCTTGGGCTCACCGCCCTCGCGGGGCTGATCCTGACGAGCATCGCGCCCTGAAGGGGCTTCGCCCCCAACTCTCGCAGCAGGGAACACGTTCCCTGCTGCGACATTACGTAAACCTATAAATTCAGGGGCATCGGCGGATGTCCGCCTTGATGCATATTTCAAACCCAGGTCGGACATCATTGGGCCCGACAGGCGCCGATCTCACACGTCGGTCGAACCGTGCATGACACGATAAAACCGCACCACAAAACGACTTCGGGACGGATAATCACATGAAAAATAATGAAAAATCAGCCGCCACCGCCGAAGAACTCGTCGCCCTGACCAAGGACAAAGGCGTCCAGCGAATTGTCGTGGTTGGCGATTTGATCGATGTCCCTTCCGTCCGCCTCGCTCCAGGACAGTTCCTGCGGGGGCAGCACGAACACTCCTCCATCACTTTCGCCGCAGGCGTGGATGGCCTTCAGCTGTCGTCGGACAACCGTATCCACAACATCCGTCTGAACGCCTCCGAGGATAAGCGCGCGATCTTCAACGACACCTCGGTCGAAAGCCTCGGGCGGATCGAGCTGCGCAGCGTCACCACGACCGGCTGCGTTCGAATTCTCGCCCGCGACAAGGTGCGCGGAGGCCACGTCGATGTGAATGGGCTTGATATCATCGCGGCCGATGCTCGCAGCGAGAAGGAACGCCCGCACGGCTATGGCGTCTACGTTGTCAACGGCGCGTTCACGCTCTGGAACATGCAGCAGGATACCGGCGTGGTGGTCAGTGCCGACCTCGTCGGCCTTTCGGCTGGCCGCGACGGCGCGCCGGTTCGCGGCAGCGGCATCTTCGTCAGCGGCGGTGGCGACAAGGCCGGCCGGCTCAACGTGAGGCGGCTGGAAACCAATGCGGTCTATAGCGACGGCGGCATTGCGTCCGGCACGGCGGACCAGATCACAGGCGGTGTCTTCACGGTCCATGGCGCCTATGTCGATGTCGTGCGCAATCGCGGTCCGGTCGTCACCTACGGCGTCAACGACATGGTGCTCGACAATTGGGGCGTGGTCGATCGCTGGACGGCCGAGGCGAAGATCACCTCGCATGGCCCGAGCGGCATCGGCTTCGTCAACTTCGGCATCGTCCATGAACTGAAGGTCCATGCTCCGATCGAGACCTTCGGCCAGGGCGCGCGAGGCTTCAATGTCTATACCGGCACGGTCAACCTCGCGGAGTTCGACCGCGTCATCACCCACGCGGACGGCGCGGTTGGCGTTCAGATCAGCCAGCCGATCGGCCGGCTGGTCGTGCATCGCGGCATCGAGACCTTCGGCGGCACCGGGCCGTCACTGGTGAAGGGTGTCGTCGTCACGCTCTCGGCCATCGCGCTGAGCATCAAGCCGGGCGGTTCGGCGCGCGAGATCGAGATCAGCGGCGGCATCAGGACCAATGGAGCCGGTGTCGCCCCGATCGAGCAGCATGGCGCCATCGACTCGCTGCGCGTGACCGGCGGCTTCGTGGCTGCAGGTGGCGGCTTCGACAAGATCTGAAGAAGGCGGGTGACGGCGCGTAAGCCGCCGCCTTCGGCGGCATTCGCGCTTCCGAGGACGGGTATTCAGGCCCTCCTGGCCGTGATCGCCCGCCACACCTGCCGCAGGCCCTCCACCTGCTGCGCGAACCAGCCACCCCGCACATAGGCTGCCGGCGCCTGGGGATCGCCCGTGCGCGGATAATGGTCGCGCTTGAAATCCGCCGTGCCGAAGATCCAGTCCCAGACGGGCAGCAGAACACCGTAATTCTTGCCCGAATTGCCCACGCTCAGCACGCCGTGGTGCAGGCGGTGGAAGCGCGGGCTCACGACCAGCCGCTCGCCGAGCTTGCCGAAATCCAGCCGCACATTGGCGTGGCTCAGGCTCTCGGCCAGGCGCTGCACCAGCAGGATGATAGGGAATTGGCCGGGCGGCACGCCGATCGCCACGGCGATGATGCCGAACCAGGCGGCGGCGATGATGTCGTCCAGCACGTGGTTGCGGTCGTCGGTCCAGAAGGTCATCTGGGTCTGGGCATGATGGATCGAATGCAGCGCCCACCACCAGGCGAAGCGGTGCTGGAAGCGGTGCCGCCAGTATTCCGAGAAATCGAGGATGACGATGTACAGCGCCAGCGCGGCCAGAGGCTGTTCGCGCAGCCAGGGCATCAGCGTCTCCAGCGTCGGCGGGACGAAGCCGCTGTCGGCGATCATCCCCTCGATGCGCGAGGAGGCCGCGTAGAAGAGGATGAAGCCCAGCAAGGGCAGGATGCCGAGCCGCGAGAGCAGGGTGTAGACCACGTCCGTCCGGACCACCCGCTGGCTCTCCCAGCGCTCGACCGGCCGCCAGTGCTCCAGCGGCAGGCAGACGAGGGCGACCACGGCCACCTGGATCAGGCCGAAGACGAAGAAGTCCATCCACTGGAAGGCCTCGTCGGCCCAGTTCATCAGGCCGAGGCGATACATCGCCGGCTGGAGCAGGGCCTCGAAGAGCCAGCCCGTGACGCTGTCATATTGGTCCTGGAAGAAGTCGATCATCTCTTTCCCTCGGCCGGGAGGGTGGCGAAGCAGAAGCCGCGTTCGAGCAGCCCGGTCAGCAGCGCCTCGAAGATAAGCCCGAAGGGCTCGCGCCGCGAGCGCACGCCCCAATGCATCACGAGAACCTCCCCGTCGCGGATCTGCGCGAGGTTGCGGCGCAGCAGCGCGGCATTGGGATGGGCCGCGGAATCCAGCTCGTCGCCGAGGAGGCCATGGGCGGTCCAGCCCTGGTGGCGCAGCCCGCAGGCCCCGGCCATGGCCAGCGCGCCCGGGGTGACGATGCCGCCCGGCGCGCGCCAGAGCGGCAGGACCCGCGCCTCGGGCGCCAGGGCGCGCAGCGCCTCGACCGGGCGGGCGAGCTCGGTGCAGAGGGCGGCCTGGTCCAGCACCGCCCTGCCCTCGCCCCGGTTGGAGACGTAGGAGGTGCGCCCCGGCCCGGCATCGCCGCGGAAATACCAGTGGCGCCAGGTGTGGCTGGCGAAGGCATGGCCCTCCGCCGCGCGGGCGCGCCAGAAATCGCCCCAGGACGGATCGAGCGAGCGGTCCCCGCGAAAGGTCGGCTCCTGCGCGACGAAAAGCGTGGCGCGGACGCCGTGGCGCGCCATGGCGGCCGCGATCGTCTCCGCCTCGCGGCCCCAGCCGGTGTCGATGGTGAGGTAGAGCGTGCCGGCGCAGGCGCGCCCCAGGCGGGGGCTGGCCGGTTGCGCGGCCGCAGGCCCCGCCAGCAGCGCCGCGCCAAGGGTGCGGCGGGCGATCACGTCAGCGCAGACTGGCGCGGGAGGGATAGCTCGCCGGCGTTCCGGCGTTCACGCGCACGGCGAGGTCGGCCGCGGCGGGGGCGACCGGCGTGGGCGCCACGGCGACGCGCACCGTAGCCCCCCCGCCGACGACCGGCTGCGCCATCGGGCGGCTGCCGCTGACCGCGCCGGGGGCGGCATAGGCGAAGTCGGCGTTCACGCCCTCGCGCTGCGGCATGACGAAGAGGCCATGGGGGCTGCGGCCCACGCGGACCTGGGCGCTCTCGCCGCTGCGCGGATCCAGGGAGAGGATGCGGCCCGTCCAGCGCAGCGTCGCGAAGATGCGGCCATCGGCGTCGAAGGCCAGGCAGTCCGGACCGCCGGCGATGTCGAAGACGCGGCGGACCTCATAGGTCTCGGCGTCCACCTCGGCGATGCGGCTGTCGACGCGCGAGGTGGCGTAGAGCGTGCGCCCGTCCGGCGCGGGGAAGGCCGTATGCGCGCCGCGCCCGACCTGGAAGACGGGCCGGACCTCGCGCGTGCCGGGGTCGAGGGTGATGAAGTCCTGCCGGCCCATCAGCCCGATCAGCAGCTTGCCCCGATTCCAGATGATGCCCGCGGGCTCGGGGCCGACATCCTGCAGCCAGGCGACGGCCTTGGCCTGCAGATCGACGGCCGCCACCTGCCCGGTTCCCTGCATGGTCACATAGACCCAGCGGCTGTCGGGGCTGAAGGCCACGTGGCTCGGCTTGTCGCGCTGGCGGAAGCGCTGGATCAGGGCCAGGGAAGTCGCGTCGTAGATGTCGATCTGGTCGCGCCGCAGCGAGGCGACGACGAGGAAGCGCCCATCGGGGCTGAATTCCAGGTGGTAGGGATTGCTGATCCGCTCGCGCCGGCGGATCTCGCCCGTGCGGGGATCGAGGAAGATCAACTCGTTCGCGCCGCTGTCGCCGATGACCAGATTCTGGCCATCCGGCGAGATCACCATGTGATGCGCCTCGCGCAGCAGCGGGATCCGGCGGGTCTCGGTGAGGGTCGCGACATCCACGACGGAGATGGAGGCGTCGCCCGAATTGAGGACATAGACGGTGTCTGCCCGGGCCGGCAGCGCGGCGAGGAGAAGCAGGATTGCGGCGCGCCACATGGCAGACAGGGCTTTCAGGGCAATTCGGGACAGTCAGTCAACCGCAGAACTCAGGCCAATTCAAGGCGAAGCGCGGCCTGTGCCAGCCCTGCCGTCGCCAACACAAACACCCATGAAAAGGTTGCGCGGCCGGCCCGCCTCGCCGCCGGCAGGCGGGCCGAGAGGCCGCTATTCGGCGGGAGACACCGGCGCGGCCGTGTTGCCGTGCTTGGCCGCGCGCTTCGGCGGCTCGTGCTTCATGTCGCCCATGGCCTTCTCCACATGGGTGGAGAAGACGTACTCGGCCGGGCGCTGCTTCGTCAGGTCGATCTCCTCGACCATCGCCCCCTCGGTGCGGGGGCCGCGCAGCTGGGCCGCGATCGCCTTCCAGGGCTTGGTGATGGAATCGATGGCCGCCGTCGCCTCGAAGCCGGAATGGACCATGCAGTCGGCGCATTTCTCGTAATTGCCGACGCCGTACTTGTCCCAGTCCGTTTCTTCCATCAGCTCCTTGAAGGTCTTGGCGTAACCCTCGCCGAGCAGATAGCAGGGACGCTGCCAGCCGAAGATGTTGCGCGTCGGGTTGCCCCAGGGCGTGCAATTGTACTTCTGGTTGCCGGCGAGGAAGTCCAGGAAGAGGGGCGAGTTGCCCATGCGCCACTTGGTCTTGCCATCCTTGCCGCCCTTGTTCCGCGAGAAGACGTCGCGGAACAGTTCCTTGGTCGACTGGCGGTTCAGGAAGTGCTTCTGGTCCGGCGCGCGCTCGTAGGAATAGCCGGGGCTGAGCATGATGTTGTCCACGCCCAGGGCCGTCACGTCGTCGAAGAACTTCGCGGTGCGCTCGGCATGGGCGTTGTTGAACAGCGTGCAGTTGATGGCGGTGCGGAAGCCCAGCGCCTTCACCTTCTTGAGCGCCTCGACGGCGCGCTCATAGACGCCCTCCTGGCTCACGGCCCAGTCGTGCTGCGCCTTGTCGCCGTCCAGGTGGATGTCCCAGATGAAGCGCGGATGCGGCTTATAGGCGTCCATGCGCTTCTCGAGCAGCAGCGCATTGGTGCAGAGGATGACGATGCGGCCCTGCTTGAGCAGGCCCTCGACGATCTGCGGCATCTCCTTGTGGAGCAACGGCTCGCCGCCGGCGATGGCCACCACGGGCGCGCCGCATTCCTCGGCCGCGGCCAGGCTGTCCTCGACGGAGAGACGCTTGTTCAGGATCGCGTCGGGATAGTCGATCTTGCCGCAGCCGGCGCAGGCCAGATTGCACTTGAACAGCGGCTCCAGCATCAGCACCAGCGGGAAGCGCTTGCGCCCGGCGAGCTGCTGCTTGACCACATAGGCCGCAACCTTCGCCTGCTGCGCGAGAGGAATACCCATACCGAATCCGCTCCGGATCAAAACAAGGGGAAGCCCTTAGCACAGCCCATGCCGCAATGCGAAGAACTGGGAAAACCATTGCGCCCCTGCGCGATACGCACGGCCCGGCGCCTTGCGGACGGGGCCCTTGCTCCCATCTGTCCGCATCCGAATGCGCCCGGAGGGTAAGGGCCGCCCGGGAGGCTCCTCGCGGAACTTGCCGCACCCGGCGGGGCCGGATATGCAACCCGGGCAGCCTTCAAGGCCGCCCCTCAGCCTCCGGAGTCACACCAGCGTGTACACCGCCGACGCCGCCACCATCGCCGCGGCCGACCACGCGGCCCGCCACTGGCAGAGCCCCGAACCGGGCCGTCTCGTCATCGGGTCCGAGGCGCATAAGCACGCCGTCTGCAAGATGTTCGAGGACACCTTCAACCCCTACAAGCCCTCGGTCATCCCCTGGCCGAAGCTCGATCCCGAGACGCAGAACCGCATCACCTCCCTGCCCATCTGGGACATCGCCGTGCAGACGGAGGGCAAGGCCCGGCTGCGCATGGCGGCCTATGCGGCGACCCTCGCGGACCCCGAGATGCGCGAGACGATCGCGCGCAACGGATGGGAGGAGAGCCGCCACAAGGAGGTCCTCTCCAAGCTGGTCGAGGCCTATGGCATCCCGCTCGCGCCCGAGCCCGAATATGTCGAGCCGAAGGACCCCGAATGGGCCTATCTGGTCACCGGCTTCAGCGAATGCGTGGACAGCTTCTTCGCCTTCGGCCTCTTCGAGATGGCCCGCCGCTCCGAGCTCTTCCCCTCGGAGCTGGTCGAAACCTTCGAGCCGGTGATGCAGGAGGAGTGCCGCCACATCCTGCTCTTCGCCAACTGGCTCGCCTGGCACCGCAAGAACATGCCCTTCTGGCGCCGCCCCTTCTTCGAGATGCGCGTCTGGGCCGTCTGGGTCTTCCTCGGCTATGAGCGGATCGGCATGGCCAAGACGGTCGATGGCGCCGGCAACGAGCACAAGCAGGACAACAATTTCACGGTGAACGGCTCCAAGGCGCTGGTGGAGGAGGAGATCTCCCTCCCCCAGATCATGGACCTCTGCCTCTCCGAGAACGACCGCCGCTTCTCCGGCTATGACAGCCGCCTGCTGCGCCCGACCACCATGCCCTTCCTGGTGCGGATCGCGCGGAAGTTCATGCGCACGCCGCGGCCCAAGGCCGCCTGACCCAAGGATATCCGATGATGAGCCGACGCATGGTCGCCGGGTCGGAAGAGCACAAGAACCTCTTCTGCCAGCAGTTTATCGACACGCATCTGACCTTCGACCCCGAGCAGCTTCCCTGGCCGGAGCTCAACGAGGAGGAGCTCGCGCGCCTGCGCGCCGTGCCCTTCTGGCAGGAGGTCTATCACACCGAGCGCCGGGCCGGCGCGATCGTCCTGGCCTTCCTGCCGCAGATCCAGGATCCGATCGTGCGCGAGGCCGCGCGCATCCAGGGCATCGAGGAGACGCGGCACGCGAAGCTGATCCGCGTGCTGATCGACAAGTACCAGCTGAACGCCACCGAGCAGCCCATCGAGGACTTCCCCGAGAACCTGGAAAAGGCCTTCATCGATTTCGGTTTCGGCGAATGCCTTGACGCCTTCCTGGGCTTTGGCGCGTTCAAGACGGCCAGGGAGTCGGAATTCCTGCCGGAAGCCATGTTCGAGATCTTCGACATTCTGATGGATGAGGAGACGCGCCACATCGTCTTCTTCATCAACTACATGGCCTGGCGCGAGCGCCAGCGCGGCCTGATCGCGCCGCTCCGCGCGATGAAGTCCACGATCTTCTACGGCCGCGCCGTCGCCCGGCTGAAGGGCATGGTCGGCCGCGGCCAGGAGATGAATGACGGCAAGGACTTCAACGTCACGCAGTCCGGCGTGTTTCTCGATGGGTTCAACTTCACGAAGTTCGTGGAGGATTGCTACCGGGAGAACAGCCGCCGCATGGCCATCTTCGACCCCGACCTGATGCAGCCGCGCCTGCTGCCGGCCATGGCCGGCCTCGCGCTGCGAGGCCTGCGCCTGTGGGATCTCGGCGCGCGCCAGCTTCGCCGCAAGCCGGCCTGAGGCGATGGGGGCCGAAGCCATCCTGCCGGGCGCGATCGCGGGGCTGATGGCAGCCTTCAACCTCGCCGCGCATGCGGCGTTGTTCGGCAGCCTCGCCTTCCTGGTGGCGGTGGCCTCGCCCCTGGCGGCCCGCCTGCCCGGCGAGCAGTCGCTGGCGCTGACGGCCCGCAACCAGTCGGCCATCCGACTCTTCGCCTTGCTCACGGTCGGCTTCGCCCTGGCCGAGGCGGGAGTGATCGGCTTCGTCTTCGGCATAATCCCCCCGCCGGCCACGCTGATCCCGGCCATCGCCGGGCTGATCATCTTCGCCTTCGCCCCGCGCACCGGCCCCGTGCCGCTCCGCGCGGCGCTGCTCCTCCTGCTGGCCGCGCTGTCCATGACGCTGGCCTTCGCCTCCGACGAGCCGCCCTGGATGGGCCCGCGCGAGCTGGTGGGCCTGCTGGCCGAGGCCGGATTGGGCCTGTGCCTGGGCTCGCTCGCGGTGCTGTGGCTGGCCCTGCGCGCGCCCTGGCCCCCGGCCGCCGCCCAACTCGTGGGGGCGCGCCATCTTCTCCTCGCTCTGCCCGGCCTCGCCGTGCTGGCTGTCGCGGGCTTCGTGGCCTGGCCCCACCGCGCGACCTTCCTCACCCCCGCCAGCTTCCCCGTCTCGGCCCTGACAGCCGTTCTGGCCACCATCGCGCTGCTGGCGCTCGCCGCGCGGGCGGTCCTGCTCGCGATGGGCTCGCGGGCCGGCGCGCGGGCCGTCTGGCTGCCGCGCCTGCGCGTGACGGTCGAGCTGGAGATGATGCTGGGCCTGGCCCTCGCCGCCGCCACTGTGGCCCTGATGATGGCCCAGCCCGGCGCAGGCGAGCTGCCCTCGCTCTGGCCGGCTTTGGCGCTGCGCGCTCCCGGCCTCACCGCCCTGGCCGGCGCGCTGGTCATGCTGATGGCTCTGCTCTCCTTGATCCGCCGGCCGGACTGGCTGCGCTTCACGCGCTTCGGGCCGGTCCTGCTGCTGCCCATCGCGATCCTTCTGCTGGCCGAGCCCGATGGCGGCCTGCGCGACGCCTTGGCCGTGCTGGTGCTGATCGGCGGCCTCGGCGAGACCTGGCGCCTGCTGGGCGGCGAGCGCGGCCGCCTCGCTCTCGCCCCGCCTTTGCTCGGCCTGCTGGGCCTGCTGCTGGTGCTCTCCGCGCCGCCCGAACCCGGCGAGGCGGTGCCCGCGCTGCTGGCGCTGCTGGCCATCATCGCGCGATGGAAATCCCTGCGCCTGTCCCTGGAGTGGGAGCGGCGCGCGGGCTACCTCGGCTATACTATTTGCCTCGGCCTCTTCGGCCTGTTGATGATCGTCACCCATGGCGGCAGCTGATCCGGCCGCCTTCCTCGGCCGGATCGTCGTCGCGCTGGTACGTGTCTCGATCCGCCGGCCGTGGCGAATGCTGGCCATGCTGGCGCTGGTCTCGGCGGCCGCGCTCTGGCTGACGGCCACGCGCTTCGTCCTCGATTCCGACGTGGGCAAGCTCTTCTCGCCCGACCTGCCCTGGCGCGTGGCCGAGCTGACGATGGACCGCGCCTTCCCCCAGCGGCTCGACCTCATCGCCATCGTCCTGGACGGCCCCGACGCCGCCACCTCCGACCGCGCCGCCGGCACCCTGGCCGACACCCTGGCGGCCCGCCCCGAGCTGTTCCGCAGCGTCCGCCAGCCCAATGGCGGCCCCTTCTGGGCCAGCCACGGCCTGCTCTATCTGGACCGCGCGGAGGTGCAGTCCGTCACCGAGAAGCTGGTCGACGCGCAGGGCCTGCTCGGCCCGCTCGCCGAGGATCCAAGCCTGCGCGGGCTCGGCCGCCTGCTCGGGCTGATGGCCGAGGGACTTCGCACAAGCGAGGCCAATCCGGGCCAGCTCGCCGCCCCGCTGCACGCCTTCGCGGACGCCGCCCAGGGCGCCGCCGAGGGTCGCGTCGTCGCCCCCGACTGGGGCGTGATGATGACCGGCCGCCCGGCCCGCCCGCTCGAACTGCGGCGCATCATCCTGGTGCAGCCCGCGCTGAACTACGAGCTGCTCTCCGCCGGCGCGGCCGCGACCGAGGTGATCCGCTCGGAGGCCCTGCGCCTGGGCATCGACGCGGCGCATGGGCTGCGCATCCGCCTCACCGGCCCGGTGCCCATGGCCGACGAGGAATTCGCCACCGTCTCCGAGGGCGCGGTGGAGAACGCCGTCCTCTCCTTCGTGCTGGTGGCGATCCTGCTCTGGATGGCGCTGCGCAGCTGGAAGCTGATCTGGCCGCTGCTGGTGCTGGTGGTGGCGGGGCTCATCTGGACGGCCGGATGGGGCATCCTTTCGGTCGGCAGCTTCAACCCGCTTTCCATTGCCTTCGCCGTGCTCTTCATCGGCATCGGGGTGGATTTCGGCATCCAGTATGCCGTGCAGTACCGCGCCGAGCGGGTGCACCTCCCGGCCCTCATCCCCGCGCTGGAGGAGGCCGCGCGCACGGCCGGCCCCGGCATGACGCTGGCCGCGCTCGCCGTCACCTTCAGCTTCCTCGCCTTCCTGCCGACCGATTACCGAGGTGTCGCCGAGCTCGGCCTGATCGCGGGGGGCGGCATGGTGATCGGCTGGTTCCTGGCCATGACCCTGCTGCCGGCGCTGATGGTGCTGGCCAAGCCCGCCGGCGAGGCGCGCGAGGTCGGCTATCCCGCGCTGCGCCCGGTGGATGAGTGGCTCTCGCGCCATGCGCGGGCCGTGGGCCTGGGCGTGGTCGTGCTGAGCCTCGCCTGCATCGTCTCGCTGGGCTGGCTGCGCTTCGACACCAATCCGATCAACCTGCGCGACCCCGCCTCGGAATCCGTCGCCACCTGGCGCGACCTCGCCCGCGATCCCGACACCGACCCGAACATCCTCGAGGTGCTGGCGCCCGACCTGCCCCAGGCCCAGGCCCTGGGCCGGCGGCTGGCCCTGCTGCCCGAAGTGGCGCGGGCCATGACCCTGGCCGATTTCATCCCCGAGGAGCAGGAGGCCAAGCTCGCCCTCATCGAGGATGCGGCGATGCTGCTCGGCCCCGCCCTGGCCACCGCGCCCCTGCCCGCGCCGGACGACGCCGCCGTGGTGGCCGCGCTGCGCAAGGCCGCGGCCGAGCTCGCCCCGCTGCGCGGCGAAGGCCCGGTTTATCGGGACACGGCCCGCCTCGCCGCCGCCCTGACGCGGCTGGCCGAGGGCCCCGCCGCGAACCGCGACACCTTCGCCCGCGCCACCCTGCCCGGACTCACCCATCTCGTCGGACAGGTGCGCGCCATCCTGGCGTCGCGGCCGGTCACGCTGGAGGGCCTGCCGCCCGATCTCGTGGCCGACTGGCTCACCCCTGACGGACGCGCGCGCGTCGAGCTCGCCCCGCGCCAGACCACGCCCGACGAGACCCTGATGCTGCGCCGCTTCGCGCGCGCCGTGCAGGCCGTGGCCCCCGATGCGACGGGCCTCGCCGTCTCGACCCAGGCCTCCTCGGCCACCATCCAGGCCGCCTTCCTGGAATCCGGCGCGCTGGGCGTGATCTTCGTGATGGCGCTGCTCTGGCTGATGCTGCGCTCCATCCGGCTGTCGCTGCTCGCCATCGCCCCGCTCGCGCTGGCAGGGCTGATGACGCTGGCGCATTGCGCGATCTTCGGGCCGGATCTGAACCTCGCCAATATCATCGCCATGCCGCTGCTCTTCGGCATGGGCGTCGCCTACGACATCTATTTCGTCGCCGCCTGGCAGCAGGGCCGGCGCGACCTGCTGGCCTCGCCGCTCAATCGCGCGGTGATCTATTCGGCCGTGACCAATGCCGCCGCCTTCGGGGCGCTGGCCGTCTCGCCGCATCCGGGCACGGCGAGCATGGGCGTCGTGCTCTCGGTGAGCCTCGTCTATTCGCTGCTCTGCGTGATGCTGGTCCTGCCGCCGCTGCTGAAGCTCTTCGCGCCGGGCAAGGATTGAGGCAGCATCCTCCGAAATACGGAGGAAGCATCAAAATGACCCCACGCCGCCTGATATTGGCCGCGCCCGCCCTGTTGGCCGCCACGCGCGCTTCCGCGCAGAGCTGGCAGCCCGACCGCCCCATCGCCATGATCGTCGCCTTCGCGGCCGGCGGCGGCACCGATGTCGCCGCGCGCACGCTCGCGCGCTTCATGGAGCGCGAACTCGGGCAGTCCGTGGTGGTGAACAACCGCGCCGGCGCGGGCGGCGAGATCGGCTGGTCGGAACTGGCCCGCGCGCGTCCCGACGGGCTCACGATCGGCTTCATCAACACGCCCAACCTCGTCACCATCCCCATCGAGCGGCAGGCGCGCTACAAGCTCGACGACTTCTCGCCCATCGCCAATGTCGTGGACGATCCGGGCGGCTTCTGGGTGCTGCCCGACAGCCCCTGGCGCAACCTGCAGGACCTCGCCGCCGCCGCCCGCGCCAAGCCGGGCGAGATCGCCTATGGCACGACCGGCGTCGGCTCGGACGACCATCTCGCGACCCTCGCCTTCGAGCGCGCGACCGGCACGCGGCTGCTGCACGTGCCCTTCAACGGATCGTCCCAGGTGAAGAACGCGATGCTGGGACGGCAGATCCAGCTCGCGGCCATGAACATGGGCGAAGGTGTCGGCGATTTCCGCCAGGGACAGATCCGCCCGCTCGGCCAGATGGCGACCGCGCGCTGGACCAATACCGCCGAGGTGCCGACCTTCCGCGAACAGGGCATCGACGTGGTGGACGGCTCGCTGCGGGGCATCGCGGCGCCGGCGGGAACGCCCGGACCGGTGCTGCAACGCCTCGCCGGCGTGGTGAAGACGGTGATGGAGCAGCCGGAATTCATCGCGCTCGCGAACCAGCAGCAGCTGCCGCTGCGCTTCCTCGATCCGGACCAGCACCGCGCCGTCCTGGTCGGGATGCACGAGACCTATACGCGCATGTGGCGCGAGCATCCCTGGCGCGAGTGAGCCGCTATCCGCGCCCCGCGACGGGGCGCGGCACGAGGCCATGCCGATGCGGGGCCGGGCGCACGACGCCCGGGCGCGCCGGCGGCGGGGGCGGGATCGGCAGGCTCTGCAGATAGATCACGATCGCCATCACGGTCGCGATCTGGCCCGGCGTATAGGTCACGGAATAGAAGGCCGTGACCAGGATCAGCACCATCGTGAGGTCCTGCAAGGCCAGGCGGAAAGGCGTGCGCGCCAGGGACGCGGCGCGGGCTGCCTCGCGCAACGTGCAGGCGTAGCAGGCCGCGATCAGCACGCTCCCGACGAGCCCGTATTCGCCGATGGTGCCCAGCCAGCCCAGATCGGCCAGGAAGAAGTCGCGCTTGCGGAAGAAGTCGGGCAGCTGGATCGTGTTGAATTCCGTCGTCCCGCCCATGCCGAAAAGCCAGCGCTCGGGCCTTTGTTCCAGGAAGGCCGTGAGCAGGCGGCCGGATTCCTCACGCACGGTGAGCGAGCCGCCCAGGCTGTCGCGCACCGAGGAGCCGAGAAGTTCCGACAGGAAGGGCACGAGGGCGATGAAGCCCGCCGCCGCCAGCGCGCAGCCGGCCCAGAAGAACAGCGGCAGCCGGCGGCGGATCTCGCCCGTCGCGGCCCAGAGCACCATCAGCAGCGAGAAGCCGATCACCGTGCGCTGCTTGTAGATGACGAACATCAGCGTGAAGCACAGCACGATCAGCGCCGGCTGCCAGATCGAGGGCCGGACCGAGAAGCTGCGCGCCATCCACACTAGGCCGAGCAGCCCGAAGACCAGCGGCAGCATGATGCGCGGCCCGCGCTCCTGGTCCCACAGGAACATGCCGGTCAGGGTGATGTCCGTCACATAGGTGCTGTCGGGCATCACGATCCAGAGGATCCACAGCGTGGCGAAATTCGTCACCGCCAGGATCATCAGCGCGCGGGAGAGCTTCTCCTCGCTCACGCGCAGCATCAGGAAGGTCGCGCCGGCGGTGAAGTAGAAGGCGAAGGCCCAGATCTTCACGGTCGAGCCCGCCGCTTCCAGGAAGCTCGCATCGACATAGAGCATCGACAGCATCGGGCCGACCAGCAGCAGGTAGATCATCAGCAGCAGCCACAGGGCGCGATAGGGCAGCTTGAGGAAGACCAGGCCGAAGACCGTCACCGGCAGCAGCAGCAGCGGCGAGATCTTGGCGAAGGCCCAGACGGCGCGGATGTCCTTCAGATACTGAAAGACCTGCATGTAGATGGGCAGCGACAGCAGCAGGATGGCGAGGACGCCCGGCACGCGGGCGATGGGCTGCGCCTCGCGCGAGGGGGTCGGGAAGAACCGCTGATACGCGGCCTCCCCGCTCACAGCCCGCCGCCGCCCAGCGGATAGGCGTTCAGCGTGTAGCTGAAGGCGCGGTTGAAGGGGATCGTCTTGTTGATCGCCTGGTCGACCCAGAGCGCGACCTCGGCGATGCGCGTGCGCGGCACGAAGACGATGTCGCCCGGATAGAGCGGCACGTCGTCATTGGCCGAGGCCGATTGCGCGAAGCCCTGCAGGTTCACCGTGCGCAGCATGGGCCGGTTCTGCCGGTCGCGCCGGATGAGCACGACCTCGTTCATCCGCGCTTCCGGCTCGAAGCCGCCGGCCAGGAAGACGGCCTCCATCACGCCGCGCCGCCCGGTGAGCGGAAAGGCGCCCGAGCGCTTGACCATGCCGCCCACGAAGATCTGGCTGGCCGCGGCCTCCTCGAAGGTCACCGAGACCTCGGGCTGGATCAGGATCCGCCGCGCGGCCTGTGTGATCGCGACCTCCGCCTCGGCGGCGGTCATGCCCAGCAGCTGCACGCGCCCCGCCGCGCGCAGCGCGATGGTGCCGTCGGGCCCGACGAGGGCGATCTCGTTGAGCTCGGGCGTGAGGCGGAAGCGCACGTTCAGCTTGTCGTTGGGCCCGATGCGATAGGAGGGGATCGCGTCGTTCCAGGGCGCGAAGCCCTCGGGATTGTCGCCGGCGACGGTGGTGGTCTGGCCGGTGCAGCCCGCCAGGAGCGGCAGCAGGATCAGGGCGCGGCGCGGCGTCATGCGGTCATCATCCCGCCCTCGGCCCCGGTATAGACCACGCCGAAGAAATGCCCGCCGCTGGCCTGGACGCGCTCGATCATCCCCTTCGCGTCGGTCGAACGCGTGAGGTCCTCTCCGGCGATAAGGATATTGCCGTCCACGATCACCGCGAGCCTTCTGCGCGCATAACTTTCCATCTCTCCCGCGCCGATGATGATGATGACGTCGAAGGCCTTGCACAGCCGGTCGGCCAGCTGCGTGACCGTCGCCTCCAGGGCGTGCGGGCGGGCCAGATCGGAATCGCGGGCCTGATAGGCGATCCACAGCCGCGGCACCATGGTCTCATGCGCCAGGATGCCCTCGTTGGAGGGGCTGGGCCGCTGCGCCGGATCGCCGAGCTCCACGAAGTGGCGCATGCCATCCCCCGCGAGGTCCACCAGCAGGACGCGCTTGCCCTGCGTCCGCGCGAGCTCGATGGCCAAGGCACGGGCGACGCGGTCTCGGTCGTCGCCTTCCTCGGTGCCCAGGAGTTGAAGCAGCTGCACGCGCGCGCGCTGGCCCGCATCGAGGAGCTGCGCCGCGAGGTCGGCGATGGGGGGTGCCGCGCTGCCCGCGCCGGCCGGCCAGGCACCCTTGGGCAGGGCGCCGAGCACCGGCAGGCCCGTGGCCTGCTCCACCTCGGCCGGATGCAGCCAGGTGCGGCGGAGGAAGGTCAGCACCATGGCCGCGGCGATGGTGACGCCGATGCCCGCGCCGATGCCCGCGATGAGGAAGCTCACCGTCAGGTCGCGCGGGATGGCGGGCGCGAAGGGGCGCTGGGCCACGCCCACCGCGGCCCCGCGGCCCAGCCGGGCCTCCTCGCTCAGCCGGGCCGCGGCGGCGCGCTGGCTGAACTGCAGATAGGCCGCCTCACGCGCGTCACGGCGGCGCTCCAGCTCGCGCAGGTCGTTCTGGGCGCGCAGCAGCAGCAGGTTGCGCTGCTGGCCCTCCTGCACCTGGCGGCGCACCTCCTGCTCCTGGCTGAGCAGCACGTCGGCATCCACCTGGGCGGCGAGAAGGCGGGCGTTGAGCAGTTCGAGGGCCGGGTTCCGCACCTCGCGCCGGGACTGGTAGTTGTTCGCGCGCGCCTCGCCGACCTGGATGCGCGCGCGCGCGATCTGGTTCTCGAGCTCGACCATCATGGGCGCGTTCGGCTGGTATTGCGCGGCCATCCGCTGCCGCTCCTGCAGGAGCCGGGCGAGCGTGTTGCGCGCGTCGTCATTGGGCGCGAGGTTGGACTGCTCCAGCTGGGCCACGACCTGGGCGGGCTGGGTGGCGATCGCCGCCTGGGTGGCGGTCACGGCGGCGCGCGCGGCCTCGCGCTGCTCGCGCAGGCGGTCCAGGCGCTGCTGCGTCTGGTCCAGCCGCAGCCCGGCCAGAGTGGCCTCCTGGTTGATGTCGAGCACGCCGATCCGGGCCTTGAGCTCGGTGATCTGGTTCTCGACCTCGCGCAGCTCCTGCCCCTGCCGGTCGAGATCGACCGCGAGGACATTGGCGGCGGGGCTCATGAAGACCTCGGCGCGCAGCTCCAGATAGGCAGTCAGCACGGCGTCCAGCAGGCGGATCGCCGTCTCGCGATCGGGATGCAGGACATAGACGCGGATCACGTTGCTGGTGAGCTGCGCCTCGGCCATCAGCGTGCCGCGCAGCTGAACGGCCGCCGCCGAGCGCTGACGCTCCTCGGAGGGGGGGGGCAGCAGGCCGAAGAACCGGCGCCGGCCGAGCGAGGGATAGATGCTGTCGGGCGCGATCTTCTCGAAGACCCGCCGCTCGACGGCGGCGCTGGTCACCAGGTCGATCTCGGACTGGACGAGCTTCTGCACCTCGCTCTGCTGCAGCTGCTGCCCGGCGCCGGTGATCTCGTTGGAGCTGGCATTCTCGCGGTTCGCCGAGACGACCAGCAGGGTCTGGGCGGTGTAGCGGGCGGGCACGACCAGCGCGACCAGGATGGAGAGCACGACGGGGACGGCGAAGGCGATCGCCAGCCACAGGCGGCGGTGCCGCACGGTCGCCAGCACGCTGCGCAGCAGCGCCCAGCCCTCGAAGGACAGGTCGCGCAGATGGCCCGGCACGGAGTTCGTCACGAGCGGCGCAAGGCCGCCCGCAGCGGCCCGTGCCGGCGTCGTGAGGGAATCCCCGCTCATTCAGCCTCGCTCGCCGCCGGGAAATTCCGACATGCCAGTTATCCATATAGGCATGAAGTTCAACCCTGGATGCAACGGGTGAGATCAGCCATGCGGCAGCGGCACCCCGGCCGCGGCCAGGCGCGCGCGCAGCGCTCCGGCCTCGTCGGGCCCGAGGAACAGGAAGCTGTTGAGATAGCGGCCCCTGCCGCCGGCCGCGAGGCCCGCCGCGGACTGGTCCCGCGCCGCGTCGAACTGGGCGATATCGCGGATGACGCCCTTGTCCAGCATATAGCCGCGATAGCCCAGCGCGCGCAGCCATTCGCTCGTCAGGCGGACGGCGTCGGGGCGATGCCGGTCCTCGAGTTCCACCAGGATCGCGGGCATGTCCCGGCGCAGCAGGGCTTCGGCCCCCTGCAGCACCGCGGCCTCGTGACCCTCCACATCCATCTTGATGAAACCGACCGAGCCGAGATCCAGGCTGTCCAGCCGCTCGCGCCGCACCAGCGCCCGCTGACCGGGCAGCTGCCGCGCGGGATTGGCGGCCTCGATGGTGGCCATGGCGGAGGAGAGGTCGGGGATGAAGAGCTCCACCTCTCCCGCCTCGTCGGAGAGCGCGATGCCGTGGACGACCGCCCCCCGCAGGGCGGAGCTCAGATAGGCCGCCTTCTCGGGATTGGGCTCGAAGACGTGCAATTCCCGAACGCGGGCGATGATCGCCGCGGCGAAGAGGCCCCAGCTTCCGCCGATATCGAGCCCCAGCCGATGGGGGTCGGACAGGGCGCGGGCGAGGCGCAGGTTGAAGCCGTCATCGGGATCAAGATAGCCGGCCATCCGCCAAGCCAGGCCCGGGCTGGCGCGAAGCGCCATTCGCTTGACCGCCAGCGAGAGACCACTCATATCGAAATAGATCCTTTCACATGCGCGACGACGACTGTCCCGTTTCTTCCGTTCCAGCGTCATCCGGCCCACGGCTCAAGGACCCCCCTGCTGTATTGCATGCCCGATGTCGGCACCGCTAGCCCGGTGCTTCCCTTCTGCTCGGCCTGGTGGCGATGACTGCTGTCGCCTCGGCATCCTGGCGGCGGCTGCCCTGGAGCATGGCCTTGCGACTGGGGCTGGGGCTGGGCGCGCGCGGCATGGAGGTGCTGGGCAAGCTCGTCCTCTATGTGCTGATCGCCCGGCAGCTCAGCCTCGGCGATGCCGGGCTCTATTTCACCGCCTTGGCCTGGTCGCTGCTGATCGGCGCGCTGGCCCGCTGCGGCGTGGACCGCGCCTTGGCGGCGCGGGTGCCGGGCGAGCTGGCCGTGCAGGACGGCCGCGCCGCCCTGGGGGCGCTGACGCTGGCGCTGCGCGTCATTGTGGTGGGCTGCCTGATCGTGGGCGGCATCAACGCCTGGCTGGGCCCGGCCGTCGCCATCCGGCTGATGGACCAGCCCGCCCTCGCCCCGGTGCTGGCGCTGACCAGCCTGCTCATGACCATGGAGGCCTTCGCGGTCACCTTCGCGGGGGTGCTCGCCGGGCTCGGCCGCAACGTCGCCTCGCAGGTGACGGCCAACGCGCTCTGGCCGGTGATCACCCTGGCGATCCTCTGGTTCGGCCATGGCGATACCGTGCAGGACGCGATGATCGCCACCATCGCCGCGCGCGGGCTGACCGCCGTGCTCGGCCTGGCGCTGACGCTCGTCCATCGCCGGCGCTTCGCCGTGCGCCCGGACGGGCCGGTCGTCGCGATGCCGCCCCTGTGGCGCCTGTCGATTCCGCTGATGGGGGTGGAGCTTTCGCAATTCGCGATGATGACGCTGCCCACCCTCGTCCTGGCCACCTTCTCCCCGCCCGAGGCCGTCGGCGCCTTCAGCATGGCGATGCGCATCTCCACCCTGCCCTGGGTGCTGCTGATCAACGTGTCGCTCATCGCCGCGCCGCGCATGGCCGAGCATCACCGGCGCGAGGAATGGCCCCGGCTGCGGGCCGTGCATCGCGCCGCGCGATGGTCCGCGGCCGCGCTGACCCTGCCCCCGCTGCTGGCCATGATGGTCTTCGCGCCCTGGCTGCTGAGCCTGCTGGGGCCGGGGCTGGAGACGGCCTCGCTGGCCCTGCGGATCCTGTGCATCGGCCAGGCGGTCAACGCGCTCTTCGCCATGCGCGACACCCTGCTGGCCAGCGCCGGCCAGGGGCGGGCGCTGTTCCGCATCAACCTCGTGCAGGTGGCGGTCGGCACGGCGCTGACCATCACCCTGGTGCCGTTCTTCGGCCCGGTGGGCGCGGCGGCGATGACGGCGATCACCACCGGCTTCGGCGGTCTGGCCACGAGCTGGGTGGCGCGGCGCCGGCTGCCGCACGCCTTCTAATGCGCGCTTGCGGCAACGCGCGATGCGATGCCAATAGAAGCGCGCCATGGACCCACCCACCGATGATCCGCCCCTTCAGCCCCGACCTCGATCGGTCGCATCACGACGTCTGCGTCATCGGCGCCGGCCCTGCCGGCATCGCCCTGGCGCTTGAGCTGGCGCGGCTGGGGCACAGCGTGCTGCTCGCCGAATCCGGTCAGGAAAAGCCCACGCCCCAGGCCCAGGCCCTGGCCGAGGCGCAGATTGCCGATCCGGCGCGGCATGCTCCCATGGCCATCGCCGTCCAGCGCAGCCTCGGCGGGGCGGGCAATCTCTGGGGCGGGCGCTGCGTGCCGCTCGACCCGCTCGATTTCGAGGATCGCCCGGAGGTCTCGCCTCTGGCGCGCTGGCCGATCACGGCCGCGGACCTCGCGCCCTTCCTCGACCGCGCCGCGGATTACGCGGATATCGGCACGGCGGATTTTGACCGGCCCGTCCCGGGCGTCGCGGCGAGCGATCCGGACTTCACCTTCCACCGGCTCGAACGCTGGTGCCGCGAGCCGCGCCTGCAGCTCGTCCATGACCGCCGGCTGAGGACGGAGCCCCAGCTGGACCTGCGGCTGGGCGCCACGCTCGCGGCCCTTCGCTTCTCGGCGGCGGGCCGGGTGGAGGCGGCGATCCTCCAGGGGCCCGACGGCCAGCGCGCGACGGTGCACGCCGGGCGCTTCGTCCTCGCCTGCGGCGGCATCGAGAATGCGCGGCTGCTTCTGAACGCGCAGGACGATCCCGAGAATGGCGATCCGCAGCGCTTCGGCGGGCCGGAGGGCTGGGTGGGGCGCTGCTACATGGGCCATCTCTACGGCACCATCGCCTCGATCCAGCTCGCCACCGAGGCGCTCGACGCCGCCCTCGATTACGAGCAGGTCGGCCAGGGCGTCTTCGGCCGACGGCGCTTCAATCCAAGCGCGGAGCTGGTCGGGCGCGAGAATCTGCTGAACACCGCGATCTGGCCGGAATTCCCGCCCATCCACGATCCCGGCCATGGCAGCGGCCTGCTCTCGGCCGCCTTCCTGGCGCTGTCGGTCGCGCCGCTCGGGCGTCTCGTCGTGGGCGAGTCGATCCGGCGCTCCTATATCGGCACGGGTCCGCTGCGGCTGATGCGCCACCTGCGCAACGTCGCCCTGGACGTGACCAATACCGCGACCTTCATTCCGCGCTTCCTGTGGCGGCGGAAAATCGCCAAGCCCCGCCACCCCGGCTTCTTCCAGCGCAACGCCGCGCGACGCTACTCCCTGCGCTACCATGCCGAGGCCACCCCCGATCCCGAGAGCCGCATCACCCTGGGCGAGGAGCGCGACGCGACCGGGCTGCGCCGGGCCCGGATCGACCTGCGCTTCAGCCCCGCCGACATCCAGGCGCTGATCCGCGCGCATGCGCTCTTCGGCGCCTGGCTGGAGCGCACGGGGCTGGGGCGGATGGAATGGGCGGCCCCCGAGGCGGAGCTGGCCGCGCTGGCGCTGGCGCAATGCACCGACGGCCATCACCAGATCGGCACCACGCGGATGGCCGACAGCCCGGCGACGGGGGTGGTGGACCGCGATGCGCTGGTCTTCGGAACGGGCAATCTGTATGTGGCGGGCGCCTCGGTCTTCCCCACCAGCGGCCAGGCCAATCCCACCTTTCCCGCCATCGCCCTGGCGGTGCGGCTCGCCGACCATCTGGCCCTGACCCTTGCCCGGCGCTGACGCCATGCCGGGCGGGGCGTCAGCGCCCGATCGCGGCTTCGCGCCTCAGCCACGCGGCCGCCTCGGCCAGGGCCTCGGCCGGCGACTGGCGCGCGATGCGCAAGGCGAGGTCGCAGCGGCGGTGATCCAGGCGGATGTCCTGCCCGAAGGTCGACCAGAGCGAGGGCGGGATCGCCTCGGGCGGGCGCAGGCCGAGCCGGCGCCCGGCGATCTCGGCGGCCTTGAGCGGATAGGCGGCGATCTTCTCGGCCGCGATCCGCCAGGCGGGCACGGGCGCGAGCGCGGGCAGGCCGATCGCCCCGGCGAGGTCTCGGAAATAGACGTTCCAGCTGCCCGGCTCAGGATCGGAGATGTTGAAGGCGGCGCCGCTGATGCCCCGGCCCTCGAGGCAGGCGATGACGGCCGAGCTGCAATCGGCCAGGGCCGAGAGGTTGCAGACGCCCTCCCCCGCCGGCCCCAGCTCGCCGAGCCGGCCCTGGCGCAACAGGCGCGCGGGGCGGAGCGTCCAGGGCTCCGAGCCCGGCCCATGGACGCATCCCAACCGCAGCATCACGGCATTGCCGCCCGCCGCGACATGGGCGCGCAGCAGCACCTCGCTCTCGATCTTGGCCCGGGCATAGGGGCTGGCGCCGGCCAGCGGGGCATCCTCGTCCACGAGGCCGCGGGCGTTGCCGTAGACCGCCATGCTGCTCAGATGGACGATGCGCCGCGACCCGGCCGCGGCGCAGAGGGCCGTGGTGGCGCGCACCATGACCTCCGGCGAACCGGCCACGCAGTTCACGATATCGGTCACGCCGTCGAGCGCGTCGCGGAGCGATGCGCAATCCGTGGCATCGAGGTGGCGAACGCCCGTGGCGGGAGCGCCCTTGCCCCGAAGCCCCGCGACCACGCCGAAGCCCGCCGCGGAGAGCCGGACCAGCATATGGCGCCCGAGAAAACCGCCCGCGCCCAGGATCAGGATATTTCGTTTCATTTTCCGAGGATTGTCTCTTCGTCCGTGATGTCTCTCAGAAAGCGCATCTATACTCGAAATCCGCGCATTCCTATCATTGGCCTTGGCGCAAAGAAAAGCGCTACCAACAGCCAAGGTTGCATTAAAATTAATATTTGGCCATGGTTTGTCGTTCCGAGCGACCTTCGACACGGCGCCGCGCGCCCCTCTCCTGCCATCCCCCGGGGGACCGCCTGATGCCCGAAACCATCCTCCTCCTCGGCCAGGACGAGGTGACCCCGGTGGACGCCCAGGGGGCCGTCGCGCTCATGGCCGCGCGCGATCCCGGCTTGCCTTTCACCTACATCGTGCCGATCAACGCCCAGGTGATGGTCCTCGGCAGCCGGGCTGAAACAGGGCTGGCCCCCGCGATGGCGGCGGCCTGGATGCGGCTGAACGACAGCCAGGTCCTGTCGCGCCTGCACCGCTGGGCGACCGGCGTGAGCGTTCCGGTGGCGCCGGGCAGCGACGTCGCGCAGATGCTGCTGCGCCAGGTGATCCAGCCCGAGGACCCCATCACGATCATCGGCGGCGGCCCTCTCCTGGTGCCGGCGCTGAGGGAAACCTACGGCCTGCGCCGGGTGGCGCAGCACGAGCCGCCGATGGGCTATATCCGCAGTCCCGAGGCGCGCGAGGCCGCGATCCGCTTCGCCGAGGCGCATCCGGCGCGCTTCGTCTTCGTGGCGACCGGCGCGCCGCGCTCGGAGATCCTGATGGCCGAGATGCAGGCGCGCGCTAGCGTGACGGGCCTCGGCATCGCCGTTGGCAGCGGCCTGCTCTTCTCCGTGGGGCTGACCCGCAGGGCGCCGGACTGGATGCGGCGCGCCGGCATCGAATGGCTCCACCGGGCCTGGACGGAGCCGATGCGGCTCGGCCGGCGCTACGCCGAAGACCTGCCGCCCCTGCTCCGCATGACGCTGCGCGCCCGGCGCCTCGCAAGGGCCAGACGGGCCTCGGGGCCGGCGGGCGGGCGATAGGCCACGCCCGGCGGCCAGGTTTGCCGTATACCCTGAGTGCAAAATATTATACTCTTGGCAAATAACCCGATCTCGCCCACCGCGTGTTCTTAATATAAAAAATTCACGTTTCCACTGATTCCGCGAAGAATAGGCCTGATTGCTATGCTGACCTTGCCTAGACATCGTTTGCAGCCCTGCGGATGATGCCTCCCGAGACCATGGTGGGCGTGGCCAGCAAGGATGCCGAGGTCGCCACGCATCGCGAGGCTTCGCCGCAGCCGTCGACCGTGAAGAGCCTGCGCCGAAAGAGCGGGGTGAATGCGATCGCGCCGGTCAGCGCCTTCACGCAGATGGCCAGCGCCATCGACCTGATTGGCCTCCTGCTCGCGGGATGGCTGTGGCTGAGCGTCACCAGGGTCCAGATGTCCTTCACGCCGCTCGAAGCCCAGCTGATCGCCGGCGGGCTGGCTGGCCTGGGCTGGCTCGCCATGCTGCGCCTCGCGCCCCCCCGCCTCGGCCGGCTGCTCGACCTGCCATGGGCCGTGGCCGACGTCCTGCTCCTGCCGCTCTTCGTGGGGGGAGCCGTCGCCGTTCTGGTGCTGCCGCTGGCCGGCACGCCCTATGCCGCGGCGATGCTGCTCTGGCCGGTCGCCGCGGTGTCGCTGCTGCTGCCCTGCCGCGTCCTCCTCTCGGTCATCGCGCGGCGCGGCGTGAAGGCGGGCTGGCTGCGCCGGCGCATCGCCATCGTGGGCGCGACCGAGATGTCCGGCCTGCTGATCGACCGGCTGAGCGGCCCGGAAAACCCCGAAACGCCAGACATCGTCGGCATCTTCGACGACCGCGACGCCACGCGCCGCCCGCCCGAGGTGTCCAACGTGCCGGTGGTGGGCGACATCGCCTCCCTCTGCGCCTTCGCCGGCGAGGAGCGGCTCGACCTCATCGTCATCGCGCTGCCGCTGAGCCGCGCCATCGACATCCTGCGCTCGGTCCAGCAGGTGCAGTGGCTGACGGCCGAGGTCGTGGTGCTGCTCGACGGCGCGAATCATGCGCCCCAGGGCACAAGCCGCTCGGCGATCGCGGGCCAGCCGGTGCTGGAGCTCGTCCGCCAGCCGCTGGCGCCCGGCGCCGTCGTCGCGAAGGCGCTGATCGACTATGTGCTGGCGACGCTCGCGCTGATCGCGGTCTCGCCGATCCTGCTATGCGCCATGCTCGCCATCCGGATCGAGGGGGCGGGGCCCATCTTCTTCCGCCAGCCCCGGATCGGGCGCAACGGCGAGATCTTCCACATCCTGAAGCTGCGCACCCTGCGCGACGACCCTGCCGATACCGGCACGCGCGGCGTGCTCTCGCGCGATTCGCGCATCACGCGCGTGGGCCGCGTCCTTCGCCCGACCTGCATCGACGAGCTGCCGCAGCTCATCAACGTGCTCAAGGGCGAGATGAGCATGGTTGGGCCGCGCCCGCATGTCGCGCATATGCTGGTCGCGGGCATGCCCATCGAGAAGGTCGTGCCGGGCTATGGCGCGCGGTACCGCATGAAGCCGGGCATCACCGGATGGGCGCAGGTGAACGGGCTGTCGGGCACCATGGCCGACACCGCCTTCGCCCGCGAGGTCACCGCGCATGACCTCGCCTATCTGAGCGAATGGTCCATCTGGCTGGACCTGCGCATCCTCGCGCGCACCGCGGTGGTCTCGCTCTTCGGCCGCAAGGCCTTCGAGGCGCAGAGCCACGAGTGGCGGGGGCTGTAGCCCGCGTCTGTCGCATCTGTCGCGCGGGGCGGGCCCGCGGCGATTGTTCAATTGTCATGACACGGCATACGTCACTAACCTGACCGGCAGAGCTTAATCGCCACCGCGCAGGGAGTTTCCGCCATGCCGCTCTGGGTGATCGACGGAGCCGTCACCGCCTGCACTTTCAGCCCCTCGCCGAGCCAGTTGAAGGTCCTGCCGCATCGCGGCCAGTTCCACACCATGAAGCCGATGGCTACCATCATGGATCACCAGCCCATGGTGAACATCCAGCCCTTCGGCCTGTGCATGAGCCCGTCCAACCCGCAGGTGGCGGCCGCGACCTCGGCCGCCCTGGGCGTGCTGACGCCGCAGCCCTGCCAGCCCATGACCATGTCTCCCTGGACCCCAGGCAGCCCGACCCGGCAGATCACCCATGAGATCGCGCTGCACGACGTCTCGGTCTGCCAGTGCCTGTGGGGCGGGACGGTGAGCATCCTCTTCGCCGGCCAGGCGGTGCAGCATGTGCCTTAGAGCGCGCTTGCCCACGTCCCCGGGCGACGCCGCATGGCCCTGAGAAATGCCAAGCGGCACCTCAGCGTGGAAACGCCGCTCGGCCTGGCCAAGGGCGAGGACGACGACGACCCTTTCCTGCTGCTGCGCGTCTCCGGCGCCGAGGGCATCTCCATTCCTTATGCCTTCGAGCTCACCTTGCTCGGCGACAAGAAGACCGAGATCAGGCCGGAACAGCTCATCGGGCGGGCGGCGAAGTTCGGCATCCGCAAGACGAAGATCACCAACACGGTGCAGGAGGAAGGCTTCAACGAGCGCTTCGGCCTCTTCGAGACCTTCGAGCATCTGAGCACCCTGCGCGGCCGGCGCATCTACCGCGCCCGCCTCGTCCCCGCCTTCCGCATGACCGGCTACGAGCTGCGCTACCGCGTCTTCGAGGATCGCGACCTCATCTCGATCCTGCGCGAGGTGTTCGAGCCCTTTCCCCTCATCGACTTCCGCACCAACCTTCTCGCGGACCTTCCGGCCACGCGCATCCCCTATTGCGTGCAGTACAATGAGACGACTTTCGCCTTCGTCCACCGCCTGCTCGACCGCTGCGGCGTCGCCTATCGCTTCGAGCATGGCCCCGACAGCAGCCGCCCCGGTGCGACACCCTCGCGCGAGCGGATGGTGCTGTCCTTCCGCCGGCACAATCCCGGCCCCGTGGACGACACCATGACCGTCGTCTCCGAGGACGGCTCGGCCGGCGACACGAAATCCGCCATGTCGGGCAAGGGCGTGGACCTCATCCGCAACTTCAGGCGCAGCTTCACGGCGGCGGCGCAGAACGCGCGCGTGGGCGACTTCAACCAGATCGACCCGCAGCGCTCGCCCGAGGGGCTGGCGGTGGTGGACCAGCCCTACGCCTTCGCGGCCAACAGCGTGGGCCTGCGGGCGGAAGCCTTCCCCGCCACGGCCGTGGAGGTGAAGGATCCGGATGCCGCGGCGCGGCTGCGGATGCGCGTAAACGAGACCGCCTCCGCCTCCTTCTCCGGGCGGGCCTATAGCAGCAGCTTCTACGCCGGCCGCGCGGTCAATATCGGCGCCGACAAGGCCGGCTCGGGCGCCGAGGCGCAGTCGATGGTGCTGAAGCTGGTCACACTCGACGCCTTCGACGTGGTGGACGACCGCAACTTCCTCCTCAAGATCGGCGACCTGCTGAAGAGCGCGATCTTCGGCGGCGGCGACCCCGAGGATGCGATGGGCCAGGGCGCGGAAAAGCTGCGCGACGAGCTCAAGAAGGACATCTCCAAGGGCGTCGACATCGCCAATTGGCTGGCGGCCAAGCCAGACTCCTCCGACCCTTCGGGCCTGCCGGGCTTCATCGCCAATGCGATCGGGCGGACCAGCAGCGGGATCTTCGGGGCGATCACCTCGGCCATCTCGGCCGTCACCGAGATCGCCAAGATCATCGACAAGCTCCTGGAATCCGGGGCCGGCTTCGCCTGCGCCTTCGACGCGGTCCCCACCACCGCGCCGCTCAACGCCGACCACTGGCCCACGCCCTCCTCGCCGCGGCCGCTCGCGGCGGGGCCGCATTTCGCGATGGTCCTGGGGCCCAAAGGCACCTCGACCGCGGAGGGGGATATCCACACCGACGGCCTCGGGCGGGTGCGCATCCGCTTTCCCTGGGACCAGGGTCCGCCCGGGGCCACGCCCGATGCGCAGGCCGAGGGCCCCTTCGCCAATGACAAGGTCACCGCCTGGGTGCGCGTGGCCGAGGGCTGGGCCGGCACGCGCTTCGGCACCCAGTTCGTCCCGCGCATCGGTCAGGAGGTGATCGTCAGCTTCCTCGATGGCGACCCGGAGCGGCCGCTGGTGACCGGGCGCGTCTACAATGCGGGCTCCGGCAAGACGCACCTTCCCTTCGTGCCCCCCTCGCCGGCCGCGCGTCCCATCCAGTCGGAGGAGGACGTGAAGGCGACGCAGAACAACAACACGACCCGCAGCGGCATCCGCACGCGCAGCACGCCCCAGCCCGATGCCGAGGCCGGCTTCCATCTGCTCCGCTTCGACGACCAGAAGGGCAAGGAACAGCTGCTCCTCCGCGCCGAGCACCGGCTGGACACCACCAGCACCGGCAGCCGCTTCGACACGACGCGCGGCAGCCGGCACACGCTGGTCGGCGGCGGCAAGAAGCCGGCAGACCAGGATTCCACGGGCGGGGACTTCACCACCATCGGCGGCGAGAAGGACCTGCATGTCGGCGACAGCCGCTACACCCGGATCGACGTGGACGACCACCTCCTCATCAAGGGCGACCAGCTCACCGAGGTGACGGGCGGGAGCATGCTCTCCGCCGCGATGATCGTGCTGACGGCCGACACCATCGCGCTTCAGGCCAAAAAGAAGATCCAGCTGGTGGTCGGCGGCTCCATGGTCGTCATCACCCCCGCCGGCGTCTTCACCGAAGGGCCGATCCTCGACCACAAGGGCGCCTCGCCCGACCAGCTCGACGCGCCCACCATCAAGGAGCCGCTGGACGCCGCCGAGGCCGATCCCGGCGACCCGTCCGACTGGCTGGTGCAGCAGGCGAAGAAGGGCGGTGGCGGCGGCGGCCGCAAGTCGCACGACATGGCGCTGCACACCGGCATGATGGTGCGCAACGGCCCGGAGGGCACGCTGGTGGCGGGCGGGGAGAGGGGCGGCCAGGGCATCGTCATCGATCCCGGCCAGCCGCCCGATCCCGCATTCGTCAATGACGCGGTCTCGCAGCTGCAGGACCTGCGCGACGATCCGGCCACGGCGCCGGCGCTGGCCGCGGCGGAGGACCGCAAGAACCCGGTGGTGATCGGCAAGCCCGATCCGGACACGGTCCAGTCGCCGCCCTTTTCGCAGCCCACGGATCCGAAAGGCGCGACACCCCCCGGCCATTTCACCGGGCGGGAGACGCCCGAGGGCGATCAGGAGACGGGAACGGGAACCGGCTCGCCCAGCCTCGTCGTTCTGGGCGAGCCCGATGACGGGTCGGACGAGGCCGCCGCCGCGCATCGCAAGGCCGTCGCCGACACGCTCGACGGCGCGGCGGTGGACGACCGGGGCGCCAATGACGACGCCAGCCAGCCCTCGGCGCCGCGCGGAACCGCCACCGATCCCGGCAATCCCCCGCCCAGCCCCCATCCCCTGCCGCCCCCGCCGCCGCCGCCGTTGGAATGAAAGCGGGATCATGAGCGCCGAGAGCCGCGCGCCCTTTGGCCAATTGCGCCTCGAATGCCGGCCCGGCCGCGCGGAGGGGACGCTCACCTTCCCCTATCAGCTCACCAATATGGGGCCGGTACCGCTGCTGGTGATGGAGGCCTGGCCGCGCCTAGCGGATGGCAAGCGCTCGGCCGATGCGCAGGTCGCCCAGGTGATCCTGCGGCCCGACGGGGTGGCGATGGTGGGAAAATACATCCCCTCCGTGCCGCCGGGGATGCGCATTCCCGTGCCGGTCCTGCCGCTCTGCCTCCTGCTGAAGCCGACCGAGACCGTGACGCGCGAATTGCGCATCCCGCTGCCTCTGGCCGAGCAGAGTCCCTATCTGCCGGAGCTGCGCCTGAGCGGCTACACGCCGCGCGAACTGAAGGGACTCATCTTCGCCATCGGCTGGTGGCCGGCGACCCAGCCGGGCCTGGCCGCCGGCCCGGCCGGCTATGCGCCCGACCTCCAGACCGTGGCTGCCCTGGACGGGCTGCCGGCGGCCGGCACGGCGATGCAGCGCTTTCCGACCACGCGGCTGGACATCATGCGGCGGCGCGACGCCTTCCCGCGCAGCGTGCCCGCCCATCCCGAACTGGCGTGATCAGGTCTTGCGGAGGTTCCAGAAGGTCGGGAAGCCCTTCTGCACCCCGGTGACATTGTTGCGGAAGGCGGTGGGCTGCACGTATTGCCCGAGCGGGATGCTGGGCACGTCCTGCATGCACTGGATCTGCATGAGGCGGCAGGCCTCCTGCTGCGCGGCGAGGTCGGGCGCGTCGAACCACTGGTTGCGCAGCTCCTCCAGGCGCGGGCTCACGCACCAGCCGGGCCAGCCCGAGGGCTGATCGCCATTGCCGCGGATGGCGTAGTGATTGGCGGGATCCATGTGGTCGACGCCTTCCCAGCCCGTGCTGAAGCAGCTCCAGCCGCCCTGCTCCACCGGCCCGCGATTGTTGCGGCGAGAGAGCATCGTGCCCCAGTCCGTCGCGACGTAATCCACGTTCATGCCGATGCGGCCCATGACGTCGGCCATCACCTCGCCGATCGCCTTGAACTGCGCGTAGTCGGTGGCGGCGAGGATCGCGACCTTCTCATTGGCGTAGCCGGCGCGCTTGAGCATCTCCTTCACGCCCTCGAGGTCGCGCGGCCCCACCAGCGGCTCCAGCCCGGCCTCGCTGGCCATCGGCGTGTTCGGGCAGAAGACGCCATGCGGCACGTGGTACATCGCGGGGTCGTTGCCCACGATCGCCTGCATGTAGTCCGTCTGGCTGAAGGCATGCAGCATGGCGCGGCGGATGGCCGGGTTGTTGAAGGGCGGCTGCAGGTGATTGGGCCGCATCATGTCCACGGCGCCGGTGGGGTTGTTCACCACGATCTGGATCTGGCGGTTGCGGCGAAGCAGCGGCAGCAGGTCGTGCGTGGGGTTCTCCCACCAGTCCTGCTCGCCTTGATTCAGCGCCGCCACCTTGGTCGCGGCATCGGGGATGGTGGTCCAGATCACACGATCGAAATTCACGCGCTTGGGGCCGGCATTCCACTCCATGGGCCCGTCCTCGCGCGAGACGTAGCGATCGAACTTCGCATAGACGTTGCGCGAGCCGGCGATGCGCTCATTGGCGACGAAGCGGAAGGGACCGCTGCCCACCATCTCGGTGATCTGGGTGAAGGGGTCGGTATTGGCCAGCCGCTCGGGCATCATCGCCGGCATCGGCGAGGTGACCTTGCCCAGCGCGTCCGGCAGCAGCGGAAAGGGCTTCTTCAGGCGGAAGCGGATGGTGCGGTCGTCGGGCGCGGAGAGCTCGTCGGTCGCCTCGATGAGCGCACCGCCCAGCGCGTCGCGCCGCGCCCAGCGGCGGATGCTGGCGACGCAGTCCCGCGCCGTGACGCGTTCCCCGTCATGCCAGAGCAGGCCCGGCCGCAGCGTGAGGTTCCACAGCTTGCCGTCGTTCTCGATCGTGTGGCCCGAGACCATCTGCGGCGTCGGCTTGAAGGAGGCGTCGCAGCCATAGAGCGTATCGAAGACCATGTGGCCATGGCCGCGCGTGACATAGGCCGTGGTGAAATGCGGATCGAGGAAGGCCAGGTCGATCTGCGGAATGAACCGCAGCACATTGGCGCCCTGCGCGGTCGCCAATCGGGGTGCGGCGATGCTGGCGGCGGCGAGGGCAAGGGTGGAACGACGGCTGACGGTCATGCGGCCTCCTGAGGAAGGACGGGCTATCTTCCCTGAAGCCGAGGCTAGCAGCGGCCCGGAAGCGGGTGCACGAAAAACCGACATCCCGTTCGCAAGGCCGATAGGCCAGCGTGATCAAACGGATCGGAACCCCCGATGCCCCATGCCAGGGCCTGATGTGTAGCGTCGCGCCATCGAACACGAAGGCGAAACCGATGCCCCTGGACGCGACGCGATACCCCATCACCCCCGAGGCCCAGTCCCGGCTGCTCGCCGACGTCTATGCCGGTGGCACGCCCGCAAGCATCGACGAGGCGCTCAAGGCCGTCTGCCGCGCGCGCGGCCTGCTTCCAGCACGCCCGCAGCCCCAGCCCGCGCCGGTCGAGCCCGACGCGCCCTTCCGTCCGCGCCAGCCGCTGCGCACGCCGGGCGAGGTGCTGGCGCATCTGTTCATGGCGCCCATCCGCCTGTCGGGAAAGCGCCTCGCCGCCGAACTCGGCGTGCCGCGCAGCCGCGTCACCGACATCCTGCACGGGGCGCGCGGCATCTCGGCGCAGACCGCCCTACTGCTCGGACGGCGCTTCGGCAATCCGGCGGAGTTCTGGCTCCGGCTGCAGATGTATCACGACCTCGCCGTGGCCCGGCGGGCCATGGGGGCGTTTCAGACGCCCAGCGCGGCGAGCGCGATGACCTCGACGGGCTCGCCCTTGGCCAGCTTCGGCGCGAAGGGCGCGCGCAGCACCAGCGCGTCGGCCCCGGCGAGAACGGCCAGCATCGAACTGTCCTGACGCGCGGCCGGGGTGGCGATCCAGACGCCGCCCTCGCCCGGCGTCAGCGTCGCGCGCAGATGGTCGGCGCGCTTGTCGTTCGCCGGCAGATCGACGCCCGCCAGGGCGCGGAGCGTGGGCGTGGCGGTGTCGGCCAGGCCCTGCAGCTTCGCCAAAGCGGGCAGCAGGAAGACCACCGCGCAGACCAGGGCGGAGACCGGATTTCCCGGCAGCCCGAGCACCGGAACGGCGCCCAGCTTCCCCCAGATCAGCGGCTTTCCGGGACGCATGGCGATCTGCCAGAAGTCGAGCACGAAGCCGTCACGTCCCAGCGCCTTCTGCACCAGGTCATGCTCGCCCACGCTGGCACCACCGGTCGTGACCAGCAGGTCGAAGCCGCCGCTGCTGGCCAGGGCCGCGATCTCCGCCGGATCGTCCGGCGCGATGGGCAGGATGCTCGCCTCGCCGCCGCACGAGGCGACGAGCGCGGCCAGGGCATGGGCGTTGGAGCTGACGATGCCGCCCTCGGGCAGCTTCTCGCCCGGCAGCGCGATCTCGTCGCCCGTCGCTAGGATGCCGATGCGCGGGCGGCGATGCACGGTCAGCCAGGGATGGTTGCCCGCGGCGGCCAGGCCGATGTCGCGCGCGGTCAGCCGCCGCCCGGCGCCCAGCAGCTCCGCGCCCTCGGCGAAATCCAGGCCCCGGCGGCGGATGTGCCGCCCGAGCATGACGGTCTCGTTCACCCGGACGTGCCCCTCGGCGGCGGTCGCGTCCTCCTGGAGGAGGATGCTGTCCGCGCCCGCGGGGACGAAGCCGCCGGTGAAGATGCGCACGGCCTCGCCCGCGCCGAGCGTGCCGGCGTAGGGCTTGCCGGCCGGCGAAGCCCCGGCCAGGCGCAGCGTCGCGCCCTCGACCGCATCCGCCGCGCGCAGGGCATAGCCGTCCATCGCGGAGACATCGGCCGGCGGCTGGGTGAGCCTTGCGGCGATGGGCCGCGCCAGCACCCGGTTCCATCCGGCGGCGAGCGGCACGGTCTCGGGCCCGGTCGGCGCCAGGCCCGCGAGGATGCGCGCGCGCGCCTCGTCGAGCGGGATCACGCCTCGGCCTCGAAGCGGCCGGACTTGCCGCCTTCCTTGAGGACCAGGCGCAGGTCGTCGATGCGCATGCCGCGATCCATCGCCTTCACCATGTCGTAGACGGTCAGGGCCGCGACGGAGACGGCGGTCAGCGCCTCCATCTCCACGCCCGTGCGGCCCGTGACGCGCACCTGCGCCTCGATCTCCACCGTATCGGGCTCGACGATCACCAGATCGACCGAGACCTTGGTCAGCATCAGCGGATGGCAGAGGGGAATGAGGTCGGAGGTGCGCTTGGCCGCCATGATGCCGGCGAGCCGCGCGACGCCGAGCACGTCGCCCTTCCCGGCCTTCCCCTCGGCGATGAGCGCCAGGGTCGCCGGCTGCATCACCACCCGCCCGCGCGCGATCGCGAGGCGCTCCGTCTCCGCCTTGCCCGCCACGTCGACCATGGCGGCGCGGCCGGCTTCGTCGAAGTGGGTGAGGCTCACGTGCCCAGCAGCGCGCGCGTCGCCGCGGCGACGTCGGGCTGGCGCATCAGATATTCGCCGACCAGGATGCAGCGCGCGCCGACCTTGGCCATGCGCTCCACATCGCCGGGGTTGCGCAGCCCGCTTTCGGCGACCGGGATGCGGTCGGCGGGCACCCGCGGCACCAGCGCCTCGCTGATCGACAGATCGGTCTCCAGCGTCTTGAGGTTGCGGTTGTTCACGCCGATGAGGCGCGTCTGAAGACCCAGCGCGCGATCCATCTCGCGGGCATCATGCACCTCGGCCAGCACCGCCATGTCGAGACTGCGGGCGACCTCCTCCAGCTCCTGGGCCTTGGCGTCGGAGAGGGCCGACATGATGAGCAGGATGGCGTCCGCGCCCATCGCCCGGGCCTCGAAGACCTGCCAGGGATGGATCATGAAGTCCTTGCGCAGCACGGGCAGCGTGCAGGCGGCGCGGGCGGCCTTGAGGTAGTCCGCGCTGCCCTGGAAATACTTCGCATCCGTCAGCACCGAGAGGCAGGAGGCGCCGGCGCTCTCATAGGCCACGGCCAGCTCCGCCGGCTCGAAGGGATCGCGGATGAGGCCGCCGGAGGGCGAGGCGCGCTTGATCTCGGCGATGAGGCCCGTCCGGCCCTCGCCCAGGGCGCGGCACAGCGCGCCCATGAAGTCGCGCGGCGGCGACTGGTCGAGCGCGCGCTTCTCCATCTCGGCGATGGAGACGGCGGAAGCGCCGGCGGCGACCTCCGCCTGCTTGTCGCGAAGAATCTTCGCGAGCGTGTCGGACATATCGGGGAGGACGTCGATATTCATGATGGAATCAGACCTCGGTGGTCGCGCGGCGCAGGCGGTTTAGAACATCCAGAGCCCGGCCGCTGTCAATGCTTTCAGCTGCCAACGCCGCACCCTGGCGCAGCGTTGCCGCGCGCCCGGCCACGATCAGGGAGGCGGCGGAATTCAGCAGGACCATGTCGCGATAGCCGCCCGTCTGGCCCTCCAGCAGCGCCACGAGCGCCGCGGCGTTCTCCTCGGGCGTGCCGCCGCGGATGCTCTCGATGGGATGGACCGGCAGGCCGGCCTCCTCGGGCGTGACCTGGAAGCGGCGGGTGCGGCCCTCGGCCAGCTCCACCACCTCGGTCGGGCCCGAGATCGCCATCTCGTCCATGCCCTGGCCGTGCACGACCCAGGCGCGCTCCGTGCCGAGCCGGCCCAGCGCCTCGGCCATGGGCTGGATCCATTCGGCCGAGAAGGCGCCGGTCATCTGGCGCGTGACGCGGCCCGGATTGGCCAGCGGGCCCAGCAGGTTGAAAATGGTGCGCGTGCCGAGCTCGACCCGCGCGCCGCCCGCATGGCGCAGGGCCGCGTGGTGGCGGGGCGCCATGAGGAAGACCATTCCGGCCTCGCGGATCACGGCGGGCAGCTTCTCCAGCGGCACATCGAGATTGACGCCCAGCGCCGCGACCACATCCCCCGCGCCCGACCTGGAGGAGAGCGCGCGGTTGCCGTGCTTGGCCACCGGCACGCCGGCGCCCGCCACGACGATCGCCGTCGTGGTGGAAATGTTCAGGCTGCCGGAGGCATCGCCGCCCGTGCCCACGATGTCGATCGCCTCCTTGGGCACCTCGACGGCGATCATGCGCGCGCGCATGGCGCGGACGGCGCCGGTCATCTCGGCGACGGTCTCGCCGCGCACGCGCATCGCCATCAGCATTCCGGCGATCTGCGCCGGCGTCGCCTCGCCCGCCATGATGATGCCGAAGGCGGTCTCGGCCTCGCTCTCGGCCAGGCGTTCTCCCGCCGCAAGGCGGGCCAATATGGGCTTCAGGCCGTTCATGCCGCTGTTCGTAAGGCCTTGTCGCGCCGCCCGCCAGTCTGGCCCCGCGCCCGCCTGCCCCGCTTCCCCGGCAGGACGGTCATGCGCCATGGGAGGATGGCCGGCTATTCCCTTCTGATCGCGAATGATTTCCCCTGCGCTCGCGATCCCCCGGTCGCGCCACTCCAGACGGACCCCCCATGGCCAAGCCCGCTCCCTTCCCTCCCCCGCCCCTCCGCCCCTGCGCGATTCCGCATGGAGGCGAAGTGCTGTAGAGTCGGGCGCGTGCGCAACCGCCTTCCCATTTTTGTCGGATTCGGTCTGATCCTCCTCGCCTCGGTGGGGGGAGGCGTCTGGTATCTGTCCGGCAGCTCCGATCGCCACGAGACCGTCTCCGATGGCACCGCGCCCGAGGCGCTCCCCGACACCCTGCCTTTGCCACCGGAGATGCCGCGCATCGCCGACGGGCCCGATTACGACCGCTGCCTGACCCTGCTGCGCAACGATCCCGACGAGGCCATGCGTTTCGCCCAGGCCTGGGACGCGACCGGCGGCGGCGACGGCGCGCGCCATTGCATCGCCCTGGCAATGATCGGCCTCGGCGAGGCCGAGCAGGCGGCCGAGCGGCTGGAGCGGCTGGGCGGCAGCTCGCGCGCCGGCAGCATCGCCCGCGCCCAGGTCTTCGGCCAGGCGGCCCAGGCCTGGATGATCGCGGGCGACGCCAACCGGGCCTATGGCGCGGCCACCATCGCGCTCACCCTCGCGCCCCAGGACTCCGAGCTTCTGGTGGACCGCTCGGTCATCCTGGCCGCGCTGCGCCGCTTCAACGAGGCCATCGAGGACCTCGACGCAGCCCTGGCCCTCGAGCCGGAGCGCGCCGAGGCCTGGGTGCTGCGCGCCGCCGCGCTGCGCCGCCTCGACCGGGTGGACCAGGCCGTCCAGGCCGTCGAACGCGCGCTCACCCTCGCGCCCGACAATGCCGAGGGCCTGCTGGAACGCGGGATCCTGCGGCAGCTGCGTGGCGATGTGGCCGGCGCGCAGGTCGACTGGCGCCGGGCGATCGAGCTGGCGCCGGACACCATGGCGGCCGACCTGGCGCAGCAGAATCTGGAACTGAGCGAGATGGGCCCCGCGCGACGCTGAGCGGGTGCCCGGCAAACATGCGGTCAGGCCCTTCGACGTGAGCCGGCCCGAACGGAAAAATCGCGACACATGTCCCTGAACTGGTCCTCCACCGTCGCTTCCGACGTTGCTGCCCGCTGGACCGCAGAGGAACCGGGCGGCGTCCTCCTGGCCTTCGACCGCCATGCGATCCGCATCGTCGCGACAGGTGGCCTCGCCAGCCTGTCGCACCGCCGGGCGATCACGGCGGACACGCGGCTGCGCTTCGCCTCGCTCACCAAGCACATCTTCTGCGCCTTCGCGCTGGGCCATGGGCTGGACCCGCGGGAGACGCTGGGCGCGATGCTGCCCGACCTGACCGGCGATCTCGCGACGGTGACGGCAGGACAGGCCCTGGGGATGTCCGGCGGCATTCCCGACCTCTCGCCGAGCCACACGCTCTGCGGCGTGCCCCCGGGCCTCGCTCTGGACGGCGCGGCGCTGGACGCCTTCACCCGCGAGCTGCCCGGCCTCGACAATCCGCCCGGCACCGAGATCTCCTACAGCAACACCGGCTACCGGCTCGTGGAGCAGGGACTGGCGCGCCGGGGCGCGATCTTCCGCGACTGGGTCGAGGGTCCGCTGAACGCGGCGCTCGGCACCGGATTGCGATACCCGAGCGGCTGGGACACGCCCCTGCCCGACCTCGCCGACGGCCATTGGCGGGATTCGCCTGCTTCGGGCTGGCGCGCCGGCAGCTACGGCATGGCGCTCTCCGCCTCCGGCGCCCTGACCGGAAGTGCGACGGACCTCGCCCTCTGGCTCCAGGCCCTGCTGCGCGGCGACGGCCCGGCCGGCGCGGTGCTGTCGCGTCTCGCGACCCCCGGCGTGCTGGAGGACGGGACCGTCTCGGCCTATGGGCTCGGCCTCGCGCTGATGGAGATCGGGGGACGGCGCTGGATCGGCCATGGCGGACATCTGCCCGGCTTCAAGAGCCATTTTCTTCTCGACGCCGAGGCCGGGGCGGGCGTCCTCCTCCTCTCCAACCGCGAGGACACCGACCCACTGCTGCCGGCCCTGCGGGTCCTGGCATCGCTGCTGGGCGTGGAGCTGCCCTCCCCGGCGACGGCGCTGCTTCCCGAAGGGCTCTTCGTGGAGGATGCTGGCCCGGCCTGGATCGAGCATCGCGCCGGCCAGCTCACCTTCCTCGGCGCGCGCGAGGCGCTTTTCGCCGCCCCCGACGGCGCGGCCTTCGCGCTTTCGCCCTATCTGCCGATGCATCTGCACCCGGAGGCGGACGGTATCGCCGGGACGATCGGGCATGTGCCCCGGCACTTCCACCCCGTGGCCGAAGGCGCCTCGACCGCCGCCTTCGCCGGGCGCTGGCGCTCGACGAGGCCCTGGCTGGATCTGTCGATCGAGATGACGCCCGAGGGCGTGGCCATGGCCGCGATGGGCAATGGCCCGCTCCGCCGCCCGGTCCCGCTCACGGCGCTGGACGAGCGGCGGGCACTGATGCCCGTCGGCGCGATGCCGTGGCCCGGCCGCGCCTGCCTGTGGCTGGAGACGCCCAACCGGCTGCGGATCTGCACCAACCGCAGCCGCGTCATCTGCCTGGAACGCACCGGCGGGGGGCCGCAGCCCCCGCGCCTTCAGGCGAGTCCTTCCGGATACCCCAGAAGACCATCACTGCAGCGCTGAGCCCGCCTGGCCGAAGAACTCAGGCCAGATGTTCCTTGAGCCGCGGCATGAGCTCCACCAGGTTGCAGGGCCGGAAGCGCGCATCGAGCTGGAAGACCAGGATATCGTCCCAGGCATCCTTGCAGGCCCCCGTGCTGCCCGGCAGCGCGAAGAGATAGGTGCCGCCTGCCACCCCGCCGATGGCGCGCGACTGGATCGTGGAGGTGCCGATCTTCTGATAGCTCAGCATGCGGAAGAGCTCGCCGAAGCCGGTGATCTCCTTCTCCAGCACGCGATCGAAGGCCTCGGGCGTCACGTCGCGCCCCGTGATGCCGGTGCCGCCCGTGGTGATGACGCAATCGACCTCGGGATCGGCGATCCAGGTGAGCAGCTTCGCCTCGATCACCCCCGCCTCGTCGCGGCAGATCTGGCGGTCGGCGCAGCGATGGCCGGCGGCCTCGATGCGCGCCTGGAGCGTCTCGCCCGAGCGGTCGGAGGCGAAGTCGCGCGTGTCGCTGACCGTCAGGACGGCGATGTTGACGGGCAGGAAGGCGCGTTCGGGATCGATCGGCATTGAGACCTCGGCAGGCTGGCCCCGGAGGGCGCGGGGCCGATTCACGCCCCGGGCCGCGGTGGCCCTGAGCGATCGGCCGCTCTCAATTGGTACGCTGCGTCCGGACCCGCAACATGGCCGTGACCTCTTCCGTGTTCGGGAAGGTCGGAAAATTGCCGCCGGCCAGCTGGTCGAGCGAGGGCGTCGGCAGGCCGAGGCGGTTCGCGTAGATCCAGCTATAGGTCAGCACCTGGCTGACGAAGTTGCGCGTCTCGTTGAAGGGGATGCTCTCGATGAAGAGCAGCGGGTCCGCCCGATGGCGCGTGGCGGGCAGCCAGCGGGCCAGGTTTCCCGGCCCCGCGTTATAGGCCGCCAGCACGCGGATCATGTCGCCCTGGATGGCCTCGTGGCGCACCAGATAATGGATGTAGCGCTGGCCGATCTCGAGGCTGAAGCCGGGATCGTGCAGGCGGGAGACGTTCTCGCCGCGCAGCGAAGGGTCGTTAGCGAGGTAGCTCGCCGTCGCCGGCATGATCTGGAGGATGCCGCGCGCCCCGGCCGGGCTGACGGCGCCGGGATTGAAGCGGCTCTCCTGCAGGGCCAGGGCGTAGAGCAGCGAGGGATCCATGCGGAAGCCGCCATTGGGCAGCAGGGTCGGCAGCGGGAAGCGGGCGACGTCGCGCACGCGGCCGTCCTCGCCCTGGGCCTGCGAGGCGACCTCGGAGGAAAGGCCGGTCAGCCCCGACTGCTGCGCCACGCTGAGGATGCCCTGCACGACGGGGGCATTGTTGCGCGTGCGGCGGTTGAGCAGCCGAAGCTCGGCCTCGGCGCGGTCCTTCTGGCCGATCTGCAGCAGCGCCAGGGCCCGCCAGCCGCCGGCCGTCTCGGCGAGGCGCTGGGCGTGGGATTCATTGGCCTGGTCGCGCTCCCAGACGAGGCCGGGCGGCAGGCCCAGGCTGCGGCGGGCGATCATGCCGTAGAAGGTGCGCGGCTCCTGCGCGGCCTGGAGCATCCAGGGGACGTAGAGCGCGGGCCGGCGCGCGCGCACGGCCGAGCGGGCGACCCAGAAGGCGGCGGCGGCGCGCAGGGTCGGCGGGGCCTTGTCGTTGCGCGAGGCGCGCTCGAAGGCCGCCTGGGCGGCGTCGAACTGGCCCGACCCCCAGGCGGAGAGCCCGGCCTGATAGGCGGCGAAGGGATTGTGCGGCGCGAGGCGCAGCGCCTCCTGGGCGAGGCGCCAGGCATCGGCATCCCGTCCGAGGCGGAACAGGGTCTGCGCCATCTCGGTCTTGAGCTGGGCCAGATAGGCCTGGCTCAGCCCGCGGCGGGCCTGGATGAGCGCGAGGGCCCCATCGAGATTGCCGTCGTTGAGGCGCTGGGTGACGCTGCGCTCCAGCCCGGAATCCCGCGACAGGCGAGGGCCTTCGGGCGCGCGGTCCTCGGGGAGCAGATCGCCCGGCAGGTCCGGCTGGCTGGGCGGCGGCGGGGCGGCGGCCCCGCGCGGCAGGCGGGCGACGAGGGTCTCATGGACCAGCGGCGCGTCGGGCAGGTCGGAGAAATCGGCGAGCCAGGCCTGGAGCTCGTAGACGGTGGGCTCGCCGCGCCGATAGCGGTCGGCGAGGAGGTGTCCCATCAGCCGCCGGTCGTCGAGGCGCTCGGACTCCCGCACGGCGGTCGAGAGGTCGCCCCGCGCCTGCGCCTCGAAGGCACGGCGAAGCCGCGCGGCATCCGTGGCCGAGAGCGGCTGTGGCAGGCCGGCAATTTGTGTTCGTGCCCGCGCCTGGGAAGGAGCGGCCTGTTCGCTGGCCCGTTGAGCGGTGGCCGGGGCAAGCCCGGCGCCGAGAAGCAGAAACCCGGCAAGCAGGCCGGGTCGAAGTCGGGCCATGGGGGCAATCGCTCGCATGACGGGCTACCCGGTACCCAGTCCCGGCGAAGCTGGCAAGCGCTTATTTTCTGACAGCCTCGAACCGTTCCAGATATGGAAAGCCGGCTGACGGTTGATCCGGACAGATTTCCAGTCTGCCCTATTCTAGTCATCTTTCATGTTGCGACGCAGTAACAGGAGGTCCGCCCAGGCATCCCGCTTCGCAATGGGATTTCTCAACAAATAGGCCGGATGCCAGGTGGGAAGCACCTTGAATACTGTTCCGTCAAGTACCGTTACTTCGTGCCAGCGACCACGCAGACGAGTGATTCCCTCACGCGCCTGCAACACGCCCTTGGCCGAAACGCCGCCCGCGAGGACGAGGAAACGCGGTGCCGCCAGCTGCACGTGGCGCAGCACGAAAGGCAGGAAAAGCGCGATCTCGGCGTCCGTCGGCGTGCGGTTTCCCGGCGGACGGAAGGGCAGGATGTTCGTGATGTAGAGGTTTTCCGCCCGGCTCAGCCCGATCGAGGCGAACATCCGGTCCAGCAGCTGGCCCGAGGCGCCCACGAAGGGCTTTCCCTGGCGGTCCTCCTCGGCGCCCGGCGCCTCGCCGATGATCATCACGGGCGCGCCGGGCACGCCGTCACTGAAGACGAAGTTGGTCGCCGTCTCGCGCAGGGCGCTACCTTCGAAGCCGGCCATGGCGGCGCGCAGCTCCTCTAGCGTGGAGGCCCCGGCGGCCAGGGAGGCGGAAAGCTGGCCCGCCGGCGGGACCTTGCGCAACGGAATGGGGGCGGAAGGCGTTGTTGGCGGACGCTTCGCCTCGGCCTCCGGCCCGGGCGGAGGCGCGGCGGTGCGGGCGACGGGCGCGTCGAGCATCGCCTCGTCCGCGCCCATCGAGAGTTGCCAGCTCAGGGCGGCGATCAGGGCGTCGCGTTCGGTGACGGCTTGCATCACATCTGTGTAGCGCGCCGAACGGGTTCCGCGAAACCGCGGGCTCGTCTAGTGAGATGACTTGAGATTTGGCGTGGAAAGGTCCGGAGAGATGAGCGAAGAGCGCGAAGCCATGGAGTTCGACGTCCTGATCGTGGGCGGTGGGCCTGCCGGTCTGGCGGCGGCCATCCGCCTCAAGCAGCTCTCGCCCGAGATGAGCGTCTGCCTGGTCGAGAAGGGCAGCGAGATCGGCGCCCATACCCTCAGCGGCGCCGTGCTGGAGCCCCGGGCGCTCGACGAGCTCCTGCCCGACTGGCGCGACAGCCCGCCCGATCTCGCCACCCCCGCGGGCGACGACCGCTTCATGCTGCTGACGGAGACCAAGGCCTTCAAGCTGCCGACGCCGCCGCAGATGAACAACCACGGCAATTACGTCGTCAGCCTGGGCAATGTGGCCCGCTGGCTCGGCGCCAAGGCCGAGGCGCTGGGCGTCGAGATCTATCCGGGCTTCGCGGCTTCCGAGACGCTCATCGAGGACGGGGTCGTGAAGGGCGTCGTCGCCGGCGTCATGGGGATTCAGAAGGACGGCGAGAAGGGCGCGGACTACCAGCCCGGCATGGAGCTGCGCGCCACCTACACCATCTTCGCCGAAGGCTGCCGCGGCAGCCTCACCAAGCAGCTCTTCGAGACCTACGACCTGCGCGCCGAATGCCAGCCCCAGACCTTCGGCATCGGCATCAAGGAGCTCTGGGAGATCCCCAAGGAGAAGCACACGCCGGGCCTCGTCTGGCACAGCGCCGGCTGGCCGCTGAAGAGCGACACCTATGGCGGCTCCTTCCTCTACATGTTCGGCGAGAATCTGGTCACGATCGGCTTCGTCGTCGGCCTGGACTATCCCAACCCCTGGCTCTCGCCCTTCGACGAGTTCCAGCGCTTCAAGCAGCACCCTGCGGTGCGGCCGATGCTCGAGGGCGGCAAGCGCGTCAGCTACGGCGCGCGCGCGCTGAACGAGGGCGGCATCCAGTCCATCCCCAAGCTGGTCTTCCCTGGCGGGATGCTCGTCGGCGACACGGCGGGCTTCCTCAACGTGCCCAAGATCAAGGGCACGCACACCGCCATGAAGTCCGGCATGCTGGCCGCCGAGGCCGTCGCCGCCGCGCTGGCGGGCGACAAGGCCCCGGTGCTGGAATCCTACCCCGAGGCGGTCAAGAACAGCTGGATCTGGCCGGAGCTTCAGGCCGTCCGCAACATCCGTCCGGGCTTCGCGAAATACGGCTTCTGGGGCGGTATGGCGAATGCGGCCATCGACACCTACCTCTTCCGCGGCAAGGCGCCCTGGACCATGGGGCACCATCCGGACAACGACAGCCTGAAGAAGGCGGCCGAGGCGACCCGCATCGTCTATCCCAAGCCGGACGGGGTGATCAGCTTCGACCGCCTCTCCTCGGTCTTCCTGTCGAACACCAATCACGAGGAGACCCAGCCCGCCCATCTCGTGCTGCGCGATCCGGGCAAGTGGCTGGGCGAGAACTGGGAGAAATACGCGAGCCCCGAGAGCCGCTATTGCCCGGCCGGCGTCTATGAGGCCGTGGGCGTCGAGGAGGGCAATCCCCACCTCGTCATCAATGCGCAGAACTGCGTGCATTGCAAAACCTGCGACATCAAGGATCCGACGCAGAACATCGACTGGAAGACGCCCGAAGGCGGCGGCGGGCCGAATTATCCTGGCGGAATGTGAGGTAACCGGGGAAGACTGGCCGGCGAATTGTGTTGGGCCGATTCCAACCCCGGAGCATCGGTTACCGGCACGTCTTCCCAAAGGAATCCCGCATGAGCCTCGACGCCTGGTCCCCCCGCGTGCTGAGCGTGCTGCGCTTCGTCTCCGGCCTGCTCTTCCTGATGCACGGGACGCAGAAGTATTTCAGCATCCCGACCCGGGCCAATCCGGGTCCGGAGCTCCTCTCCCAGATGGGCGTGGGCGGCATGATCGAGATGATCGGCGGCGCGCTGATCATGATCGGCCTCTTCACGCGGCCCGCCGCCTTCATCTGCTCGGGCATGATGGCGATCGCCTATTTCCAGTTCCACGCGCCGAACAACATCTTCCCCATCCTCAACCGGGGCGAGACCGCGATCCTCTTCTCCTTCGTCTTCTTCTACCTCACCTTCGCCGGCCCCGGCCCCTGGAGCCTGGACGCGAAGAAGAAGTAAGCGGCTTCGGAAGGATGCGGGGGCGGCGCCCAGCTTGACCCTGGCCGCCCCCGGAGCCAGTTTCGCAGCATGCTTCTGCTCATCGACAACTACGACAGCTTCACCTTCAACCTTTACCACTTCCTGGGCGACCTGGGCGTGGAGGCGGTGGTGAAGCGCAACGACGCGCTCACCGTGCAGGACGTCTTCGCCATGCGTCCGGATGCGGTGGTGCTCTCGCCCGGGCCCTGCACGCCCAGCGAGGCCGGTATCTGCCTCCCGCTCATCGCCGCCGCCGCCGAGGCGAAGCTGCCGCTCTTCGGCGTGTGCCTGGGCCACCAGGCGATCGGCCAGGTCTTCGGCGGCCGGGTGATCCGCGCCCCCGTGCCCGTGCACGGCAAGGTCTGGGACGTGATGCATGAGGGCGAGGGCGTCTTCGCCGGACTGCCCTCCCCCTTCCGCGCCACGCGCTACCACTCGCTGATCGTCGAGCGGTCGAGCCTGCCGGCGGAGCTGGAGGTGACGGCCGAGACCTCGGACGGGCTCATCATGGGCCTGAGGCACCGCGAACTGCCCCTCCAGGGCGTGCAGTTCCACCCGGAGAGCATCGCCTCCGAGCACGGCCACGCCCTGCTGAAGAATTTTCTCGACACCGCCCGCGTCCCCGCCTGACGCCGATCCGCATCCAGGAGCCGCCCCCCTTGCCCACCCTCGACAAAATCCGCGCCTATCATCCCGAGCTGACCGAACTGCGGCGCGACCTGCATGCCCATCCCGAGCTCGGCATGGTCGAGCACCGCACGGCCGAGATCGTGGCCAAGCAGCTCGAATCCTTCGGCGTGGAGGTGCATCGCGGCGTCGGCAAGACCGGCGTCGTGGGCGTGCTGCGCGGCCGCCCGGGCAATCGCGCGATCGGCCTGCGCGCCGATATGGACGCCCTGCCCATCGAGGAGGCGAACGACGTCCCCTATCGCAGCAAGACCGGCGGCGTGATGCATGCCTGCGGCCATGACGGCCACACGACCATGCTGCTGGGCGCGGCGAAGTATCTCGCCGAGACGCGCGACTTCGACGGCACCGTCCACTTCATCTTCCAGCCCGGTGAGGAAGGCTGCGGCGGCGCGCTGGCCATGCTCGAGGACGGGCTGTTCCAGCGCTTCCCCTGCGACGCCGTCTTCGGCATGCACAACCGCCCCGGCATGGCGGTCGGCGAATATGCGATCTGCGAGGGGCCGGCCATGGCGGGCGGCGCGTTCTTCGACATCACCGTCACCGGCAAGGGCGCGCATGGCGCGCATCCGGATGCGGGCATGGATCCGGTCATCGCGGCCTGCCACATCGCCACCGCCGCGCAGACCATCATCGCGCGCAACCTCAACCCGGCCGACCCCGCGGTGATCAGCATCACCAAGATCGGCGGCGGCGACGCCTATAACGTCATCCCCGAGACGGCCACGATGTCGGGCACCGCGCGCTTCTTCAGCCGCAAGGTCGGCGAGCAGGTCCACGAGGCGCTCAAGCGCGTCGTCGAGGGCGTGGCCGCGGGCCTCGGCTGCACGGCCGTGCTGGACTGGCGGCTCATCTTCGCGCCCACGGTGAATGCGCCCGAGCAGACCGATTCCTATGTCGCGGCGGCGACCGAGCTGGTCGGCGAGGCGAAGGTCGTGCGCGGCAAGCCGCCCTCCATGGGCTCGGAGGATTTCTCCTTCATGATGGAGCAGGTGCCGGGCGCCTATATCCTCGTCGGCAACGGCGAGGGCGCGATGCCGCACAACCCCCGCTACATGTTCAACGACGAGGCCATCCCCTACGGCGCGGCGCTCTATGCGCGGATCGTCGAGCGTGGGCTGAAGGCGGGATAAGTCCTCGCCGCTCCATTGACGCCGGGGATGCCGCAACGCAGCATTCCGGCGTCAAAAATGGGGTGCGGGCAATGAAGGTTTTGAGACTTCTGGGCTTTGCGGGGTTGGCCATGGCCAGCCTGGCGGGGGCGCCCAAACCCGCCCCGGCCGCCAATCTGACGGTCGTGCTGGAAGCCGAGATCGTCACGCTCGATCCGCATTTCTTCGGCGCCTATATCACGCGTACCTTCGGCTATGCGGTCTTCGACACGCTCTACGCGCCGGACAGCAACTTCAACTACCGCCCGCAGATGGTGGACAGCCACACGGTCTCGCCCGACGGCCTGACCTGGACCTTCACGCTCCGCGACGGCCTGCTCTTCCACGACAACACGCCCGTCACCTCGGCCGACGTCGTCGCCTCGCTGCGGCGCTGGGCCACGCGCGCCCCGCTCGGCGCGCGGCTCATGAACGCGACGCAGAGCCTGGAGGCCGTCGACGCCAAGACCTTCCGGCTCGTGCTGAAGGAGCCCTACGGCCTCGTCATCGAGACGCTGGGCACGATGGCCTCGCCCACGCCCTTCATCATGCCCGAGCGCATCGCGCGCACGCCGGGCACCGAGCGCGTTACCGAGATCGTCGGCTCCGGTCCCTTCGTCTATTCGCGCGCCGACCACCGCACGGGCGATCGCATGCTGCTGCGCCGCAACGCGAACTATGTGCCGCGCGCCGAGCCGGCCGACTTCCTGGCCGGGGGCAAGCGCGTGATGGTGGATGCGCTCGACATCCGCGTCGTCCCAGATGCCGGCACCGCCGCCGCGGCGCTGCAGGCCGGCCAGATCGACTACATGCAATACGCGCCCTTCGACCTGCTGCCGCAGTTCGAGCGCAACCGCCGCATCACCGTGCAGAACTTCACCGGCGCGCAGATGTTCACGGGGCATTACCGCCTCAATCACGCGGCGCCGCCCTTCAACGATCCCGCGATCCGCGCCGTGCTGCTGCGCCTCGTGGACCAGAACGAGGTGATGCAGGGCTTCGGGCTGGATGCGCGCTATGCCCGCTCCTGCCCGGCCTTCTTCACCTGCGGCGGGCCGAATGAATCCGACGTGGGCGTCTCGGCCCTGGCGGATCCCTCCATCGAGGCCGCGCGCGCCGCGCTGCGCGCCACGCGCTACAACAACGAGCCCATCGTGCTGATGGTCGCCTCCGACCTCGAGGCCGCGAAGGTCTCCACCGAGATCCTGGCCGACCGCATGCGCCGCGCCGGCTTCAATGTGGATGCCCAGGTGACCGACTGGGCCACCCTGCTCGCCCGCCGCGTCCGGCGCGACGGCTGGCACATCTACGGCGTGCATGCGCTGAACGTCGATCTCGGCTCGCCGCTGACCAATTCGGTGATCGCCCTCAACTGCCAGGACACCGGCACGGCCGGCTTCATGTGCGTCCCGCGCATGAACGAGCTCTTCGATGCCTTCGCCCGCGCGCCCACGATCGAGGCCCGCCGCGCGATCGCCGGCGAGATCCAGGGCATCGTCTACGAAAACGGCATGGCCGTTCCCTGGGGCCAGTTCGCCCAGCCCGCCGCCTATCGCGCGACGCTGCGAAACATGATCCCCTCGGCCATCCCCCTCTTCTGGAATGTCGAGAAGCCCTGATGAGCGAATATGACGTGATCGTGGTCGGCGCCGGTTCGGCCGGTGCCGCCCTGGCGGGCCGACTGTCCGAGGATCCCGGCCGCAAGGTCCTCGTGCTGGAGGCCGGGCGCGACTGGCGCGCGGCCGAGGCGCCGCCGGCGCTGCGCTCCAGCAACATCATCCCCTTCATGCACGACCGGCAGAACCAGCTCGACTGGCAATGGCCCGAGCTGCACACCCGCCGCTCGCGCGCACAGGCGCCGAAATACTACTGGCGCGGCAAGGCGCTGGGCGGCTCGTCCACCGTGAACGCGCAGATCGCGATCTGGGGCGTGGCCGCGGCCTTCGACGCCTGGGCGGAATCCGGCTGCGAGGGATGGTCGGCCGAGCAGGTGATGCCGCTCTTCGCCAAGCTCGAGGACGATCCCGACATGGCGGGCGTCGCGCATCACGGCCAGGGCGGGCCCATCCCCGTCTATCGCGCGCCGCTCGAGACCTGGGGCCCCGTGGACAAGGGCCTGCGCGAGGCGGCCCTGGCCTGCGGCTATCCCTGGAATCCGGACCTCAACGATCCGGAGAAGGAGGGCGTCTCCTGCTACCCGATCAACAGCCGCAACTTCGAGCGCGTCACGACCAATGACGGCTATCTCGAACCCGCGCGGGGCCGGCCGAACCTGACCATCCGCGGCGGCGCGCTGGTCGAGAAGATCATCGTCGAGGACGGCCGCGCGGTGGCCGTGCGCGTGATGCTGGACGGGCAGTGGCAGGAGATCCGCGGGCGCGAGATCGTGCTCTCCTCCGGCGCCATCCATTCGCCGGCGATCCTGCTGCGCTCGGGCCTCGGCCCGGCCGCCGAGCTCCAGGCCCTGGGCATCCCCGTCGTTCGCGACATGCCGCATGTGGGCAAGCATTTCCACGACCATGCGATCTGCCGGACGAACCTCGCGCTGAAGCCCGAATTCGTCTCCACCGATCCCAAGCAGCGCCACACCAATTCCTGCGTGACCTATACCTCGGGGCTGGGCGGCGGCGGCTTCCGCGACATGATCTTCATCGGCTTCAACCACCGCTATCTCGGCCAGGGCAACCTGCCCGGATCGATGGGCGGCGTCGCGGCCGGCATCTACGACGTCTTCTCGCGCGGCGCGCTGACCCTGGCCTCGGCCGATCCGCGCATCGACCCCATCGTGGAGGAGAACATGCTCTCCGACGCGCGGGACGTGATCCGCATGCGTGACGCCGTGCGCCGCCTGGCCGAGCTCGCCGCCCAGCCGGCGCTGATGCGGATCGCGAGCGGCTTCAGCTTCGGCGAGACGGGCCTGTCCGTGGCCGAAGTGGCCGCGATGCCGACCGCCGATCTGGACGCGATCATGCTCGATCAGGTCAACGACATGCAGCACGCCGCGGGCACCTGCAAGATGACGGCCTATGAGGACCCGCGCGGCGTCGTCGATCCCGATCTGAAGGTGAAGGGCCTGGAGGGGCTGCGCGTCGCCGATGCGGCGATCATGCCCTTCGACTGCCGGGCCAACACGCATTTCACCTGCGTGATGATCGGTGAATGGCTGGCGCGCAGGATGAAGGCGGAGGCAAGTAATTCATGATAAAGAATGCAATATTGCGCGAGTGAATCGCAACGCTTGCACGCACAGGTTGCAATCCTTATTGGGTGAGCATGGATTCCCGGACCGCTTACGTCGTCCTGTCGCTCATGATGCTCGCCAATAGCGGCGCGCTCGGCCTCATCCTGCGGGACCTTCCCGCAGACCTGCGATCGCCGGTCCGCCATTGGCAGGCCGGCACGCTCATCATCGCGGCGGGCTATTTCCTGCATGCCTTTCCCAGCCTGCCGATGCCGGTCATGGTCACGTTCTCCAACGGCGCGATCCTGTTCGGCCTGACGATCTGCTGGCGCGGCATCCAGCAATTCGACGGATCGCCGCCAGGGCGGTGGCAGTTCGTCCCCGCCGCGCTCGGCACCCTCGTCATCTGCTGGTTCTCGGCCGTCCAGCCGGACACGCTGACGCGCATCCTTGCGGTCTCGCTGGCCTCGGCCGTGATCCTCGGCGGTTGCGTGTCGGACCTGGGCAAGCGCGAGTATCGGGACGGCTCGCTGAGCCGCCTGCTGCTGACCGCGATCTTCGTCCTGATCACGGCGCTCAACGCGCTGCGCTTCGGCTATTTCGCCTGGGCGGATATTCCGCCCGGCTTCAGCATCGCCGACAACGCGGAGGTGATGAACATCATCTCGCCGCTGGTGGCCGCGATGCTGCCGGTGATCGGGACGACGGCCTTCACGCTCATGTGCTCGGAACGCCTGCGCCGCCAATGGGAGCGCGCCGCTTCCACCGACTATCTGACGGGCCTGCCGAACCGCCGCACCCTCACCGAGACAGGCCGCCGACGCTTCGAGCTGGCGCGGCTGGAAGGCAGGAGCGTCGCGATGGCGCTCATCGACATCGACGGCTTCAAGTCGATCAATGATTGCTACGGCCATGACGTCGGCGACATGGCGCTGACGCATGTCGCGACCTGCCTCGGTCAGGGCATCGAAGCCGGCGAGTTGCTGGCGCGGACCGGCGGCGAGGAATTCGTCGCCTTGCTGACGGAGACCGCGCCGCAGAAGGCTCAGCAGGCGGCCGAATATCTGCGGCAGATGGTGCAGCGCCAGCACTTCCTGCTGCAGGGCGTGCGGATCCCCCTCACCGTCTCGGTCGGCATCGCCGTGTCCCAATCCGAGGACCGGGATTTCGACAGCCTGCTCCGCCGCGCCGACCAGGCCATGTATGCCGCGAAATCGGCGGGGCGGAACCGGGTGCAACTCGCCGCCTGAACGCCCTCAGCCCGCCCAGGCCGTACAGGCGGCCGGGCTCTTCATCTGCCCCTGGACGCGGAGCGTGATGATGATCTGGCCCTCTTTCTTGCCGGGCGTGCCGCCGCAGGCCTCCCAGATCTTCGCGAACTTGGCCCTGCTCTGCGTCATCAGCCCGGCCGCGTTGAGCGTCCCCACGCCGACGCACCCCTCGAGGTCGGTGGGGATGCTGGCCGGATGGAAGAGGATGTTCTTCTTCTTGGTCTTTTCCACGTCCTTGCCGAGCCAGGGATTGATCACGTATGCGCCATACTTCTCAAACCAGTACATGGTGGAATTGGTGTAGTCGTTATTGCCCGCCATGTTCACGTAGCCGTCCATTCGCTCAAGCGTTCGATAGGTCTCTCCGCCGACCATCAGCTCGCCCACAAGGCCGCAGGCGCCTTTGGTGTCCCTCACATATTGGTTGCCTCGGATATAGGTCACCACTGTTGCCGCCATATCTCGCTCCCGATCCCCATCGTTGATACGAATAGTTAATGTGCCGGGAGATTAATTTCCAAGGCAGCAATTGTCGCGGATGTCGCGTCGTCCCGACCCCGCCTCCGGCCCGGTTCGTCGGCCCAGTTCGTCGCACTGGGGTTGCGCGCTCCAGGCACCCGGCGGACCCTGCGCGCCAAGGAGAACGCCATGACCGAATCGCCCGTGCTGATGACCGTGGACCACCGAGGCATCGCCACCGCCACCCTCAACCGCCCCGCCCTCGGCAATGCCTATAACGGCGAGATGCTGGACGCCCTGATCGGGGCCATTCCCAAGCTCACCGCCGATCCCGCCATTCGCGGCCTCGTCATCCGCGGCGCGGGAAAGAACTTCCAGGCGGGGGCCGACATCAACTGGCTCAACGCCGCCGCCGCGGCCGCGCCGGAGCAGGCCTTCGCCTCCTCGCTGCAGACCACCCGCGCCATGCAGCTGCTGAACGAGTTCCCCAAGCCGAGCTTCGCCCTGATCCACGGCGCCTGCTTCGGCGGCGGGACGGGCATCGCCTGCTGCGTGGACGTGGCGCTGGCCAGCACCAAGGCGAGCTTCGGGATCAGCGAGGTGCGCGTGGGCGTGTCGCCGACGCCCATCTCCACGCATATGGTCAACGCCATGGGCCTGCGCCACGCCCGCCGCTACGCCATCACGGGCGAGCGCTTCGGCCCCGAGGAGGCCATGCGCATCGGCCTCGTGCATGAGGTCCATGCGCCCGAGGCCATCGAGGCGCGGCTGGAGGAGATCATCTCCGCCATGCTGCTCTCCTCGCCGGCGGCGATCGCGGTGACGAAGACCAGCCTGCTGGAATCCAACGGGCTGACGCTCAGCGCGCATCAGGTCACGCAGCTGACCAATGAGAGCTGGATGGTGCGCGCCGGCGCCGAGGGCAAGGAGGGCCTCGCCGCCTTCCGCGAGAAGCGCAAGCCGAGCTGGGCCTGAGCCTCAGGCGGCGGCGAGCCTGCGGGCCGCCGCCGCCACGCAGGCCTCGAAGAGCGAGAGGTCGGTCCAGCCCAGCGGCGCGTTCGCGCGCAGCAGCATGCCGCCGGAGGCCGCGATCGCCCCCTCCAGCATCAGGTTGTCGGCCAGCCCGAAATCCTCGACCTCGAGCCCCTCGTGATCGCGCAGCGCCCGGCCGTCGCGGCGGGCCTGGACGCGCGCGCGGTATTCGCCGGGGATGTGGGTGTAGCCGAAGACCGGCCGCCCCAAAGCGCGCATGAAGCCGAGCTCATAGGCCGTGCCCGCATCGGCGCCGGCACCGCGGAAGGGCGTGAGATTGGCGACCAGCGCGTCGCAGCCGCGCATATGCATCTCGCAGGCGGCGTGGATGCGCCGCCAGTCGGGCGGGCCGGAGGGCGCGGTCGTGGGATCGTCGATGGGGAAGACGCCCACCAGCCCATGGCGCGCGCAGATGGCCTTCTTCGCCGCGCCCAGGGCGGCCGGTTCGGGCAGGAAGACCTCGGGGCCGGCCAGGTAGATTCGCATGGGCCATCCTGCCAGGGATGCATGCTGCGGACCATATTCGCGGCGCTGTCGCGAGGGGCCGGATCGCGATAGGGAAGAAGGCCATGAACCTCGAGGTCGAATACAACAACCGCGCCCGCGTTCCGGGCCATCCCGCCATCATCGGCGAATGGATGCGCGACGCCGCCGCCTTCCGCGCGGCCCATCCGCCCGAGGTGCTGGCCTATGGTCCCGGCCCGCGCGAGGCGATGGACCTTTTCCTGCCGCGGGAGATCCGCGGCGTGGCGATGTTCTTCCACGGCGGCTATTGGCAGGCGCTGGACCGCTCCTCGGCGAGCCATTGCGCGGCCGGGCTGCTGGCCCATGGCATCGCCGTGGGCGTGCCCTCCTACGACCTCTGCCCCGGCGTGCCGCTCGTGCGGATCGTGGACCAGGCGGAGGCCGCGGCGCGCGCGCTGCATGCGCGGCTGGGAAGGCCGATGCTGATCGCGGGGCATTCGGCCGGCGGGCAGCTTTCCGCGATGCTGTTGGCGCGGCTACCGGTGGAGATCGCCGCCGCCGCCTTGTCCATCTCGGGCGTCTTCTGGCTGGAGCCGCTGGTGACGACGAGCCTCAACGTCGCGCTCGGCCTGGATGAAGCCGGCGCGCGCGCGCTCTCGCCCGCTTTGCTCCCCTCGCCCGGCCGTCCGCTGCACTGCGCCGTGGGCGGCGCGGAAAGCGACGAGTTCCTGCGCCAGAGCCGCGAATTCGCCACGCTCTGGGGCGGCACGTGGGAGGCCCTGCCGGGGCTAGACCATTTCACCGTCCTCGCCCCCCTGTCGCGCCCCGATCATCCCCTGACGATCACCGGCACGAGGCTTGCTCGGCAGGCTTGCGGCGAGCTATCGGTGGCCTGAGTTAAAAACAATTCGCGGAGACAGCGCCATGGCGTTCCAGGACAACACGGGCTTTGCCCGCCGCACGATCCTCGCCGGCGGCGGCGCCGCCGTCCTCGCCGCGCCGGCCGTCCAGGCGCAGCCCGCGCCGATCAAGATCGGCCTCGTCTCCGTGCTCACCGGCCCCGCCGCCGCGCTGGGCACGCATCTGCGCGACGGCTGGATGCTTGGCATGCGGCACCTGGACAACAAGCTGGGCGGCCGCCGCGTCGAGACCCTCGTGATCGATGACGAGCTGCGCCCCGACGTCGCCGTCACCAAGGTCCGCGCCGCGCTGGAGCGCGACAAGGTGGACTTCATCGTGGGCGTGGTCTTCTCCAACATCCTGGGCGCGATCGTCCGCCCGGTGACGGATGCGGGCACCTTCCTCATCTCCACCAATGCCGGCCCCTCGACGCTCGCCGGCCGCGGCTGCAACCCGTATTTCTTCACGACCAGCTACAACAACGACCAGGTCCATTCCGTGATGGGCCAGGTGGCGCAGGATGCGAATTACCGCCGCGTCTTCGTCATGACGCCGAACTACCAGGCGGGCCGCGACGCGGTGGCGGGCTTCAAGTCGAAGTTCCAGGGCACCGTCGTCGACGAGGTCTACGTGCCGCTGACGCAGATGGATTTCTCGGCCGAGCTCGCGAGGATCGCCTCGCTGCGGCCCGATGCGATCTTCACCTTCATGCCCGGCGGGCCGGGCGTGAACCTCGTGAAGCAGTACCGTCAGGCGGGCCTCGCGACCATTCCCTTCCTCTCGACCTTCACCGTCGATGAATCCACCCTCCCCGCCCAGGGCGAGGCCGCGCTCGGCTTCTACGCCGCGGCGAGCTGGGCGCCGAACATGGACAACGCCGCCAACCAGCTTTTCGTGCGCGACTTCGAGGGCGTCTTCAACTACGTGCCCGCCACCTATGCGGCGCAGAGCTACGACGCCGCGCGGCTGCTGGATTCCGCGGTGAAGAAGGTGGGCGGCAACCTCACCGACAAGAACGCGCTGCGCGCCGCCATCGCCGCCGCCGATTTCCAGAGCGTGCGCGGGCCCTTCCGCTTCGGCGTGAACCAGTATCCCGTGCAGGATTTCTGGCAGCTCCAGGTCGCGCGCCGCGCCGATGGCCGCTTCCAGACTGAGACGGTGCGCAAGGTTCTCTCGAACAACACCGACCCCTGGGTCGGCGATTGCCGCATGCCCGTTCGCATCTGAACGGGTGAGCGCAACACTGCTCTTCGTGCAGGCCCTGAACGGCCTGCAATTCGGCATTCTGCTGTTTCTCATCGCCGCGGGCCTCACTCTGGTCTTCGGCGTGATGGACTTCATCAACCTCGCCCATGGCGTGCAGTACATGGTGGGCGCCTATCTGGGCGCGACCCTCGCCGCCTGGACGGGCAGCTTCTGGTGGGGGCTGCTGCTGACGCTGCCGGCCACGCTGGGCTTCGGGCTGCTGCTGGAATTCCTCGTCTTCCGCCACTTCTACGACCGCGACCACCTGTCGCAAGTGCTGGCGACCTTCGGCGTCATCGTCTTCCTGAACCAGGGCGTGAAGGCCGTCTTCGGCACGGCGCCGATGCAGATGCCCCTGCCCGAGCTGCTGAGCGGCGGCTTCCCCGTGATGGACGGGCTGCTCTACCCGACTTATCGCGTCGCGATCCTCGTCGTGGGCCTGGCCATCGCCGGCCTGCTCTGGTTCCTCGTGGAGCGCACGCGCGCGGGCATGCTGGTGCGCGCGGGGGCGAGCAACGCGCCGATGGTCAGCGCGCTCGGCGTCGATATCCGCCGGCTCTTCATGCTGGTCTTCGGCTTCGGCGCGATGCTGGCCGGTTTCGCCGGCGCGCTGGCCGCGCCCATCCTCTCGGTCGAGCCCGGTATGGGCGACACGCCCCTCATCCTCGCCTTCGTCGTGATCGTGATCGGGGGCATCGGCAGCATTCGCGGGGCCTTCATCGCGGCCCTGCTGGTGGGCCTCGTCGAGACCATGGGGCGCGGGCTCATGCCCGATCTCATGCGCCTCTTCCTCGACCCCTCGGCGGCGCGACAGACGGGCGCGGCCCTGGCCTCGATGCTGGTCTATATCGTGATGGCGGCCATCCTGACCTTCCGCCCCGCCGGCCTCTTCCCGGCCCGCCGATGAAGTGGCGCGACGCCGCCGTGCCGCTCGCGATCTTCGCGCTGCTGGCCATCGCCCCCTTCGCCGGCTTCGGCCAGGGCTATTCGCTGACGCTGCTGTCGCGCGCGATGATCTTCGCCATGGCGGCGATCTCGCTCTCGCTGATCGTCGGCGGCGCGGGGCTGGTGAGCCTCGGCCATGCGGCGATGCTGGGCGTGGGCGCCTATGCCGTGGTGGTGCTCGACCATGCGCGCATCACCGAGGCCTGGATGGTCGTGCCGCTGGCGATCCTCGCCGCCGCCGGCTTCGCGGCGATCACGGGCGCGATCGCGATCCGCACCTCGGGCGTGCACTTCATCATGATCACCCTGGCCTTCGGGCAGATGGCCTTCTTCGCCACCTCCTCGCTCGCCATCTATGGCGGCGACGACGGCTACACCCTCTACAGCCGCACCGCGCTCTTCGGCTCGCGCGCGCTGGAGGGGCGGCTGTTCTTCCACTTCGCCTGCCTCGCCTTGCTGATCCTATGCTGGGCGCTGGTGCAGGCCCTGCTGTCGAGCCGCTTCGGGCGCGTGCTGCGCGCCTCGCACGAGAACGAGACGCGCGCGCGCGCCGTGGGTTTCGAGCCCTATCGCTACCGCCTCGTCGCCTATGTCATCGCGGGCGCGATCGGCGGGCTGGCCGGCGTGCTGCTGGCCAATGGCACGGAATTCGTGGCGCCGGCCTATCTCACCTGGCAGCGCAGCGGCGACCTGCTCTTCATGGTGATCCTGGGCGGCACCGCCGGGCCGCATGGCGCGCTGATGGGGGCGCTGGCCTTCATCCTCATCGAGGAATGGCTCTCCCACGTCACCGAGCACTGGCGGCTGATCTTCGGGCCGCTGCTGATCCTCTGCGTTTACTACATGCGTGGTGGCATCGCCGGGCTGCTGCGCCGTGGCTGAGGCACTGCTGGAGCTGCGGCATCTGCGCAAGGCCTTCGGCGGGCTGGTGGTCACCGACGACGTCTCGCTGGACCTCCGCCAGGGGGAGATCCACGCGCTGATCGGCCCGAACGGCGCCGGCAAGACGACGCTGATCCATCAGATCAGCGGCACGCTCGCGCCCGATTCCGGCCAGGTCCTCTTCGCCGGCGAGGATGTGACGCGGCTGTCGCTGGCGCGCCGCGCGCGACGGGGGCTGGCGCGCAGCTTCCAGATCACGAGCCTCGTGCCGGGCTTCTCCTCGCTCGAGAATGTCGCGCTCGCCGTGCAGGCGCGCAGCGGCTCCTCCTTCCGCTTCTTCCGGCCCGCGAGCAGCGAGGCCGCGCTGAACGACGAGGCCATGGCGGCGCTCGCCGAGGTCGGGCTGGAACGCCGCGCGGCCATCGGCGCCGCCGCGCTCTCGCATGGCGAGAAGCGGCAGCTGGAGCTCGCCATCGCGCTCGCCATGCGCCCGCGCTTGCTGCTTCTGGACGAGCCCCTGGCCGGAACCGGCGCCGAGGAGGCCGAGCGGCTGCTGCGCATCCTGAGCGGGCTGCGCGCGCGCTACGGCATCCTGCTCATCGAGCACGACATGCCGGCCGTCTTCGCCCTGGCCGACCGCATCTCGGTGCTCGCGCAGGGCCGCGTGATCGCGACCGGGACCAAGGACGAGATCCGCGCCGACCCCATCGTCCGCGACGCCTATCTCGGCGAGGAGGAGGAGGTCTGATGCTCCGCGTCGAAGCCCTTGCCGCCGCCTATGGCCAGAGCCAGGCGCTGAGCGACGTCGGCCTGGACGTGGCGGCCGGCGAGGTCGTCACCCTCCTCGGCCGCAACGGCATGGGCAAGACGACCACGGTGCGCGCCATCATGGGCCTGCTGGGCAGCGTGGGCGGGCGCGTCACGGGGGGCGACATCCGCTTCGGCAGCGCCGCGCTCATCGGCCAGCCGCCGCATGCCATCGCGCGGCGCGGCATCGGGCTGGTGCCCGAGGGCCGGCAGATCTTCCCCTCGCTGAGCGTCGAGGAGAACCTCGTCGCCACCGCGCGGCCCGGCCGCTGGGGCCTGGATGCGGTCTACGGCCTCTTCCCCCGCCTGCGCGAGCGGCGCGGCAATTCCGGCCGCAACCTCTCGGGCGGCGAGCAGCAGATGCTGGCCATCGGCCGCGCGCTGATGACCGACCCCAGGCTGCTCATCCTCGACGAGGCCACCGAGGGACTCGCGCCGCTCATCCGCGCCGAGATCTGGTCCGTGCTCGGCCAGCTCAAATCGGAGGGCCAGGCCATCCTGCTGATCGACAAGAACCTGTCGGCCGTGATGCGCCTGGCGGACCGCCACGTCATCATCGAGCGCGGCCGCACCGTCTGGACCGGCGACAGCGCGGCCCTGGCCTCGGCGCCGGAACTGCGCGAGCAATATCTTCACGTTTAGGCCAGCGCCGACGAACCCATGCGAGGTCAGCAGTCCGGGGTCGCGCGGTGTGGTCTTGGCTGGGACATCCAATCGTGCTGCGGTGCAACATCAAAGTGCCGCCGCCATCAACAAGGAGAGGCATCCATGTTCGAAACCGCCGGCATCACCCGCGCCGCCACTGGCCTGGACGACGTTACCTGGAACATCCTGGGCCAGACCTATCACCCCAAGGCGTCCACCGACGACTGCTTCGCCTTCGAGGCGCTGTCGCCCCCCGGTACCTTCGTGCCGCCGCATATCCACGCCGTGCAGGACGAGTACATCCTGATGATCGAGGGCGAGTTCAAGCTCATCCTCGACGGCCAGACGCATTTCGCCCGCCCCGGCGACCTGGTGCGCATGCCGCGCGGCATCATGCACGGCTATTTCAACGAGAGCGGCAAGTTCGCCCGCGCCTTCTTCTGGGTCTCGCCGGCGCGCCGCCTGCTCGACCTCTTCAAAGCCATCCACGACGTGCCGGACCCGGCTGAGGTCGTTCGCCTCGCCGCGCTGCACGAAGTGGAGTTCCTGCCGCCGCCCGCATGAGCCGCCAGAACCGCCTTGCCCTTCTGCTGGGCCTGCTCAGCGCCTTCGCGCCGCTGTCGATCGACATGTACCTCTCCTCCCTGCCCGATATCGGGCGGGACATGGGCGTGGGGATCGACGGGGCGCAGCTCACTCTGGCGGCCTATTTCCTCGGCCTGGGCGTGGGGCAGCTCGCGCATGGGCCGCTGGCCGACCGGCTGGGGCGTCGTCCGCCGCTCTTCGTCGGGCTCGCGGTCTATACCCTCGCCTCGGCGCTCTGCGCGATGGCGACCAGCATCGAGGCGCTGATCCTGCTGCGGCTGTTCCAGGCGCTGGCGGGCTGCGCGGGCATGGTGGTGGCGCGCGCCATCGTGCGCGACGTGGCGCATGAGATCGACCCGATCAAGCTCATGAGCCGCCTGATGCTGGTGATGGGCGTGGCGCCGATCCTCGCGCCGCTGATGGGCGGCTATCTCGCCGCCGCCTTCGGCTGGCGCGCGATCTTCTGGTTCCTGGCGGGCGTGGGCGCGCTGGCGCTGGTCTGCTGCACGCTCTTCCTGCCGGAGACGCTGACGCCGGCCAAGCGCCAGCGCTCCTCGGTGCTCGCGATCCTGGCGAGCTACCTGTCGCTGCTGCGAGACCGGCGCTTCATGGCGACGGCCATGGTTTCCGGCCTCACCATGGGCGGGATGTTCGCCTATATCTCGGGCTCGCCCTTCGTGTTCATCACGATCTACGGCGTGTCGCCGGAGCATTACGGCCTGTTCTTCGGCTCGGGCGCGGCGGGCTTCATCCTGATGTCGCAGTTCGGCGGGCGCATGGCCGAGCGCTTCGGCCGCGACAGGGTGTTCACCTGGGGCGTGGCCGGTGTCGCGGCCTGCGGCGTCGCGCTGACGGGCTTCGTGCTGATGGGCGCGCCCTTCCTCGCAGTCTATGCCTCGATCGTGGCCTATATCGCGCTGCTGGGGCTGGTGGTGCCGATCGGCAGCGTGCTGGCGATCACGCCCTTCCCGCATATCGCGGGGACGGCCTCGGCGCTGCTGGGCACGCTGCAATTCGGCTTCGGCGCGATCGCGGGCTCGATGGTCTCGGCCCTGCACAACGGCACGGCCCTGCCCATGGCGGTCACGCTGGGCCTTGCGGGTGTCTCGGCGATCACCGCAAGGCTGCTTCTGACACGATAAAGCGAGGAGGGCATTCCCCTCCTCGATCACCCGGCGTGAATGGCGCGCCAGATCTTCTCCGGCGTCGCCGGCATGTCCATATGCGACACGCCCACCGGCCGCAGCGCCTCCACGATCGCGTTCATCACCGCCGGCAGCGACCCCGCGCAACCCGCCTCGCCGCAGCCCTTGGCGCCAAGCGGATTGGTCGTGCAGGGCACGGGGTGGCTGGCGAACTGGAAGCTCGGCAGGTCGTCCGCGCGCGGCAGGCCGTAATCCATGAAGCTGCCCGAGAGGAGCTGGCCGTCCTCGGAATAGGCGACGTATTCGTGGATCGCCTGGCCGATGCCCTGCACGATGCCGCCATGCGCCTGGCCCTGCACCAGCAGCGGATTCACGATCACGCCGAAGTCGTTGACGGTCACGTAGTTCACGAAGCGCGTGATGCCCGTATCGGGATCGATCTCGACCTCGCAGACGTGGCAGCCATTGGGGAAGGCCATCGGCGCTTCCTGGAAGACATGGGTGACGTCGAGCGTCTCCGGCAGGTCTTCGGATTTCGGCATCTCCCTGAGCTTCGCGGCGAGCTCCATGATGCCGATGCTGCGGTCCGTGCCCGCGACGGTGAAGGTGCCCGCCTCGAACTCGATATCGGCGATGGCGGTTTCCATCACATGCGCCGCGGCCTGACGGCCCTTCTCGATCACGATCTCCGAAGCCTCGACAATGGCGCCGCCCGAGGCCATCAGCGACTTGGAGCCGCCCGTGCCGCCGCCGGCGATCAGCTCGTCGCTGTCGCCCTGCATCAGGCGCACGGCCTCAAAGGGCACGCCCAGATGCTGGTGCAGCACCTGCGCGAAGGCGCTCCAATGGCCCTGTCCGTAATCGAGCGTGCCGGTGACGATGGTGACCGTGCCGTCCTCGCCGAAGCGGATGCCGCCCTGCTCCTTCTGCGGCGGGGCGGTGCATTCCAGGAAGTTGCCGATGCCGATGCCGCGCAGCTTGCCACGGGCCTTCGCCTCGGCGCGGCGGGCCTCGAAGCCGTCGAAATCCGCGGCCGCCAGCGCCTGGTCGAGGATCTCGGAGAATTCGCCGCCGTCATAGACGCTGCCGCTCGCCGCCGCATAGGGCATCTGCGCGGGCTGGATGTGGTTGAGCTTGCGCAGTTCGATGGGTGACTTGCCCATCGCGCGCGCGGCCTCCTCGATCAGCCGCTCCATGTAGTAATTCGCCTCGGGCCGGCCCGCGCCGCGATAGGCGGTGACGGGAACGGAGTTGGTGAGGATGCAGCGCGTGTGCACCTCCAGCAGCGGCGTGGCGTAGTTCGCCTGGATGTTCTTCGAGTAGTTGCCCGTCGCCATATTGGGCCCGACATTCGTCAGATAGGCGCCCATATTGGCGAAGGTCGTGAGGCGGACCGCCAGGAACTTCCCCGCCGCGTCCAGCGCGAGTTCCGCCTCCACCTCGTGGTCGCGGCCATGGGCGTCGGACTGGAAGGAGCCGGAGCGCTCATCGGTCCACTTCACGGGCCGCCCCAGCATCTTCGCGGCATGCAGCAGCGGCAGGTATTCCGGATAGACCGACGCCTTCATGCCGAAGCTGCCGCCCACATTGCCGGTCAGCACGCGGACCTTGTTGCGCGGCATCTTGAGCACGTCGTCGGCCAGCTGGTTGCGCAGGCCGAAGACGCCCTGGCAGCCGACGCGCAGCACGAAGCGCCCGGTCTCGGCCTCGTATTCGCCGATGGCGCTGCGCGGCTCCATGGCGGCCACGACGATGCGGTTGTTGCGGATGGAGAGCTTCTGGACATGCGCCGCGCCGGCGAAGGCCTCGGCGACCTTGCCGGCATCGCCGAAGCGGAAGTCGAGCACCTGGTTGCCAGGGATGTCGTCATAGAGCTGCGTCGCGTCGGGCGCCGCGCCGGCCGAGGCCTCGGTGACGGCCGGCAGCGTCTCGACGTCGAGGAAGATCATCTCCGCCGCGTCCTTGGCCTGGGCCTTGGTCTCGGCGATGACGACCGCGACCGGATCGCCCACGAAGCGCAGCCGGTCCCTGGCAAGCGCGGGGCGGCGGGTGGTGCGCAAGGGCGTGCCGTCGATGCTCTTCAGCGGCATGGCGCAGACGAGATCGCCGTAATCGCCGAGGTCCTCGGCCGTGATGATCGCGTGCACGCCCGGCGCGGCCCGCGCCTCGCTCACATCCATGGAATTGAGGGCGGCATGGGCATAGGGGCTGCGCAGCACATGGGCGTAGAGCTGGTTGGGCAGCGAGAGATCGTCGGTATAACGACCCTGGCCCTTGAGCAGCTTCGGATCCTCCTGACGCGGCACGGATTGGCCGATGCCGAACTTCAGGCGCGTGGGGTCGTAGCCGAGGCTGTTATCGGGCATCGCGGTATCCTCAGGCGCCTTGGGCCAGGCGCGTCAAAACGAAGCCCGATGCATGAGCGGGAGCTTGCGAGCTGTTCATGCTTCGGGCTTTGCGCGGATGGTAGGCGCGCATGGCGTTTCCGCAAAGTCCCGGAGGCGACGCGGGAACCAGGGCCGACGCGAGAACCGGGGGGCTTCCGCAACGACGCCCATCGCGTCACGTTGCGCGCGTCCAGGATTATCCATGAACTCTTCACCAGACCGCCTGTCGCGAAAGCGCCCTCCCGCGTGAATCCCACCAGCCTTGGGATGCTCTACGCCGTGGCGGCTGGCTTCACCCTCTGCGTCCTGAATTTGATCCTGCGGGTGCTGGCCCAGGAGCTGCCGACCTTCCAGGTCCAGTTCATGCGCTACGCCATGGGCCTTCTCGCCGTGCTGCCCTGGGTGCTGCGCGACGGCCTCGCCGCCTATCGCACGCGCAGCCTCAGCGGACAGATCACGCGCGGGGGCCGTGCATGCCTCGGGCCTTTTCCTGTGGTTCGCGGCACTTCCGCTGATCCCCTTCTCCGAGCTGGTCGCCATCGGCTTCACGGTGCCGATCTTCATCATGATCGGCGCGGTGATCTGGCTGAAGGAGGCGATGTTCTGGCAACGCTGGGCCGCGGCGCTGGTCGGCTTCCTCGGCGTGCTGGTGGTGGTCTGGCCGGGGCTCGCCCATGGCGACAACTGGGGCGCGATCATGATGCTGGCCTCCTCGCCGCTCTTCGCCGCCTCCTTCCTCATCACCAAGGCCCTGGCGCGGCGCGATCGGCCCACGGTGATCGTCGCCTGGCAGTCCCTGACCGTCTCGCTCTTCACCTTGCCCGTCGCGCTCTGGGTCTGGGTCGCGCCGACGCCGGGCCAATGGGCGATCGCGCTGGTCTGCGGCGCGCTGGGCAGCCTCGGGCACTGGTTCCTCACCCATGCCTATCGCCTCGCCGATATCTCGACGGCGCAGCCGGTGAAGTTCCTCGACATGATCTGGGCGGCGAGCCTGGGTTACATCTTCCTCTCGGAGCTTCCCTCCACCTCGACGCTGCTCGGCGCGGCCGTCATCTTCGTCTCCACCACCTGGATTGCCCGCGTCGAGGCGCGGCGCGGAAGGAACCTGCCCGCATGACCACCGAAATCGATTCCCTCGAAGCCCGCGCCCAGCTCTTCCACACGCCCTGCGGCGATGGCCAGATCTCCTGGCGCAGCTGGGGCGACGCGCCCGAGGTGCTGCTGCTGCTGCATGGCGGATCGGGCAGCTGGCGGCACTGGCTGCGCAACATCGACGCGCTCTCGGCGCGCTATCGCTTGATCGCGGCCGACATCCCCGGCCTCGGCGAAAGCGCCATGCCGGTCGGCGCCAAGGACATCTACGACGTCGCCCGGCCCCTGGCCGAGGGCATCGCCACGCTGTTGGGGCCGGACCGGCGCTACCACCTCGCGGGCTTCTCCTTCGGGGCCAATGTCAGCGGGCATCTCGCGGCGCTGGAGGGCGACCATGTGCGCAGCGTGACCGTGGTGGGCGCCGCCTCGCTCGGCCTGCCCCGCCCGCCGTTGGAACTGCTGAAAGTGCGCGACAAGGAAGGCGCGGCGCGGCGCGCGGCCAATGCGGAGAACCTCGCGCGGCTCATGATCCGCGACCGCGCGAAGATCGACGACACCTCGCTCGACATCCAGGAATACAACACCCAGCACGCGCGCTTCCGCAGCCGCGGCTTCGCCTCGGGCGCCAGCCTGAAGGAGGCGCTGGAGAAGGTGACCGCGCCCATCAACGGCATCTGGGGCGAGATGGACACGGTGGCCTGGCCCAATGTGGAAGCCCGCCTCGACGTTCTGCGCGAGATCGACCCTAGCCTGCTCTCCCATGTGATCCTGGGCGCGGGGCATTGGGTCGCCTATGAGGCGCCCGAGGAATTCAATGGGGCGCTTCTTCGCTTTCTCGCGGAACGCGAAGCCAGTACAGGCCGATGAAGGCCGCGAGCGAGAGCGCGATGGTCAGCCACAGCGCGGCCACGCCATAGCCCTCGACGAAGAAGCCGAAGACGGCGGGGGCGAGCGCCGACAGGAAGCGCCCCGGCGCCACGATCATCCCCTGGCGCGCGCCATATCCCGCCGCGCCGAAGACCGCGAGCGGCAGGGTTCCGCGCACGATCGTCAGGATGCCGTTGCCCGCGCCGTGCACCACCGCGAAGACCATGGCGGCCGGCGCGCCGAAGATCAGCAGCAGCCCGGCCGCGACCGGATGGCTGATCTGGGCGAGACGGGCCGAGAGCAGCGGATGCGCCTTGCGCAGCAAGGTGAACTCCAGCACCCGCGCGCCGACCTGCGCCGGGCCGAGCAGCGCGCCGGCGGCGATGGCCGCGGCCGGGGTCGCGCCCGCGGCCAGCAGCAGCGCCGGCAGATGCGCGCCCAGCGCGGCGGCGGTGAAGGAACTCACGGAGAAGATGGCGGCCATCAGCAGGGCCGAGCGCCGCGTCTGGCGGACCGCCGTGGTGGGCAGGGGCTTGGGCTCCACGGCCTCCCTCGCCCCCGCGCGCGGCAGCAGCAGGTTCAGCGGCAGCGCGATCAGCAGCATGATGGCGATCCAGGCCAGGCAGGCGCCGCGCCATCCCCACTCGGATTGCAGGGCGGCCGTGAGTGGCCAGCCCAGCGTGCTCGCGAAGCCGCCGAGCAAGGTGATGCCGGTGATCGCGCTGCGCGCCTCCTTGCCGTAGAGCCGCGCCAGGGTGGCGAAGCCCGCCTCGTAGAGCCCCATCGACATGGCGAGGCCCATCACCAGCCATCCCACGAAAAGCACGACCGGCCCCGAGGCCAGGGCCAGCGTCCCGAGTCCGGCGGCGAAGACCAGGTTGGAGGCGGCCAGCATCCCCCGCCCGCCATGCCGGTCGATGACGGCGCCCACGCGCGGCCCCAGCACCGCCGAGATCAGCATGGCGCAGGAGAAGGCCACGAAGATCGTCGAGGTGCTGACGCCCATGTCGCGCGCCATGGCGGCCGCCAGGATGGCCGGCAGGTAGTAGCTGCCCGCCCAGGCGAGCGTCTGCGTCGTGCCCAGAAGCAGGACGACGCGCGACTTGCTCATACCTCGTCGCGCAGCAGCGGCTGGGCGGCGGCCAGCACGCGTTCGTAGCGCGCGCGCTCGGCGGCGGCTTTCTCCGGAGGCCATTCGCGATAGCCCCGCCCGGTCTTGGGGCCGAGGCGATTCTCGGCGACGAGCTTCGCCAGGCCCGGCGAGGGCTCGGGGCTGTTGTTCAGGCTGGGATAGATCGTCGCGCCCGCGGCGAGCTGCGTCTCCAGCCCGGCGAGCTCCTTCTGCAGGATCGGCCCCGCCGCGAGGTAGCGGAAGCCGAAGCAATAGCGCACGGCGCGGTCCACATCCTCGGCCGTGGCGAGGCCGGAATCGATGCAGGAGAAAGCCTCGCGCATCAGCGCATGCTGGATGCGATTGGCGAGGAAGCCCGGCTCGTCGCGCGAGACGCGGATGGGCATGCGCCCCAGGCTCTCCATGATGGCGAAGAAGCGGTCGAGCACCCAATCCTCCGTCGCCTCGCCCTTCACGACCTCGACGCCGGGGACGAGATGCGCGGGCAGGAAGAAGTGCAGGTTGCACATGCGCGATTTCGTCGCGCAGTCGCGCGCGATGTCGCTGATGCGATAGCCCGAGGCGTTGGAGCCGATGGGGATGCCGGCCGGCACCCTGCGGTCCAGCACGCCGAAGATCTGGCGCTTGAGCTCCATCCGCTCGGGCGCGGCCTCGATCACGCAGGCGGCCTGGGCGAAGGGCATCTCCTCGATGGCGGCGTGCAGCGTGAGCCCCGCTTCCAGTGCCGGATCCGCGCCGAGCTGCGTCAGCGAAAGGCGCACGCGCTCGCGCTTGGCGGGCCAGGATTCCGTGGCGGGCTCCTGCGCCGCGACGGTCCATCCGCCGGCCAGGAAGATCGCGGAAATGTCGCAGCCCATGAGGCCCATGCCGATGACGGCGGCTGTCTCGCTCATGCGTCGCGCTCCGGGTAGAAAATCTTCATCACTTCGATCTCCTCCACGCCCGAGGGCGTGCGCAGCTTGATGAGGTCGCCCTGGCGCTTGCCCAGCAGCGCGCGCGCCACCGGGGAGACCCAGGAGATGCGGCTCAGGCTCGCATCCGCCTCCTCCATGCCCACGATGGTCACGGTCACCTCGGAATCGTCCTCGCGCGCATAGGTGACGGTCGCGCCGAAGAAGATCTGGTCGCGCCGCTTCTGGTCGCGCGGATCGATTACCTCCGAGCGCGCGATCCGGCGGCGGATGAAGCGCACGCGGCTGTCGATCTGGCGCAGGCGGCGCTTGCCGTATTGGTAATCCGCGTTCTCGCTGCGATCGCCGAGCGCGGCCGCCCAGGAGACGATCTCCGTCACCTTGGGGCGCTCGCCGTGCCAGAGTTCGTGGAGCTCGGCCTGGAGGGCCGCGAAGCCGTCGGGCGTCATGTAGAAGGGCGTGCCGGCGGGAACGCCGGGCGGCCCCTCGTCGTCGTCGTCCTCGTCGCTCATGGGATGCGAAGGCCGCCGATGCCCTGCCGGGCACCGGTGACCAGAGCAAAACGCCCCCTCGGGCGCTTCATTCCGCCGCGAGCTTCAGCGCGACGGGGTCGCGCTGCGCCAGGCGCGCCAGCATCGCGTCGACTTCCGCGCGCGTGGCGTCCGAGAGCTTCGGCCCCGGCGCGCGCACCGTCGCATGCGCGATGATCCCGCGGCGCATCAGCACGTATTTGCGCACGGCGAGGCCCAGGCCCGGCTGATGCTCGGTGCGGATGAGCGGCAGATGCGCCTCGAAGAGGTCCATCGCCTCGTCGCGCTGCCCGGCCAGGATGAGCTCGCGCACGCTCTTCAGCATCTCCGGGAAGGCGTAGCCCGTCATGATGCCGTCGGCGCCGCGCAGCGTCTCCTCGGGCAGGAAGATGCCGCCATTGCCGCCATAGATCGCGATGCGGTTCATCTCGCCCTTGGCCATCATGCCGACGAGAGTCGTGATCTTGTCGAGGCCGGGCCATTCCTCGGCCTTCAGCATCACGCAGCGCGGATCGGCCGCAAGGGTCGCGATCACGCGCGCGGGCATGGTGACGCCCGTGGCCTGGGGGAAATCCTGCAGCACCCAGGGGGCGGGCGCGACGGCCTCGGCCGCGCCCTGCAGCCAGGAGAGCACCGTGTCGTCGCCGCGCAGGCCGGTGGGCGGGGCGATCATCACGCCGGCCGCGCCCGCGTCCATGGCACGCTCGGTCAAGGCGCGCATCGGCGCATAGCCGGCGGCCGAAACACCCACGATCACGGGCAGGCCCTTCGCGTGCTTCAGCACCACGCGCACCAGGCGCATCGCCTCCTCGGCGTCGAGCTTCGGGGCCTCGCCCATGATGCCGAGAATGGTCAGGCCCGTCGCGCCCGCCGCCGCATAGGCCTCGGTCATGCCCGCGGCGCTGCGCTCGTCCATGGCGCCATCGGGCGTGAAGGGCGTCGGGCAAATGACGCAGACGCCGGAGGCTTGGGCGGTGAGCATGGAACTTCTCCTTTGGAGCGTCGAAAGCTAGACCCGATGCACGCCGCTGCGAAGGATGGACGAGGGCCGAAATGGTGGAATGCGACCGGCGATCCGCGTTCTGGCCGGGCCTGTATCGAATATCGCCCAGGAATGGCCTTGATCCGTTGCCATGAGGGGCCGCATGCAATCCAGCCCTGCCCCCCCGGCCCTTTCGGTTATCGTCCCCTGCTACAACGAGCAGGAGGTCCTGCCCGAATTCCACGCCCGCCTCGTCCCGGTGATGGACGCGATGGGCTGGCCCTGGGAGGTCGTCTACGTCAATGACGGCTCGCGCGACACGACGCTGGCCGTGATGTCGGCCCTGGCGGCGGCGGATGCGCGGGTGGCGATCGTCAATCTCTCGCGCAATTTCGGCAAGGAGATCGCGTTGACGGCCGGGCTCGACCACAGCCGCGGCAGCGACGGCGTGATCGTCATCGACGCCGACCTGCAGGATCCGCCCGAGGTCATCCCCGCGCTGATCGCGGCCGCGCAGCAGGGCTATGACGTCGCCTATGCGCAGCGCAGCGCCCGCCATGGCGAGAACATCCTCAAGCGCGCCACGGCCTCGGCCTTCTACCGGCTGATGCAGCGCCTCGGCGGCAAGGTGCAGCTGCCGCGCGACACGGGCGATTTCCGCTTCATGTCGCGCCGCTCGCTCGACGCGCTGCTGACGCTGCGCGAGCAGCACCGCTTCATGAAGGGCCTCTTCGCCTGGGTGGGCTTCCCCTCCGTCGCCGTGCCCTATGAACGCGCGCCGCGCGCCGCCGGCGAGACCAAGTGGAATTACTGGAAGCTGTGGAACCTCTCGCTCGAGGGCATCACCAGCTTCACCGTGGGGCCGCTGAAGATCGCGACCTATCTGGGGCTCGCCACCGCCCTCTTCGCCGGGGTCTATCTGCTGCAGCTCGTCATCCGGACGATCTTCTTCGGCAATCCCACGGCCGGCTATCCGAGCCTGATGGCCGTGATTCTCTTCTTCGGCGGCGTGCAGCTCATCACGCTCGGCATCATCGGCGAATATCTCGGCCGCATCTTCAACGAGACCAAGGGGCGGCCGCTCTATTTGGTCGAGCGGCACCTGCCCTCATCGGCAGACCGTCAGGTCCCCCACCGCGCGGCAGGCTAAGCCCGAAAGCCCGGCCTGGGCCTGGCCCACGCGCAATTCGCCCGGCGCCAGCGGCGAGGCGGAGACCTCGGCATCCGTGCAGCGCGGCGGGCTGCGCCAGCGCGCGGCATACATCGTGTTCACCGGGCGCGGCGTCTCGCTGGCCAGCAGCAGCAACTCCAGGGTGCGGATGCGCGCCGCGTCGTCCTCGGCCGCGATGCAGGGCCAGGAGGGCAGGAAGGTGACGCGGCTGGCCTCGCGGAAGAGCGGGCGGAGCGCGTCGGCCTCAACCGTCCAGGGCGCGTGGTGCCGCGCCCAGTTGCGAAGGCCATCGCGCATCGGCGCCGCATCCATGAATTGCAGCAGGCCGCAGGCGCAGAGGATCACGACCCCGCGCGAGCCGCGGCTGGCGAGCAGCACGGCCGCGCCGATCATCAGCGCATAGCCCACGGGCCAGAAGAACCGGCCAGAAGCGCGGAACTGCTCCAGGAAGCCGGGCGCGGGGCCGAGGTCCAGCACGATCCGCCCGCCCATCCCGATGCGGAAGGAGACCGCGATCGCCGTCAGCGCCAGCAGCGCCAGGACGAGGCCCGCATGCGCGCGCAGCCCCGGCGCGATTTGCCGCCGCGCCACCAGCACGCCCGCGATCAGCGCCGCCCAGAGGCCGATGCCGAGCCAGTTATAGCCCTCCCAGCCGCCATGGCCGGTGGCGTCCACCTCGGCCGAGACCCAGCCGCCCAGCATCAACGAGCGGAAGGGCCAGATCGGCGAGAGCAGGTTCAGCGCATATTGCCCATAGCCCCCGTCGCCCGAGGCGCCGAAATAGCCGAAGAGCGCCATCACGCCGATCATGGCGGCCGCCGCGCAGGCCGCGCCCATTCCCGCACGCCAGAAACGCTCGCCGCGCAGCAGCACCGTCAGCGGCACGGCGGCCAGCAGCGCCAGCGACATCAGCGCGAGATAGGGATGGATCAGCAGCGCCACCGCCTGCCACGGCACGGCGATCCACCACCAGCGCGGCGATTCCACCAGCCGGAAATACAGCCCGAGCGACACCAGAATGACGAAATGCCCGCAGAGCGCCGCGTGGCCGTAGCGGAGGATGAAGGCGGGCATGGCGCTGGCCATCGCGGCCACGCCGATGGCCGGCCAGAAGCCCCGCACCCCCGCCCCGCGCAGCGCCCAGACCGCCGCCATAGGCTGAAGAGTCCAGGCCAAGGCATAGAAAATCCCGATTCCGTGGAAGCCTTCGGGCAGCCAGGAGGCGAAGAGCTTCAGCGGGAGGGCGAGTGCCGGAATTCCGTCCAGAAACGCCAGGTTCACATTGCCGAGCGTGCCCACCTGGAGCGGCGGCCATTGCCAGGCATCGGCCAGGAAATGCCGCTGGGCGATCGCATGCTGCGCTGCGTCACCGACCGGCCGCCAATCCAGCCCGGTTCGCGGCCAGATGAAATCGAGCCCGAACAGATGGATCGCCAGGATTGCTCCCAGAGCGCATGAGGCGGGATAAGCGAAACGGGACACCAAGAACTCCAGGCCAACTCCATTCGTCGTGGCATTTCAGCTTCTTGCCGGCAAGGCATCAGTTTTTTTGCGTTGCCACATTCCTGCCCCAAGCGGGCCAGATTGCCGCCCGCGATGGGGGGTTATCTCCCATCGTGGCCAGGGAGCGGATGATCCGATCCCGCGCCGCGATCAGATCGGCGACAGGGCGCTTCGGCCCCAGTCGCGGTGAGCGAGGCAAGATGCCCGGGTTGGACGCTTTTACGTCCCTGCAGCGTGAAGTGACCCTCCGCGAAACGCGGATGGGTGGCGAATACCGCGCTCCCAGCGTGATCATGGCCCCTCCCCACGCCCAATGGCGCGAGGGGGCGAGGCCCGCCCTCAAGCGCGCGATGGACGCGGCCGGCGCCGGGCTGCTGCTGCTGGTTCTGGCCCCCTTCATGCTCGCCATCGCCCTGACGATCCGCCTCGACGGCGGCCCTGCCCTCTTCGGCCACCACCGCGTGGGCCGCAACGGTCGCGACTTCGCCTGCCTCAAGTTCCGCTCGATGGTCATCGACAGCCAGGCCCGCCTCGAGGCGCTGCTGGCCCGCGACCCCGCGGCGCGCGCCGAGTGGGAAGCCACCCACAAGCTCAAGAACGATCCGCGCATCACGCGCCTCGGCCGCTTCCTGCGCGCCACCTCGCTCGACGAGCTGCCGCAGCTGATCAACGTGCTGCTCGGCCAGATGAGCCTGGTCGGCCCCCGCCCGGTCATCCAGACCGAGCTCGACCACTTCTACGGCGCGGCCGCCGCCCACTATATGAGCGTGCGCCCTGGCCTGACGGGTCTGTGGCAGGTCTCGGGTCGCTCGGACACCAGCTACGCCCAGCGCGTGGCGCTCGATGTGGCCTATGTCTCCCGCCCCTCGATCTGGACGGACGTCACCATCCTGGCCCGCACGCCCATGGCCGTGCTGTCGCGTCGCGGGGCCTGCTGAGCTAGGTTCGGCGCCTTCAACCAAGGCGCATCAATCCATGAGCCAGACCATCGAGGCGCGGGCCGGTGCGCGCCGCCTCATCTCCGGCATGTTCTGGAATGCGCTGGGCCGGGGCCTGCCCCTGCTCCTCGCCTTGGTCCTCACGCCCATCCTGGTGCGCGAGATGGGGCTGGAACGCTGGGGCCTCTTCACGCTCGCCCTCGCTCTGGTCGGCGTCTTCGGCATCTTCGACCTGGGGATCGGCCCGGCCCTGACGCGCGGCCTCTCCGAGCGCATGGCCGAGGGCGAGGATGCCCAAGCCGGCAAGCTGGTCGGCACGGCCATGGTGGCGCTGGGCGGATTCGCCACGCTGGGCGCCCTCGTCTTCTGGTCCATCCTGCCCTGGATGATCAAAGGCGCGCTCAATGTGCCGCCCGAATTGCAGGAGGAGGCGCTGATCGCCTTCCGGATTCTGGCCTGCTCGGCGCCGCTCATCGTCATCAACGCCGCCCTTTGGGGCGTGCTGGCGGCGCATCAGAAGTTCGCCGCAGCCAACCTCGTCACCATCCCCGTCGCGGCCATGTATTATGTCGGCCCCGTTCTGCTGCTGATGGTCTGGCCGAGCCTGGTCGCCGTGATGCTGTCGCTGGTGGCCTGCCGCCTGGCCAATACGCTCTCCTATATGTGGCTGGCGCGGCCGCTCCTGCCCCGGCTTTCCGTGGGCAGTCCCGCGATGGTGCTGCCGCTGCTGCGGATCGGCGGCTGGATGACCTTCTCCTCCATCCTCAACCAGGCCCTGCTCTATGCGGACCGCTTCCTGATCGGCGCCATGCTCACTTTGGCGGCCGTCGCGTATTACGCCACGCCGCTCGACCTCGTGCTGCGCATGTGGATCCTGCCCATCGCCATCGCCCAGGCGCTGCTGCCGGCCATGGCCTCGGCCTTCCGCACCCTGCCCGAGGTCACGGCCGGATTGCTGCGGCGGGGCGCGATGATGATGATCCTGCTGACCCTGCCGCCCTGCCTCGTCCTGGCCGGCGCGGGCGACTGGGCGCTGCGGCTGTGGCTGGGGGCGGAATTCGCGACCAATGGCGGGATGGTGCTGCGCATCCTGGCCGCGGGCATCTTCTTCTCCTGCGCCTCCTTCTCGGCCAATGCGCTGCTGGATGCGATGGGCCGCCCGGACGCCACGGCCAAGCTCGTGATGGCCGAGGTGGTGATCTTCCTGCCCGTCTCGGCGCTGATGCTCTGGCTCTTCGGAATCGAGGGCGCGGCGGTGGCCTGGGGGCTGCGCGCCTTCGCCGACTGCATCGGCAAGTTCTGGCTCGCGGGCTGGCTCTATCCGCCGGCCCGCGCCTCCGTGCGCGCCCTCGCCTTGCCGCTGATCCTCGCCTTGGCGGCATTGGGCGCGACGGTGCTGGCGGCGGACTGGCGCTGGGCCATCGCCATCGCCCTGCCCGGCTTCCTGGCCGTCGCGGCCGCCACGCTGCGCGCGCTCACGCCGATCGAGCGCGCCACGCTGCGGCCGCTGCTGCGGCGGCCCTGGCAGGTGCGCCGTCTGCTCCAATCGGAACTCGCATGATCGTTCTCAACGGCCGCTTCCTCACCCAGGGCCTCACCGGCGTGCAGCGCTATGCGCGCGAGATCACGCGCGCTCTGGACGCGCTGGTCGCGGCCGGCGAGGCGCCGCCGATCCGGCTCGTCGCGCCGCCGGGGGCCGAGGGGCTGGAGGCCTTCCCCTTCCTCGCGCCGAAGATCGTCGGCAGCCGGACGGGCCAGGCCTGGGAGCAGATCGACCTGCCGCGCGCGCTGTCGGGCGATTTCCTGCTCAATCTGGGCAATACCGGCCCGCTTCTGGCCGCCGGCAACCAGGCCGTGGTGATCCACGACGCCGGCGTCTTCGACACGCCCGAGAGCTATTCCTGGCCCTTCCGGAACTGGTACCGGACGATGCAGCGGATGCTGGTCTTTCGCGGCGCGCGCATCCTCAGCGTCTCCGAATTCTCCGCCGGGCGGATCGTCGCGAATCTCGGCATCGCCGACCGCGACATCGGCGTGACGCTGGAGGGCGGCGAGCACATCCTGCGCGAGCCGGCCGACCGCGCGATCCTGGAACGCCACGGCCTCGCGCCGCAGGGCTATGCGCTCGTCGTGGGCACGGGCGCGGCGCATAAGAATCTTGCCGCGCTGCGCGACGCGATCGGCGCGCTGGGCGCGCGCGGACTGGTTCTCGCGGTGGCCGGGGCGAAGGATGCCGGCGTCTTCCGCCAGGAGGGCGGCGCGGAGCTGGACCAGCACATCCGCCCGCTCGGCCGCGTCTCCGATCCGGAGCTGCGCGCGCTTTATGAATCGGCGCTCTGCCTCGTCTTTCCCTCGCGCTACGAGGGCTTCGGCCTGCCGCCGGTCGAGGCCATGTGGTGCGGATGCCCCGTGGTCGCGAGCCGGATCGGCGCCGTCGCGGAAGTCTGCGGCGAGGCCGCCTTGTGGTTCGACGCGGCGCGGCCCGCGAGCCTGGGCGAGGCCATCGGCCAGCTCGCCGACGATGCGGAGTTCCGTGCCTCGATCGCGACCGCGGGCCGCCATCGTACTGCCGGTTTCTCCTGGGATGCAGCGGCAAGAAGACTGTTGGGATATCTGCCGCGATGAAGATCGCCATCATCCATGAATGGCTGGACAGCTACGCCGGCTCCGAGCGCGTGGTGGAGCAGATGCTCGCCTGCTTTCCGCAGGCCGATCTCTACGCACTTTGCGACTTCCTGCCGGACAACCAGCGCGGCTTCCTGGGCGGCAAGGTGCCGCGCACCAGCTTCATCCAGCGCCTGCCGCTTGCGAGAAGAATGTTCCGCAACTACCTCCAGCTGATGCCGCTCGCGGTCGAGCAGTTCGACCTGCAGGGCTACGACCTCGTCGTCTCCTCGTCGCATGCCGTGGCCAAGGGCGTCATCACCGGGCCGGGGACGAAGCACGTCTCCTATGTGCACAGCCCCATGCGCTATGCCTGGGACCTGCAGCACCAGTATCTGCGTCAGGCGAAGCTCACGCGCGGGCTCAAGGGGCTCTACACGCGCTGGCTGCTGCACAAGCTGCGCGCCTGGGACCAGCTGAGCTCGGCGCGGCCCGACGTGATCCTGGGCAATTCCAGCTATATCGTGGAGCGCATCCGCAAGGTCTGGCGGCGCGAGGCCGAGGTGCTGCACCCGCCCGTCGATCTCGAGGGTTTCCCGCTGAGCACGGCGCCGCGCACCCACTTCCTCGTGGCCTCGCGCCAGGTGCCCTATAAGCGCATCGAGCTCGTGGCCGAGGCCTTCGCGCGCATGCCCGATCTGAAGCTGGTCGTGGCCGGGGACGGCCCCTCCGCGCCGCTCGTCGCCGAGGCGGCGAAGGGCGCCGCGAACATCGAGATCCGCGGCCGCGTGCCGCAGGCGGAACTCATCGCGCTGCTGCAGGGCGCGCGCGCCTTCGTCTTCGCCGCCGAGGAGGATTTCGGCATCGCGATGGTCGAGGCCCAGGCCTGCGGCACGCCGCTCATCGTCTATGGCCGTGGCGGCGCGCGCGACATCGTGGCGGAGGGCACGACCGGCCTGTTCTTCGAGGAGCAGAGCGCGGACGCCATCGTCGCCGCCGTGCGCGCCTTCGTCGCGAGGGAGGCCGCCTTCACGCCCCAGGCCTGCCACGCCCAGGCGCAGCAGTTCAGCATCGCGGAGTTCCGCCGCAAGCTTCTGGAAGTGGTCGGACGAGACCTCGCGCCGCCGATTCAGCCCTCCGCGCCTGCGGCGCTTCGGTCATCGGAGGCGACGTGATTTCCCTCGTCGTCTCCACGAAGGGCCGCGTCGCCGAGATCGGCGCGCTCTTCGACAGCCTGCTGGCCGATGCCACCGCCCCCTTCGAGGTGCTGCTCGTCGACCAGAACGAGGACGGCCGTCTCGACGCGCTGGTCGAGGCCTATGCCCCGCGCCTGAAGCTGCGGCACCTGCGCAGCCCGCGCGCCCATGCCAATGCCGGGCGCAATCTCGGCCTGCGGCATGCCGCCGGCGATCTCGTGGGCTTCCCCGACGACGACTGCGTCTTTCCGCCCGGCGTGCTCGGCCAGGTGCGCGCCGCCTTCGAGGCGGAGGCGACGCTCGCCCTCCTCACCGGCCCCGCCGCCGCGCCGCAGGGCGGCCTCGGCTCGGGCCGCTGGAACGCGACCGGCGGGGCGATCACGCTGCGCAACGTCTGGACCAGCGTGATCGAGTTCAACCTCTGGCTGCGGCGCGACGTGGCGCTGCAGCTCGGCGGCTTCGACGAGGCGATGGGCCCCGGCGCGCGCTTCGGCTCGGCCGAGGGCAATGACCTCGTCTGCCGCGCCATGGCCAGGGGCCTCACGGCCCGCTACGCGCCGGAGCTGCGCGTGGTCCATCCCGACAAGCGCCTCACGCCCGAGGCCGTGGCGCGCGCCGGCCGATACGGCCTGGGCCTCGGATTCGCGCTGCGCCGGCATGGCGTGCCGGCGGGCGTATGGGCGCCCTTCCTCTATCGTCCCCTGGCGGGCGCGGGCGTCTCGCTGCTGCGCGGGCGGCTGCTGAACGCGCGCTATTACCTCGCCACCTTCCAGGGCCGGCTCTCGGGCTTCCTTTCCGCCGATTCCCGCGCCCTGCCCCATCCCGCGCCGCTGGAAAGCCTCGCATGAGGATCGCCGTCGGCATCGCCACGCGGGGCCGCCCCGCCATCCTGGGCGAGGTGCTGGCCGAGCTCGACCGCCAGACCCGCGCGCCGGATCGCATCGTCATCTGCCACGTCACGGAGGACGACGTGACGGGCCTGGCGGCGCGCTTCCCCGGCGTCGAATTCCTCACCGCCCAGGCCGGCCTGCCGCGCCAGCGCAACCGCATCCTCGATGCCATCGGCGATTGCGACGCCGTGCTCTTCCTGGATGACGACTTCCTCGCCGCGCCGCGCTGGCTGGAAGCGCTGGAGGGCGTGCTGACCGCCCATCCCGAATGCGCCGTCGCCACCGGGACCGTCATCGCCGACGGCGCCAAGGGCCCGGGCATCGAGGTCGAGGCCGCGCGCGCGATGCTGGCCGCCGACACGCCGCCCGCCGATCTCCTCGCCTTTCACGGGCACTTCAACGGCTATGGCTGCAACATGGCGCTGCGCCTCGCGCCCGTCCGCGCGCACGACCTGCGCTTCGACGAGAAGCTGCCGCTCTACGGCTGGTACGAGGATCTCGACCTCACGCGCCGCCTGCTGCCCTACGGCGAGATCTACCGCCTGGAGGGTGCGCGCGGCGTGCATCTGGGCACGAAGAAGGGGCGCGTTCCCGGCATCAAGCTCGGCTATTCGCAGGTGGTGAATCCCGTCTATCTCGCGCGCAAGGGCAGCTATCCCTGGAGCCACGCGCTGCGCTCGGTCGCGCGGCATTGCGCGATGAATCTCGCGCGCTCGCCGATGCCGGAGCCCGAGGTGGATCGCTGGGGCCGCTTCCGCGGCAATCTGCGCGGCCTGATCGACCTCGCGACCGGCCGGGCCGATCCGGAGCGGATCCTGACGCTGTGAGCCAGGGATCCGCGAATGGGGCGACCTGGCGCATCGTCCGGATCGCCGACCGGCCCGACCTCGTGCCCCTCGTGGCGAACTGGCTGTGGGACGCCTTCTGGCAACCCAATGGCCACCGCCTGGAAGAGGTCCGCGAAATCGTCTCCGAGGCCACGGCCGAGATCGGCACGCCGCAGAGCTTCGTGCTGCTGGCGGGCGATACGCCCTGCGGCACGGCGAGCTTCGTGTCCGCCGATCTGGAAATCCGCAACGACATCGGGCCCTGGCTGGCCGGCGTCTACGTCGTGCCGGAGGCCCGTGGCCAAGGCTGCGCGCGGCGCCTCGTGGCCGCAGTGGAGGAGGAGGCACGCCGGGTGGGCGATGAATCGCTCTACCTCTACACGAATGATTCGCAGGGGCTCTACGAGAAGCTCGGCTGGTACGTGATCGAGGAAACGGTCGACAACAACCATCCCGTCACGATCATGCGGCGCGACCTCGCTTAGGTCAGGGCGCGGGAAAGAGCGCGCTGGTCCGTCCGAGGACGCGATAGACGATGAGCCCGATATATTCCCGCACCGCCCACTCCGCCTGCCCCAGCCGGAAGGAGAAGGGCGGGTCGAACCAGCCCTGCCCGCCCGGCGCGGTCGAGTAGTTCACCGGCCAGGGGGTGATCTCCCATCCCGCGCGGCGGAAGCAGCCGACCGAGCGCGGCATGTGGCTCGCCGAGGTCACCAGCAGCCAGCGCTCGCCGGGCTTCGGGCCCGCCACGCGATGGGAATAGACGGCGTTCTCCCAGGTGTTGCGCGCCTCGCTCTCGAAGACCACGCGCTCGCCCTCCAGGCCCATCGAGGCCCAGAGCGCGCGCGCGACATCGGCCTCGGTCTGCTGGCCGGAGATCACGCTGCCCTGGCCACCCGTGAAGAGGATGCGCGCCTGGGGATGACGCCGCGCCAGCGACACGGCCTCGGTCATGCGCTCGGCCGCGCCGTTGAGGGCGGGGATGCCGCGCCGCTCGGTCAGCAGCTGCTCCACCGCGCCGCCCAGGATGATGACGCCATCCACATGCCCCTCCTCGACGGGGCGGGGGAAGCGATCCTCCAGCGGCAGGGTGATCCAGGCCGGCAGCGGCGTCAGCAGCACGGCGACGAACCAGCCCAGCCCGAGAAGCAGCGGGACGCGGCCCCAGCGGCGGCCGCGGACCAGCACCAGCGCGCCCACCACCGCCAGCAGCAGCGCGAAGGTGTTCGGCCGCGCGAAGAGCCAGAAGACCTTGGAGACGAGGAAGAGCGTGTCCTCCATCACTCGGCCTCGACGCGGCGCCAGAGTTCCACGGTCCCGCGCTCCTCCACGAAGCTGGCGGCGAGTTCATAGCCCTCGTCGAGGGCCTCGGTGAGCATGGTCATGGCCGAGGGGCGCATGGCGAACCACTCGCTGCGGTCCAGCACGATGAAGCGCGGGCGGGAATCGAGAATGCGCTTGACCTCGGCATTGGTGTCCACGCCGGCGAGGTCGGAGAAATTGCCGGTGAGGTGGACGGGGAAGGGAAAGCGCGTGGGCAGCTTCGCATGCGCCAGGAAATAGACCACGGGCTGGTAGTTCGGCACGAAGATCGTGTCGCCGGGCTGGAGTTCGTCGTTCATCATCGCGGCCATGCGCCGGGGGGTATCGGGGGCCCCCATGGCGAAACCGCGGCTCAGGCGCGGCGAAAGATCGGCGGCCACGAGATCGGCGCAGATGGACACGACCACGGCGGCGAGCAGCAGCCGGCCGCGATGCCCGGCCACGAAGCGCGTGAAGGCATAGGCGCCGGTCGCGGCCAGCAGCGCGAGGGGCGGGATCGAGATCAGGAAGTAGTGCGGGAAGAAGAAGCCCGGCCCCGCCACGGCGATCGCCGCCGCCCCCAGCCAGACCGCCCCCAGCAGCGCCAGGCGCCGCAGGGCGGGCTCGCGCCAGGAGAAGATCAGCGCCGCCGCCGCCAGGGCCAGCAACCAGCGCAGGCCCAGCGCGGCCAGGGTGATGCGCCAGAGCATCTGCTCCGTCGGGATGCGGCCCGCGGCGTAATGGAGCGGCGCCATGATGGTGCTGACCCACCAGATGCCGAATTCGCCGCGCAGGAAATAGACCGCGCCCACGAAGACCGTCGGGAAGAGGCAGAGCCCGGCATAGGCGGCGGCGAAGATCAGCAGCGCGCGCCATTGCCGCGCCCGCAGCAGGGGCCAGGCGAAGAGCGCGAAGATCAGGCAGCCCTCGGGCGCCACCACCGGCTTGATGACCAGCGCCAGGCCGATCAGCGCGCCCATGCCGATGAGCCGCGGCCAGGGGCGGCCCGGCATCAGCGCGATCACCATGGCGAAGACGACCAGCGGCGCGAAGATGATCTCGGTGTTGGAGGCCAGCCCGCCCAGCAGCAGGCTATGCGCGGCGTAGAGCAGCGCCGCCGCGTAGCCCAGGCTGCGCGGGGCGCCCAGGACGCGGGTGAGCGCGATCAGCCCGTAGCCGGTGGCCGTGACGCAGAAGGCGCCGAGGAAGCGCACCGTCTGCAGGCTCTCGCCGCCGATGAGGAAGGCCCCCGCGATGGCGGCCGGCGCGCCCACCGGATGCATGTCCCACACGCCCGAGAGCGGCCAGTTGCCGTGCAGCCATTCGCGCGCCTGGAGGATGTAGAGGCTCTCGTCCCAGTCGATGACCGAGGGCAGGAAGGAGGCCCAGCGCAGCCCCGCCACGAGCAGCGGCAGCGCCAGCAGGGCCAGGATCCAGCGCAGCCGAAGGCGATCGTGAACGAGGGTGTCGGAGGACATCGCCGGAAAGTGACCTGTGTCGGGCGAAGGGGCAACCATGGGCAATTCGCGGATGTCGGACCCCGCCATGGAAGGTCAGCGCTTGAGCCCGAGCTGCATCTCGCGATGCCAGATATACAGTCCCGAGCCGACCAGGATCAGGATCCCCGCGCCGTCCCACAGATCCGGCGCCTCGGCCCAGACGAGGGCGCCCAGAAGCGTCGTCCAGACGATGCCGGAATATTCGAAGGGCGCGACCAGGGTCGGCTCGCCGACGCGATAGGCCTCGGTCATCAGCAATTGCGCCAGGGCCGAGACCATGCCGATGCCGATCAGCAGCAGCCATTGCGTGCCGCTGGGCCAGACCCAGCCCGGCAGGCTCGCGATCGCCGCGACGCCCGAGGCGCCGATGGCGAACCACAGCACGATCGAGACACCGGATTCGCCCGCCTCGCCCATCCGGCGGATGGTGATCATGGCCAGCGCCCAGCTCAGCGAGCCGGCGAGCACGGCCAGGCTCGGCGCCAGCGGCACGTCGCCGCCCGCCGCCTCCCAGGGCCGCACCATGAGCAGCACGCCGCAGAAGCCGACCAGCACGGCCGAGCCGCGCCGCCAGCCCACCGTCTCGCCCAGCAGCGGCACCGCCAGCAGCGTCAGGAAGAGCGGCATGGTGAAGCCGAGCGCCGTGACGGCGGCCAGCGGCATGGTGGCATAGCCGTAGAAGGCGGTGGCCATGCCGATCAGCCCGAAGACCGTGCGCCAGACATGCCCGGCCGGATTCGGGGTCCGCAGCGCGCGCCAGCCGCCCGCCCGCCGCAGCAGCGGCAGCAGGACGGGCAAGGCGAAGAGGCTGCGGAACAGCACCAGCTGGGCCAGCGGCACCGCGCCATGCAGCGCCTTCACGCAGGCGGCCGCCGCTGCGAAGAGGATGGCCGCGCCCAGGATCGCGAGAATGGCGCGCCGGCGGGCGGCACGCGTGGGAGTTTGCAAAGCTGGGCTCATGGACTGGCGTAGGCGAGGAGGTTACGGTCTGCCCAGCATGAGCGCCAGACCACCCAAGGCCCCCCCCATCGCGCCCTATCCGGGCCTCGAGATCCGAGACGACGAATTGGTCTGGAGCGGGCGCTTCCCCCTGCAGCGGGTGCGCTTCACCTACGAGCGCTTCGACGGCGCGCGCTCGCCCGAACTCACCTGGGAGCTGTGGCGGCGCGGCAGCGGGGTGGCGATGCTGCCCTTCGACCCCTGGACGGACCGCGTCGCCCTCATCGAGCAGTTCCGCCTGCCCGTGCATGCCGCGGGCCTGCCGCCGATCCACACGGAATGCGTGGCCGGGCTGCTGGAGCAGGGCGAGGACCCCGAGGAGGCCGCCCGCCGCGAGACGCAGGAGGAGGCCGGCCTCGCGCCGGACCTCGTCGAGAAGATCGGCCAGTACATGCTGCTCCAGGGCGGCTGCGACGAGCTGATGCACCTCTATTGCGGCCGCGCGCGCCTGCCCGAGGCAGACGCCACCGCCACCCACGGCCTGGCCCATGAGGGCGAGGATATCCGCCTGCTCGTCATGCCCGCCGCGCGCGCCTTCGCGATGCTCGACGCCAATGAGATCCGCAACGCCACCTGCGCCCTCACCCTCTTCTGGCTGCGCCAGAACCATGCGCGCCTGCGCACCGAATGGACCCGCTCATGACCGAAGTCCTCTACCGCGCCGATTCCTATCTGCGGGAGCTGACCGCGCGCGTCGTCTCCGCCGATGCGGCCGGCGTCGTGCTCGACCGGACCATCTTCTACGCCCGCGCCGGCGGCCAGCCGGGCGATAGCGGCATCCTGCACTGGGAGGGGGCGGACGCCGCCATCCTGGAGGCCGTGAAGGGCGAAGGCGAGGCCATCCTGCACAAGCTCCCCGAGGGTGCGGCCCTGCCCGCGCCGGGCAGCGAGGTGCGCATCACGCTCGACTGGCAGCGCCGCCACCGCCACATGCGCATGCACAGCGCCATGCACCTTCTGTGCAGCCTGATCCCCGGGGCGGGCGTGACGGGCGGGCAGGTCGGCGCGGACAAGTCGCGCCTCGATTTCGACCTTGCCGAGCCGCCGACCAAGGAATTCCTGACCGAGGGGCTGAACGCGCTCATCGCCGCCGACCACGCGATCAGCGACAGCTGGATCACCGAGGCCGAGCTCGACGCCAATCCCGGCCTGGTGCGCACGCTCTCGGTCCAGCCGCCGCGCGGCAACGGGCAGATCCGCCTCGTGCGGATCGGCGATCTCGAAGCTCCGGTGGACCTGCAGCCCTGCGGCGGGACGCATGTGAAAAGCACGGCCGAGATCGGCCGTGTGGAAGTGACCAAGTTGGAAAACAAAGGGCGGCAAAACCGCCGCATCAGTATCGTGCTCGTGGAGGGCTAGTTCATGGAAGATCTTGTTTCGACGGAATGGCTGGCGGCCGAACTCGGCAAGCCCGGCCTCCTCGTCTTCGACACCACCAAATACCTGCCCAACGAGCCCTTCGACGGCAAGACGAAGTTCCTCGAGGCGCATATCCCCGGCGCGCGCTTCTTCGACATCGACGAGGTGGCCGACCCCGATGCGACCCTGCCGCACATGATCCCGAGTGCGGCGCGCTTCGAGAAGCTCATGGGCCAGCTCGGCGTGTCCAATGCCAGCCGGATCGTCTTCTACGACCAGAAGGGCCTGCAATCCTCGGCCCGCGGCTGGTGGCTGATGCGCCTCTTCGGGCATCTGAACGCAGCGGTGCTCGATGGCGGCCTGCCGAAATGGCTGAAGGAGGGGCGCGCCGTGGAGACCGGCGCCGCCGCCGCCCCCGCGCCGGCCACCTATGTGGCCGATTTCATCGCCGGCCGCGTGCTCGGCATCGGCGACCTCAAGCAGGTCCTGGCCAAGGGCGACAAGCTGGTGCTCGACGCCCGCGCCGCCGGCCGCTTCAAGGGCAGCGCGCCCGAGCCGCGTCCGGGCCTGCCCTCGGGCCATATGCCGGGGGCGGCGAATATTCCCTTCAACGAGCTCTTCGCGGCCGATGGCACGATGCTGCCCAAGGCCGCGCTGCTGGCCCGCTTCGCGGCGGCCGGCGCCGACGGGGCGCGCCCGCTGGTCACGAGTTGCGGGACGGGCGTGACGGCCTGCATCCTCACCCTCGGCGCGGTGCGCGCCGGCCTGCCCGAACCCGCCGTCTATGACGGCTCCTGGACCGAATGGGCGAGCCGCCCGGAAACCACGAAGGTCAGCGCGTGATGCCGAACGATTTCAATCCCTCCGACCGCAAGAAGCTCGGCTTCGCCACCCGCGTCGGCCATGCCGGCCGGGCCGGGGTGAAGAGCCACGGCTTCGTGAATCCGCCCATCCATCGCGGCTCCACGGTGCTCTATCCGAATGCCGAGGCGCGGCGCGACGGCGGCGCCAAGCGCTTCGAGCGCCACATGACCTACGGCACGGCGGGCGGCCCCACCCATTACGCCCTGGAGGACGTGGTGGCCGAGATCGAGGGCGGCACCCATTGCACCATCGTGGGCACCGGCCTCGCGGCGGTGACGCTGCCGCTGACCGCCTATCTGAAGAACGGCGACCACTGCCTGATCCCCGACAGCGTCTATGGCCCGGCGCGCAACTTCGCGACCACGCTCATGGCCGGCTGGGGGATCGAGACGACCTTCTACGATCCCTGCGTGGACGAGGCCGGCATGGCCGCGCTCATCCGCCCCAACACCAAGGTCGTCTATACGGAGAGCCCCGGCTCCCACACCTTCGAGATCCAGGATATCCCCGCCATCGCGCGCGCGGCCCATGCGCGCGGCTGCAAGGTGATGCTGGACAACACCTGGGGCATCCACACCTTCCAGCCCTTCGAGCACGGCGTGGACATCTCGATCCAGGCGCTGACCAAGTATGTAGGCGGCCATTCGGACATCCTGCTCGGCAGCGTGACCGTCAATTCCGAAGAGGACCACCACATCGTCCGGGGCGCGGCCTATACGATGGGCCACTACGCCTCGCCGGATGACTGCTGGCTGGCGCTGCGCGGCGTGCGGACCATGCCGATGCGCCTAAAGCAGCAGGAGGAGGCGAGCCTGGAGGTCGCGAAGTGGCTGGAGGCGCAGCCGCAGGTGAAGGGCGTGCTGCATCCCGGCCTGCCCTCCCATCCGCAGCACGCCCTCTTCAAGCGCGACTTCACGGGCGGCTGCAGCCTCTTCGGCGTCGTGCTCGATCCGCGCTACGACCAAAGCGACATGTTCCGCTTCGTGAACGCGCTGCAGCTCTACGGGATCGGCGCGAGCTGGGGCGGCTTCGAGAGCCTGGCCCTGCCGACCACCGGCTTCGTCACCCGCACGGCGGGCACGGGCGATTTCGGCGGGCCGATGCTGCGGCTGCATATCGGGCTGGAGGACACCCAGGACCTCATCGCCGATCTGGCGCAGGGCCTGCGCGTCCTGAACTGAACGAAGGGGCCGCCCGGCCCCCCTCTGGAGCCTTCTCCGTTCGCAAGAGCTCACGGCGCAGGCTCTAGCCATTTGTTTCTACGAGTATCTTTATCCGGCCAGACGATTCCGTCTGGCCGGGTGATGCGCTAGTGAAGCGCCGCGCCCATTCGACGCGGCGAGGGCGACGGATCCGCAAGCCAGCCCGGCAGCAGTTCCGCCTGCTGGCGCGCGGGGACGAAGACGCCCCGGCGCGAGACCGTCTCGCCGTCGCGCGGGAAGAAGAGAAACTCCCCGATGGTGAAGGTGGCCACCACGGCCCCGGCGCCGTCGCGGCAAGTCACCGCGAGCGGGCCGCAGCCGACCGCGTCGCAGGAGCCGATGGCGACGATCCGGCCATCGACGAAGCTGAAGACATCCATCGGCACGGCCCTGTCGGCGCTCGGAAACCGAAGCGGCTCGCTCCCGATACCGGCCGAATCGGCACCGTGCCAAACGGGGGCGGCGCCGCTATTCCGCGACATCGACCCAGCGCAGATAGGGCCGGTCCGCCTGCCATCCCTGCGGGAAGCGCTGCGCCGCGTCCTCGTCGGAGAGCGAGGGCACGATGATGGCGCGCCCGCCCTTCTCCCAGTTTACCGGCGTGGCGACCTTGTGGCGATCGGTGAGCTGGAGGCTGTCGATCACCCGCAGCACCTCGAGGAAGTTGCGCCCGGTGCTGGGCGGATAGGTCAACGTCAGCCGGACCTTGCGCGCGGGGTCGAGCACATAGACCGTCCGCACCGTGACCGAGGGATCGGCCTCGGGATGGATCATCCCATAGAGCTGCGAGACGTGGCGCGAGGGGTCCGCGATCATGGGGAAGTTCAGGGCATAGCCCTGGGTCTGGCGGATGTCCTCGGCCCAGGCGGCGTGCCGGTCCACCGGGTCCACGCTGAGGCCGATGACCTTCACCCCGCGCTTGTCGAATTCCGGCTTGAGGCGCGCGGCCTCGCCCAGCTCGGTCGTGCAGACGGGGGTGAAGTCCCTGGGGTGCGAGAAGATCACCACCCAGGACTCGCGCGCCCAGGCGCTGAAGCGGATGGAGCCCTCGGTGGTCTCGGCCTCGAAATCGGGCGCGACCTGGCCGAGGGTCAGAGGGAAGCCGAATTGCAGCGTCATGATGGGTCCTTGGAACAACAGAAAAGGCGAGGTCAGATCGCGGCGAAGGCCCGGCTGTCGTGCTCGGCCTCGGCGCCGCGCTGGGCCAGCAGCCCCACGACGTTGCCGATGACGATGAGGGCCGGCGTCGGCAGGGCGGCGCGGCGGGCGTCCAGCGTGCAGGCGCCGAGCGTGCTCCGCAGCCCCGCCTCCCCGGGCATGCTGGCCTGGGAGACGATGGCGACCGGGGTGGCGGGCGGCAGGCCCCCGGCCAGCAGGCGCAACGCCAGCTCATCGAGGCGCGACAGCGCCATGAAGGCGGCGATCGTGCCCCCGGTGCGGGCCAGGGCCTGCCAGTCGAGCGCGGGGAGCGCGCCGGTCTCGTCATGGGCGGTGACGAAGGTGACGGCCGCGGCCGTTCCGCGATGGGTCAGTGGGATGGCCGCCGCGGCCGGCGCCGCCATCCCGGCCGAGACGCCGGGGATCACGCGCCAGGCGATGCCGGCGGCCTCGCAGGCCAGCGCCTCCTCCCCGCCACGGCCGAAGACGAAGGGATCGCCGCCCTTCAGCCGCACCACCCGCAGACCGGCGCGCGCGCCCGCGACCAGGCGGGCATTGATCTTCACCTGAGGCACGGGGGCGGCGCCCTTGCGCTTGCCGACCGCGACGATCTCGGCGCCGGGGCGGACGTGGCGCAGCACCGCCCGGCCGGGAAGGGCATCGTGCAGGACCAGATCCGCCTGCTCCAGGGCGCGAACGGCCTTGAGCGTCAGCAGCTCCGGATCGCCGGGGCCGGCGCCGACGAGCCAGACCTCGCCGGGGCGGAAGCTCTGGCCCGCCAGGGCCGATGCGAATTGAACGCTCATGTCACGTTGATACCAGAAAATGATACTTGATGTCATCGTATAATCGTGGTTTCACCATGTCCACTAGCCAGTGCGAGGAATGGCAATGAAGCCGAGCGGTGCCGAGACCATCAAGTCCGAAAGCGCGGGGCTGCGCGGCCCCATCGCGGCCGAGATCTCGGCCGATGCGATGAAGGGCGGGCTCTCCGAGGCGTCGTATACCCTATTGAAATTCCACGGAACCTACGAGCAGTTCGACCGCGACACCGCCACCGCCCTCAAGCAGGCCGGCGAGGACAAGGCCTGGTCCTTCATGGTTCGCGTCCGCGCGCCGGGCGGGCGGCTCACCGCCGCGCAATGGCTCGCTTTGGACGACCTCGCCGGTACCTATGCCGATGGCAGCCTGCGGCTGACCTCCCGCCAGGGCGTTCAGTTCCACGGAATTCTGCGCGAAAACCTGAAAGCCAGCATCGCAGCGGTGGATTCCGCCTTGCTGACGACATTGGCGGCATGCGGCGACGTGGTCCGCAACGTCGTCACCTCCCCTGCCCCGCGCCGCGATGCAATCCACGCCCGGTTGGAGTGGGAGGCCCGCCGGCTCTCCTCGGCGCTCCTGCCCAAGAGCCGCGCCCATCACGAGATCTTCCTGGACGAGGAGCCGGTCGGCACGGCCGAGGCCGAGCCGCTCTACGGCCCGACCTATCTGCCCCGGAAGTTCAAGATCGGCCTGGCCCATCCGGCCGACAACACGCCCGACGTGCTGGCCAACGACCTCGGCTTCGTCATGCAGACGGATGCCGGCGGCGAGCTCACAGGCTGGATCGTCACCATCGGCGGCGGCATGGGCATGACGCACAACAAGCCCGCCACCTATCCGCGCATCGCCGACGCCGTCGCCCTCATCGGCCCCGACGAGGTGCTCGAGGTAGCCGAGGCGGTGGTGCGCCTCTCCCGCGACCACGGCGACCGCTCGGACCGCAAGCACGCCCGCCTCAAATACGTCCTGGCGGAGAACGGCGTGGAATGGGCGCGCGAGCGCCTCTCGGCCGATCTCGGCCGCCCCCTCGCCCCGGCCCCCGCGCTGCCGCGCTTCGACATTCCCGACCATCTCGGCTGGCACGCGCAGGGCGACGGGCGCTGGTGGTTCGGCCTGCACGTCCCGGCCGGGCGCATCGCCGATCACGGCAAGGTCCAGCTGCGCACCGCGCTGCGCGAACTGGCCCTCGTGCTCGGCGTGAACCCGATCGCCACCTCGAACCAGGACGTCCTGCTCACGGACGTCCTGGCATCCGACCGGCCGACGCTGGAGGCCATCCTGCGCTTCCACGGCGTGCCGCTGCCCGAGGCCTTCACCCCCGTCGCCCGCACCATGCTCGCCTGCGTGGCCCTGCCGACCTGTGGCCAGGCCCTGGCCGAGGGCGAGCGGGTCCGCGATCCGATCCTCGCCCAGGTGGAGGCCGAGCTCGGCCGGGTCGGCCTGCTCGGCGAGCGGATCAGCCTGCGGCTGACCGGCTGCCCCAATGGCTGCGCGCGGCCCTATCAGGGCGATATCGGCGTGGTCGGGAAGTCGCCCGGGATGTACGTCGTCTTCGTGGGCGGCGACTTCGCGGGAACGCGGCTGAACTTCCCGATCGCCGACAAAGTGCCGTTGAACCGGGTCGGCGCGACGCTGGCACCGCTGATCGACGCCTGGGCCGAGCGCCGCGATCCGCGGGAAGGCTTCGGCGATTTCTGCGCGCGACTGGGGGCCGAGGCCTGCCGCGCCGCCCTCGCCCAGCCCATGGCGGCGGAGTGAGGGCATGCATCCCATGGACCTCCTCCCCCTCGGCCTGACCTGCGTGCTGACCCTGTCGGCCTGGATCGCGGCCCTGCTGCGCGAACCCTGGGCGGCGGAGCTGGACGAAGCCGCCAGCGAAGAGATGGAAGAGGCCTGGTTCCTGCTCTGAACCGAGCCAGAGCTTTTCCGAGCATCTTCACCCGATCAGGCGAAGCCGCCTGATCGGGATCTGCTCTAACCGCCGCACCGCCAGCGCTGGCTTCCCCCGCCGGCCAGGAACACCGTCCCGGCCTGGGGACGAAGGCGGCAGGCATCGCCGCGCGCTATGCCCGCGCCGCTGACGCCCTCGATCATATGGCCGCCGATCTCCACCAGGACGCGCAGCCCGCCCGCGCCCTCGGGCCGCACGAAGCGCACGATCCCCTGACCCGCCGGCGCCGGCTCGATCCAGACCTCGTGGGGCCGCAGGAACAGCACCGCCTCGCCGTCCGGCAGTTCCACCGCGATGTCGTCCAGCCCGAATTCCGCGGCGCGGGCCCGGCCGTCGCGGATGCGCAGGGGCAGTCGCGTCGCCTCGCCGAGGAAGCCGGCCACGAATTCCGTCGCCGGCGCCTCCAGCAGCGCGCGCGGCGTGTCGAGCTGCACGATGCGCCCGGCCTGCATCACGGCCACGCGGTCGGCCATCTCCATCGCCTCCTCCTGGTCGTGGGTGACGAGGATGGAGGTGATGCCCAGGCGCTCATGCAACCCGCGCACCCAGCGGCGGACCCCCTTGCGCACCTGCGCGTCGAGCGCGCCGAAGGGCTCGTCCAGCAGCAGCAGCTGCGGCTCGATGGCCAAGGCGCGGGCCAGCGCCACGCGCTGGCGCTGGCCGCCGGAGATCTGCTCGGGGTAGCGCTGCGCGAGCTCGGGGATCTGCACGAGTTCCAGCAATTCGCGCACGCGCCTTTGGATCTCCGCCTCGGCCGGGCGGTGGCGGCGCGGGCGCACGCGCAGTCCGAAGGCGATGTTCTCGGCCACGCTCATGTGGCGGAACAGCGCGTAGTTCTGGAAGACGACGCCCACCCCGCGCTCGCGCGCCGGCACGTTGGCGACATCCGCCCCGGCGATCCGCACCTCGCCCGAGGTCGGAAAATCCAGCCCCGCGAGAATGCGCAGCAGCGTCGTCTTGCCCGAGCCGGAGGGGCCGAGCAGGGCCACGAATTCACCGGGCTCAAGGGCGAGACTTACGCCCTCCAGCGCGGCGGTCTCGCCGAAATGGCGGATCAGGTTCACGACCTCGACGGTCAAGCGGGACCTCCCATGCGGCGCCGCGCCGCCGCCTCCAGCAGAGCCTTGGCGGCCAGGGTCACGAGGCCGAGCAAGGCAAGCAGCGAGGCAACCGCGAAGGCGCCCACGAACATATATTCGTTATAAAGAATCTCGACGTGCAGCGGCATGGTGTTCGTCAGGCCGCGGATATGGCCCGAGACGACGGAGACCGCGCCGAATTCGCCCATCGCGCGGGCGTTGCACAGCAGCACGCCGCTCAGCAGCGCCCATTTGATGTTGGGCAGGGTGACGCGCCGGAAGATGTTCCAGCCGCCCGCGCCCAGCGTGGCCGCCACCTCCTCCGCCTCGCGCCCTTGCTCCTGCATGAGCGGGATCAGCGTGCGGGCGACGAAGGGAAAGGTGACGAAGATGGTGGCCAGCACCAGCCCCGGCAGCGCGAAGATGATCTCGATGTCGTTCGCGCGCAGCCAGGGGCCCAGGTAGCCCTGCGCGCCGAAGAGCAGCACGAAGACCAGCCCCGAGATGACGGGCGAGACCGAGAAGGGCAGCTCGATCAGCGCGACGAGCAGGCGCTTGCCCGGAAAATCGAACTTCGTGACGGCCCAGGCCGCGGCCACGCCGCCGATCGCGTTCACCGGCACGGAGATGGCGGCAACCAGCAGGGTCAGCCGCACGGCAGCCAGCGAATCCTCCTCGGCGATGGCGGCCAGCGCGGGCGCCCAGCCGCGCCGCAGCGCCTCGGTGAAGACGGCGGCCAGCGGCAGCAGCAGGATCGTCACGGCCAGCAGCAGCGCGAGCGCGATGGCGAGCCATCGCAGCGGGCGCGGATCGGCCACGGCGGGGCTCATGCGCGCCCCCGCCGCAGCGCGCGCTGCCACAGCCCCAGGGCAAGCAGCACGGCGAAGGACATCAGCAGCATCGCCAGGCCGATGGCCGAGGCGGCGGCATAGTTGAACTGCTCGAGCTTGGTGACGATGAGCAGCGGCGCGATCTCGCTCACCATCGGCATGTTGCCGGCGATGAAGATGACGCTGCCATATTCGCCGACCGCCCGCGCGAAGCCGAGCCCGAAGCCGGTGAGCAAGGCGGGCCACAGCGCGGGCAGCACCACGCGGCGGATGGTCTGCAGCCTTGTCGCGCCCAGCGTCGCGGCTGCCTCCTCCGCGTCGACCGAAAGGTCGCGCAGCACCGGCTCCACCGTGCGGACCAGGAAGGGCAGCGCGACGAAGACCAGCGCCACCACCACCCCCAGCGGCGTGAAGGCGACCCGGATGCCGAGCGCGGCCAGCGGCGCGCCCAGCCAGCCGTTCGGCGCGAAGAGCGCGGTCAGTGCGAGGCCCGCCACGGCCGTGGGCAAGGCGAAGGGCAGGTCCACCAGTGCGTCCAGCACGCGGCGGCCGGGAAAGCGATAGCGCGTGATCACCCAGGCCAGCAGCAGGCCCATCGGCGCCGCGATCAGGCTCGCCAGCAGCGCCGCCCCGAAGGACAGGCGCAGCGCCGCCAGCACGCGGGGCTCGGCCAGGGCCTGCCACACGCCCAGCGCGCCCAGCTGCCACGGGCGCAGCGCCAGCGCGGCCAGCGGCACCAGGACGATGAGGCCGAGCCAGGTGAGCGTCACGCCGAGCGACAGCCCGAATCCGGGAAGGGCGTGGCGTCGCGGGGCGGCGCGCGCGCTCAAGTGTCTATCGCCCTGGTCGGTAGATGCGGTCGAAGACGCCGCCGTCGTTGAAATGCGTCCGCTGGGCCTCGGCCCAGCCGCCGAAGGCCTCGTCGATGGTCACGAGCTCCAGCCGCGGGAAGCGCTCGGCATTGGCGCGCGCCACCGCCTCGTCGCGCGGGCGGTAGAAATGCTTGGCGGCGATGCGCTGGCCCTCCTCGCTGTAGAGATGATTCAGAAAGGCCTCGGCCAATGTCCTGGTCCCACGTCTTTCGACATTCTGGTCCACGACCGAGACGGGCGGTTCGGCCAGGATCGAGAAGGAGGGGTACACGATCTCCACCCCGCTGCGGCCAAATTCCTGCAAGGCGAGATGCGCCTCGTTCTCCCAGGCGAGCAGCACGTCACCCTGGGCACGCTGCACGAAGGTGGTGGTGGAGCCGCGCGCACCCGTATCCAGCACGGGCACCTGGCGGAAGAGCTGGGCCACCGCCTCCTCGGCCCTGGCCGCATTGCCGCCGGGCTGACGCAGCGCCCAGGCCCAGAGGGCGAGGTAGTTCCAGCGCGCGCCGCCCGAGGTCTTCGGATTCGGCGTGATGACGGAGACGCCGGGCTTCAGCAGGTCGCCCCAGTCGCGCAGGCCCTTCGGATTCCCGCGCCGCACCAGGAAGACGATGGTGCTGGTATAGGGTGAGGAATTCTGCGGCAGGCGCTTCTGCCAGTCGCGCGCGATCAGCCCGCGTTCGGCGATCTCGTCGATGTCATAGGCCAGAGCGAGGGTGACGACATCCGCCTGCAATCCATCGATCACGCTGCGGGCCTGGCGGCCGGAGCCGCCATGCGACGTGTTGATGGTGGGCCGCGGTTGGCCGCGCGAGGCCCAGTTCGCGGCGAAGGCCGCACTGAACTCGCGGTAGAGCTCGCGCGTCGGGTCGTAGCTGACATTCAGCAGGGTCTGCGCGCCCTGGGCCTGGGCCCGGCCCGCGAGGCCAAGCGCGGAACCGCCGGCGAGCAGCGATCGGCGCGGGAGAGTGAGGAGGGTCATGCGTCGGGTCTCCTTCGGATGGAAATCTGGGAAGAGGCGAACCGGTTGCAAGACAGGATGCCGCACGGCGGCGAGGCACGCTGAAGCCAGCCTTCGCGACGGCAGGCCAGATGGCCGCCCCCTCATTGTGCGCCGCACCAACCTATAAAACGTCAAATTCTCGTGCAATGACTATTTTACGATAAATTCACGCGATGTATCCTCCCGGCATTGCGTGGCCGGGACAATCGCGCCACGTGTTGAGCGTAAGGATCGGGGGACGAAATCCCCTCACCACGGAGAGACCCCATGAAAGCGACCGACGTCCTCGCCACCATCGGCAATACCCCGCACATCCGCCTGGGGCGCCTCTTCCCCGAGGCCGAGGTCTGGGTGAAGTCCGAGCGCTCCAATCCCGGCGGCTCCATCAAGGACCGCATCGGCGTCGCCATGATCGACGCCGCCATCGCCGACGGCTCGCTGAAGCCCGGCGGCACCATCATCGAGCCGACCTCGGGCAATACCGGCGTGGGCCTGGCCATGGCCGCCGCGGTGAAGGGCTTCAAGCTCATCCTCGTGATGCCCGAGAGCATGTCGATCGAGCGCCGCCGCCTCATGCAGGCCTATGGCGCCACCTTCGACCTCACCCCGCGCGAGAAGGGCATGAAGGGCGCCATCGCCCGCGCCGAGGAGCTGGTGGCCGCGACGCCCGGCTCGTGGATGCCGCAGCAGTTCGAGAACCCGGCCAATGTCGCCATCCATGTGAAGACCACCGCCCAGGAGATCCTGGCCGACTTCCCCGAGGGGCTGGACGTGCTGATCACCGGCGTGGGCACGGGCGGGCATCTCAGCGGCTGCGCCCAGGTGCTCAAGAAGGCCTGGCCGAAGCTGAAGGTCTATGCCGTGGAGCCCACCGCCTCGCCGGTCATCTCGGGTGGCGCGCCCGCGCCGCATCCGATCCAGGGCATCGGCGCGGGCTTCGTGCCGAAGAACCTCGATGTGAGCCTGCTGGACGGGGTGATCCAGGTCACGGCTGACGCCGCCAAGGACTACGCCCGGCGCTCGGCGACGCAGGAGGCGCTGCTGGTCGGCATCTCCTCCGGCGCCACCTTGGCGGCCATCGCGCAGAAGCTGCCGGAATTTCCGGCCGGGACGCGCGTTCTGGGCTTCAATTACGACACGGGTGAGCGTTATCTCTCCGTCGCCGACTTCCTGCCGGAGTAACCCATGCCCGAAGCGCCCCCCTTCCTGCCGCACAGCTCCCATTGGGGCAATTTCACCGCGCGGTGGCACGAGGGGCGCCTCGAGCTGAAGCCCCATCCGGGCGATCCGGATCCGAGCCCCATCCTGGGCAATATGGAGGCCGCGCTGCGCCATAAGGCGCGCATCGCGCGGCCCATGGTCCGCCGCGGCTGGCTGGAGCGCGGGCCGGGCCCCGATGCGACGCGCGGCAGCGACGAGATGATCCCGATGGAATGGGACCAGGTGCTCGACCTGCTGGCCGCCGAGCTGCGGCGCGTGAAGGAAAAGCACGGGCCGCAATCGGTCTTCGGCGGCTCCTACGGCTGGTCGAGCGCGGGGCGGTTCCACCATGCGCAAAGCCAGGTGCACCGCTTCCTGAACATCTCGCTGGGCGGCTATGTGCGCTCGGTGAACTCCTACAGCGCGGGCGCCTCGGGCGTGATCCTGCCGCGCATCGTCGGGCCGATGGAATCCGTCTCCCGCCGCAACGTCACCTGGGAGGCGATCGCCGAGCACAGCGAGATCGTGCTCGCCTTCGGCGGCATGGCGCTGAAGAACAGCATGGTGGCCAGCGGCGGCATCAGCCAGCATATCGAGCGCGGCTGCATGAAGGCGGCGCGCGACCGTGGCGCGGAATTCGTACTGATCGGCCCGCTGCGCGACGACCTGCCGGAAGAGGCCGGCGCGGAATGGCTGACCATCCGCCCCAACACCGACACGGCGCTGATGCTCGCCCTCACCCACACCCTCGTCGCGGACGGCATGCATGATGCGGCCTTCCTCGCGCGCTACACCGATGGCTGGGACGTCTTCGAGGGCTATCTGATGGGCCGGACGGACGGCCAGCCCAAGGACGCGGACTGGGCCGCGCCCATCACGAACATCCCCGCCGAGACCATCCGCGCCCTCGCCCGCCGCCTGCCCGGCCGGCGCAGCCTCGTCACCGTGGCGCATTCGCTCCAGCGCGCGGAATTCGGCGAGCAGCCGGTGTGGATGGCGCTGGTGCTGGCGGCCGCCCTCGGCCAGCTCGGCCTGCCCGGCGGCGGCTTCCATTATTCGCTCGGCGCGCTCGGCCACACCGGGCGGCGCAACGTGGCCACGCCCGTCGCCGCGCTGAACCAGGGCAAGAATTCGGTGCGCGAGTTCATCCCCGTCGCGCGCATCTCCGACATGCTGCTCAATCCCGGCGCGCGCTTCGATTACGACGGCAAGGAATACGCCTATGCCGACATCAAGCTCGTCTATTGGGCCGGCGGAAATCCCTTCCACCACCACCAGGACCTCAACCGCCTGCGCCGCGCCTTCGCGACGGTGGACACGCTGATCGTCCACGACAGCGCCTGGACCGCCACCGCGCGCCATGCCGATATCGTGCTGCCCGCCACCGTCACCATGGAGCGCGAGGACCTCGGCGCCGCGCCGACCGATCCGCTGATCATCCCCATGCACCGCATCGCCGAGCCCTATGGCGAAGCGCGCGACGACTACGCCATCTTCTCGGCCCTGGCCGAGCGCCTGGGCCGTGGCGAGGCCTTCACCGAGGGCCGCAGCGCGCGCGAATGGCTCGCCTTCCTCTACGAATCCGCCCGCGTGGCCCTGGCCGCGCGCGGCCTGCCCGCGCCGGACCTCGACACGCTCTGGCGCGAGGGCCCGCTGGAGATCCCCTTCGCGCCCGATGACGGCGGCGTGCTGCGCGCCTTCCGCGAGGATCCGGAGGCCAATGCGCTGCACACGGAATCCGGCCGCATCCAGATCCATTCGCCGGTCATCGCCGGCTTCAACTACCCCGACTGCCCCGGCCATCCGACCTGGCTCGAACCCGTGGACGTGCCGACCGCCGAGGCCCCGCTGCGCCTCGTCGCCAACCAGCCCGCGACCAAGCTGCACAGCCAGCTCGATTTCGGCGCGACCAGCCAGGGCGCCAAGCGGCGCGGGCGCGAGGTGATGCGCATCCACCCGACCGATGCGGCGAGCAGAAACATCGCCGAAGGCGACATCGTGCGCCTCTTCAACGCGCGCGGCGCCTGCCTCGCCACCGCGAAGCTCACGCAGGATGTGGCGCCGGGCATCGTGAACCTGCCGACCGGCGCCTGGTACGATCCGGACGATGCCGCGGCCGAGACGCCGCTCTGCGTGCACGGCAATCCGAACGTGCTGACGCGCGATGTCGGCACCTCGCGCCTGGCCCAGGGCTGCACGGGGCAGCTCACCTCCGTCGAGGTCGAGCGCTTCGAGGGCAATCTTCCGCCGGTACGCGCCTATGAGCCGCCGGGGAGCCTCGCCGAAGCCGCAGAATAATCGCGAAAGTTCAGATAATCCCGGAAGTTCTGGTGCCCGGCCTCGAAATTCCGCAGGCTGGGCAAAACCAGAAACAAGGGTTCCCTGGATGCGTCGATATCTTGCCTTCCTGGCCGTGCTCGTCCTGCCCGATCTCGCCGCCGCGCAGCTCGCGGCCGGGCCCACGCTCAGCGCCGTCCGCGCGCGCGGCAGCGTGGATTGCGCGGTGAGCCCCGGCACGCCGGGCTTCGGCGCGCCGGACAGCCAGGGCGTCTATCGCGGCCTCGATCCGGATTCCTGCCGCGCCGTCGCCGCCGCCGTCTTCGGGGACGCCAATCGCGCGCGCTTCGTGCCCGTCGCCGGCGGCCAGCGGCCGACCTCGGTGCAGACCGGCTCGGTGGATCTCGTCGCCAGCACCTTCACCTGGAGCCATTCGCGCGACACCGCCAATGCGCTGAACTTCGCCGCGATCAATTTCTACGACGGCCAGTCCTTCCTGGTCCGCCGCTCGGCCAATATCCGCAACTCGCGCGATCTCGCGGGTGCGGCGATCTGCGCCACGGCGGGCTCGACCAGCGAGCTCAACGTCGCCGACTGGGCGCGCGCCAACAACATCGCCTATCGCCCCGTGGTCTTCGAGCGCGCGGACGAGGCCCGCAACGCCTATGCCTCCGGCCGCTGCGACGCCTATTCCACCGATGCCAGCCAGCTCGCCGCCATCCGCACCGCCTTCGCCGATCCGTCCGAGCACATCATCCTCGAGGAGCGCATCAGCAAGGAGCCGCTGGCGCTCGCCGTGCGGCATGGCGACGACCAGTGGCTGGATATCGTGCGCTGGTCCTTCTACGCCCTGGTCGAGGCGGAGGAGCTGGGCATCACCCAGGCCAATGTGGACGAGATGCTGAACAGCCCGCTCCCCGCGGTCCGGCGCCTGCTGGGCCAGTCGGGCGATCATGGCCCCGCCATGGGGCTGGACCGCCGCTGGGCCTATAACATCATCAAGGCGGTCGGGAATTACGGCGAGATCTATGACCGCCACCTCGGGCCGAACACCCCGATCGGGCTTCAGCGCGGGGTGAACAACCTGTGGAACCGCGGCGGGCTGATGTACGTGCCGCCCATCCGCTGATCCGTCATTTCGAGGAGGATGCTTTCGCCATGAACAAGCTCACCGACCTTCCCTCCGCCGAAGAGATGATCTCGCCCTCGCGCCTGGAGCGACCGGGTCGAAGGGGTTTCCTCGGCGGCGCGGGCCTCGGCGTGGCGACGGGCTATACGCTCGCGGCCGGGCCGGTGATGGCCCAGACCATCGTTACCACCGCCACCACCGGGCTGGTGGCGGGCGACGTCATGATCCCCGTCGCGGACCGGCCCATCCCCGGCTACCGCGCGCGCCCCGCGACGGGTTCGGGATGGCCCGTCGTCGTCGTGTGCCAGGAGATCTTCGGGCTGCACGAATACATCAAGGACGTCTGCCGGCGTCTGGCCCAACAGGGCTACTTGGCCGTCGCGCCCGACTACTATGTGCGCCAGGGGGATCCGAAGACAGCTGAGAACGTGCAGGCCGCCGCCGCCATCGCGCTGCGCAAGCCCGATGACGAACTCAACCGCGACCTCGATGCCACCTGCACCTGGGCGGTGAGCGAGGGCGGCAGTGCAGAGAAGCTGGGCATTATCGGCTTCTGCCGCGGCGGGCGGAACGTCTGGGAATATTCCGCGCAGAATCCCCGGCTAAAGGCCGGCGTGGCCTTCTACGGCCCCGTGGCGAACCCCGCGACCGCGATCACTCCGCGCACGATCACGGAGCTGGTGCCCGAGATCAAATGCCCGATCCTGGGCCTCTATGGCGAGGCGGATACGGGCATTCCCGTGGAGGGCCTTCGCCAGATGGAGGCCGCCATGCGCGCTGCCGGAAAGTCCTTCACTCTGGTGATCTTCCCGGGCGCGCCGCACGGCTTCCACGCGGATTACCGCCCGAGTTACCGCCCGGACGCGGCAGCCTCCGCCTGGAGCCAGATGCTGGTCTTCCTCAAGGCTCACGGCGTGGGCTGAGGGCCGTGCGCGTCAGGCCGGCTGCATGCCGGCCCGGCGCACCACGGCCCCGAAGGCCTCGCGGTCGCGCGCCACCAGGGCGGCGAAATCCGCCGGGCCGGTGGGGGCGGATTCGAAGCCGCTCGCGGCCAGGCGCTGCATCGTCGCGGGATGGCTGCCGGCCGCCTGAAGCGCCGCGGCGAATTTGCGGATCGCCTCCTCCGGCATGCCGGCCGGGCCCATGAAGCCCGACCAGCTGGTGAAATCGAAGCCCGGCAGGCCGCCATCGGCCAGCGGCGGGATATCGGGATGGCTGGCGGCGCGGCTCGCCCCGGTCACGCCCAGGAAATGCGCGCGCCCCGCCTGCACGACGGGCCCGGCGGAAGACAGCGTGATGCAGGCCGAATCGATGTCGCCGGCGGCCAGGGCATTGGCCGCCTCGGCACCGCCGCGATAGGGCACGTGCTCCAGCCGGATGCCGGCGGCCTGGGCGAAGGCCTCGGCCGCGATGTGGCCGCTGCTGCCCACGCCCGGCGTGCCATAGGTGACGGGATCGCGCCGCGACCTGGCGGCGGCGATGAAATCCTGCGTCGTGCGGCCGGGGAAGTTCGCATTGGCGACCATCACATAGGGCTGGATGGTGGCGCGGCCGATATAAGAGAAGGCCGTCAGGTAATCGATCGGCAGGTTGCGGAACATCAGCGGGGCGACGACATGCGCCGCCGCTTCGTAGAGGATGGTGTAGCCATCGGCCGGCGCGCGGGCGACGGCGATCGCGCCGATGGTGCCCCCGGCCCCGGTCCGGTTCTCGATGACCACGGACTGGCCCAGCGCCTCGGACAGGCCAAGCTGGAGCAGCCGGCAGGCGGTATCGGCCGCGCCGCCCGCCGAATAGTTCACCACGACGCGCACCGGCCGGTCCGGCCAGCTCTGGGCCTGGGACTGGGCTTGGGCCGCGCCCGCCGTCAGGAAAGCCGGGGTGGCCAGCAGGCTGCGACGCCCGATCGGATTTTGGGTCATGACTCGTTCCTCCGCACCCTGCCCGGCCGCTTGACGCGCGACCATTCACCACAGCAGAATACACGTTCTGGAATTGAGGATTACCTCGGCGCGCATGAACGTCAAGGAGCCAGGAGGGGACGCCGTCGAACCGGCCGGAGGAAGCTGGGCTTCCGCCGGGGTCTCGGCGCTGGAGCGCGGCCTGGCCGTGCTGGACGCGCTGGGCGAGGCCGGGCGCGCCATCCCGCTGGCCGAGCTGGCCCGCCGGACCGGCTCCCACAAGAGCACCCTGCTGCGCGTCCTGGCCTCGCTGGAGCGCTGCCGCTACGCGGTGCGCACGGCCGATGGGCGCTACCGTCTGGGGCCTGTCCTGCTGCGGCTGGGCCAGGCCTATGGCCGCGCCTTCGACCTGCGTTCGGCCCTCGAGCCCGTGCTCGCGCGCCTCGCCGCCGAGACGCAGGAGGCGGCGTCCTTCTTCATCCGCGAAAGCGAGGGCCGCGTCGCCCTCGCCCGCGTCGAGGGCCGGCAGGAGGTGCGCGACGTGGTGACGATCGGCGCCGTGCTGCCGCTGCAGGGCGCGGCGGGTCAGGTGCTGCAGCTCTTCGCCGAGGGTCCGCGCGCGGATGTCCCGCTGGTCCACGGTTCCTTCGGCGAGCGCACGCCCGAGGTGGGCGCGCTCAGCATCCCCGTCTTCCGCCAGGGCGGGGTGCTGGCCGGCGCCCTCACCCTCAGCGGCACCGTCACCCGCTTTCGCGACGCCGCCCATCGCGCCGCCATGACCACCCTGCTGCTGCGCGAGGCCGCGGCCCTGACCCGCGACCTGGATGGCTAAGAAAACGGCCGAGAAATTGGAGAAACGAATGCCGAGAACCCTGCTGGACAAGCTCTGGGACGCGCAGCGGATCGAGACGCTGGCCCCCGGCGTGGATCTGCTCAACGTCGACCGCCAATACCTGCTGGAGATGCGCGCCGGCGCCTTCGGCGTGGTGGAGGCGCGCGGCCTGCCGGTGCGCGACCCCTGGCGCACCACGGGCATCGTCGACCACGTCGTCTCCACCGCCCCCGGCCGCGTGGGCGGCGCGCCCTGGACCGCGCGGCACCTGGCCGCGATGAACGAGGGCTGTGCGAGGCACGGCGTCATGCTCTTCGGCCAGGACCATCCCGACCAGGGCATAGCCCATGTGGTCGGCCCCGAGCTCGGGCTGACGCAGCCGGGCATGCTGATCGTCTGCCCCGACAGCCACACCACCACCCATGGCGCGCTCGGCGCCCTGGCCTGGGGCATCGGCTTCTCGGAAGTGGCGCATGTGCTCGCGACCTCGACCATCGTGCAGCGCCGCCCGAAGAACATGCGCATCCGCTTCGAGGGAACGCCGCCCGCCGGCATCACCGCCAAGGACCTGGCGCTCGCCGCCCTGGCCGTGGTCGGCGTGGGCGGGGGTGTCGGCCACGCCATCGAATTCGCCGGCCCGGCCGTCGAGGCGCTGGACGCCGAGGCGCGCATGACCCTGTGCAACATGGCCGTCGAGCTCGGCTCGAAGATGGGCATGGTCGCGCCCGACGCGAAGATCTTCGCCTATCTGAAGGGCCGCCGCCACGCGCCCGGCCCCGGGCATTGGGACGCGGCGGTGGCGAACTGGTCCGCCTTCTTCACGGATCCGGGTGCCGTCTTCGACCGCGAATACGTCGTGCCCGTGGCCGATCTCGGCCCGCAGCTCACCTGGGGCACGAGCCCCGAGCACGTGGTCTCCGTGACCGGCTGCGCGCCCGACCCCGCCTCCGCGCCCGACCCGGCGCGCGGCCGCGCCTGGGCCGCCGCGCTGGACTACATGGGCCTGAGCGCGGGGCAGAAGATGGCCGGCCTCGCGGTCGACCACGTCTTCATCGGCTCCTGCACCAATGCGCGCCTGTCGGACCTGCGCGAGGCGGCGGGGGCGCTGGGAGACGGCCGCGTGGCGCAGGGCGTCACCGCCTGGGTCGTGGCCGGTTCGCAGGCGGTGAAGCGCGCGGCCGAGGCCGAGGGCCTCGCCGATCGCTTCCGCGCGGCGGGCTTCGACTGGCGCGAGCCCGGCTGCTCGCTCTGCGTCGGCTCCAATGGCGACATCGTGGGCCCGGGCAAGCGCGTGATCTCCACCTCGAACCGCAACTTCGTGGGGCGGCAGGGGCCGGGCGCGCGCACCCATCTCGCCAGCCCCGTCATGGCCGTGCGCGCCGCGCTGGCCGGCGTCATCGTCGATCCGCGGAGCTGAGAATCATGGACCGCTTCACCACCCTCACCGGCGTCGCCGCCCCCGTGCCGCTGGCCAATGTCGACACCGACATGATCATCCGCGTCGAGCGCTCGGCCGGACTGCTGCGCGACCAGCTCGGACCCTATGCGCTGGAGATGTGGCGCAACCGGCCCGACGGCTCGCCCAATCCCGAATGCGCCCTGAACCGCGCGCCCTATGACGCATCGCGCATCCTGATCGGCGGCGAGAATTTCGGCTGCGGCTCGGCGCGCGAGACGGCGGTCTGGGCGCTGCAGGGCTTCGGCATCCGCTGCGTCATCGCGCCCTCCTTCGGTGGGGCCTTCCACGACAACCTCTTCGAGAACGGCATGCTGCCCATCCGCCTGCCCGCCGAACAGGTGGCCGAGCTGCAGGCCCTCGTGCTGCATACGCCGGAGCTGACCGTCGATCTGGAAGCGCAGGAGATCCGCTGCGGGAACATCGTGATGTCCTTCCCGGTCGAGCCGCTGCGCAAGACCATGCTGCTGGAGGGGCTGGACCCGATCGGCCTGACCCTCACGCGCGAGGCCGCCATCGCCGCCTTCCAGGCGCGGGACGCGCTGCGCCGGCCCTGGCTACTGGAGCCGCGCCCGGCCTAGACGGCGCTTCGTTCACACATCGCCCGACCAGGCTATGTGCTCCGCGACGATTCCCGCGGAAAGATGGGGCGGATCGCGCCCGGCGGCGAAGAGCTCCAGCTTCGGCGCCCCATGTTCCCGGGCGAGATCGACGAGCGGCCCCTGGACGTCGCGGGCCGTCATCGCCTCGAACAGCCATGGGCCGACCGCTTCGACGCGCAGGATGTGGGTCTCGGTGCTGATCGTCACGCTGTGCTCATCCGGGTAAAAGGTCAGTCGCATTCCGCCGGATCCACGCTCCAGGACCGGAGCCTGCATGGCCCCGATACGCGTGGGGGTACGGCGGAGGAGCCGCCTCAGATGCAGCCCGCGGAAGGTTTTCGCGCCGACCGACCCAGATTCAGAAAATGGCGCCGACCAGCCGCGCCTTCGCGCCGCGCTGCGGCCCGCTGCGCGACGAAAGAATGGAAAGCGTGCCGAGCCTCACGCCCTCGCCGGCGTCAGACCCGCTTCCCGCTCGCGCAGCCGGCTCTCGGCCAGCTCCCCCGCCGCCTCCAGGATCGGGTAGGCGACCGCGGTCAGGTGGCCGTGGATGCGCTTGAGGTCGCGAAGCATGTCGAGATGGATCGCCGAGGTCTCCAGCGACTCCGCCACCCCCTCGCGCAGGCGCTGGAAGTGCAGATGCGCGGCGTCACGCTCGGCCGCGCGCAGGCCGGACTTGTCGGCGAAGAGGCGGCGGGCGAGGCCCATGTCGCGCGTGGTGAAGACGTTCAGCGACAGGCGCATCGTCTCCATGATCCGCCCGTGGAAGGCGCGCAGCTCGGCGAGGCCCTGGGCGGAGAAGGAAAGGCCCAGGCGGCCGCGCTTCTCGGCCAGCTCCATCAGGCTCTTGTCGAGGATGTCGCCCACATGCTCGAGGTTCATGATGAAGCCGAGGATCTCGACCGCGCGGCCGCTCTCCTCCTGATCCATCTCCGAGCGCGAGGCCTGGACGAGGTAGAGCTTGATGGCCTCGTGCAGCCGGTCCACCGCGTCATCCGCCTGCGCGACGGCCTTGATGTGCCGTGGGTCGCCCGTCTCGATGGCATTCCAGGATTCGGCGAGCATGGCGCTCACCCGCTCGCCGAGGACGATGGATTCCCGCGTGGCGCAGGCCAGGGCCTCGGCGGGGCTGTCGAGCACGGAGGCGTCCAGATGGCGCGGCGCGCCGGCATCGGCGCTGAGCTGCGCGTCGGGGATCCAGCGCTCCAGCATCCGGCCGATCACGTCGATCAGCGGCATGCCCAGGATGGAGCCGCAGAGGTTGAAGCCGGTATGGGCCATGGCCACCAGCACGGCGGGATTGGCGAAGACCGCGCTCAGCCCCTGGCCGAGCGGCCAGGCGAAGGGCAGCAGGATCGCCGCCGCGCCGCCGCGGATGATAAAATGCCCGATCGCGACGCGCCGCGCGGCCGGCCCCGCGCTGCTGAGCGAGAGCACGGGCGCGGCCGCCCCGCCCGCATTAGCGCCCAGCACCAGCGCCACCGCGAGTTCCGGCCCGACCAGGCCTGAGCTCGCCAGCGAGAGCGTCAGCATCACGAAGGCCAGGCTTGAATGCAGCAGCCAGGTCACGAGGGCGCCGAGCAGGAAGGCCAGCAGCTTCTCGGCCGCGAGCGTCTGCAGGATCATCGCCATGACGGGGGAGGTCTTCAGCAGATCGATCGCGTGTTCCATCTGCGAGAGCGCCAGCAGGATCAGGCCGAGGCCGATCATCAGCCGCGCGGTGCCCTTGCGCCGGTCCGACTGCGCCGAGAGGAAGACGGGCACGCCGACGAAGAGCAGCACCGACCAGAGCCATTTCACGTCCAGCGCCAGCAGCTGGGCCGCGAAGCTGGTGCCGAGATCGGCGCCGAGCATCACCGCCAGCGCCGCCGAGGTGGAGACCAGTCCCTGCCCCGCGAAGGCGCCGATGATGACCGCCACGGCGGTGGAGGATTGCAGCGCGAAGGCCGCCACGATCCCGCCGCCGAAGGCGTTGACCCGCCGGCGCGAAGCGGTGCCCAAAGCGCGTCGCAGCAGCGTGCCATAGGCCCGCAGCATGCCGGTGCGGACCATCCGCACCCCCCAGAGTAGTAAAGCCACGCTGCCCAGGAGCAGCAGCAGAATCTCGGAGCCCATGGGCCGCCCTCCGCTGCAATAATTATGTCATAATGTGGACCCTGCGCCCGGCGATGCCAAGGGCGGCGGCTTTACGCGCGGGGCCCACGAAGCCATCTCACCGGAGTGTCGCCAGCCGCCGCTCTCCCCGTGGACGTCACGCCT